>CBDTVL010000296.1:0-4431 GCA_965363755.1 uncultured Sulfitobacter sp.
CCATGGTTGGGAATGCCGATGATATCGCCCGCCCAAGCCTCTTCCGCAAGTTCACGGTCAGACGCTAGAAACATCACCGGGTTGCTAATCGCCATGATTTTTTTGGACCGCACATGAGTCAGCTTCATGCCGCGCTTGAAATGGCCTGACGCCATGCGAACAAAGGCCACGCGATCTCGGTGCTTGGGGTCCATATTGGCCTGCACCTTGAAGACAAATCCCGAAACCTTTGTTTCTTCGGGCAAAATATTGCGAGGTTCAGCCGATTGTATCTGGGGTTGTGGGCCAAATCTAGCAATGCCGTCCATAAGCTCGCGCACGCCAAAAGAGTTGATGGCCGAGCCGAACCAGATTGGAGTCAGCGTTCCATCCAGCAGCGCTTGCGGGTCCAGCGGCGGCATCAGTTCGCGCACCATCTCCAGATCTTCAACCAGTTTGTCATATAATTCGGCCGGCACATGTTCTGCCAGTTTTGGGTCATCCAGACCATTGATTTCGATGGTTTCGGCCACCCGGTTGCGATCAGCGCGATCCATGAGCTCCAGCCGGTCGCGCAGCAGGTCATAACAACCGATGAAATCGCGTCCCAGACCGATTGGCCAACTGGCCGGGGTCACGTCAATCGCCAGATTTTCCTGTATCTCGTCGATGATCTCAAAGACGTCGCGGCTTTCGCGGTCCATTTTGTTACAGAACGTCAGGATTGGCAGATCCCGCAGGCGGCAGACTTCAAACAGTTTCTGGGTCTGGCTTTCAACACCTTTTGCGCCGTCAATCACCATCACAGCCGCGTCTACTGCCGTGAGCGTGCGATAGGTGTCTTCCGAAAAGTCAGAGTGGCCCGGGGTATCCACCAGATTGAACCGGAACTCTTTGAAATCAAAGGACATGGCAGAGGCAGAAACCGAAATGCCCCGGTCTTTTTCCATCTGCATAAAGTCTGATCGAGTGCGACGCGCCTCGCCTTTGGCGCGGACTTGTCCGGCCATCTGAATGGCCCCGCCGAACAGCAGAAATTTTTCCGTCAACGTGGTTTTCCCGGCATCCGGATGCGAGATGATCGCAAAGGTCCGGCGACGGGCGATTTCGGGCGGCAATTCGGGGCGGTTTGAGGGCATATCGAGCATATCCGCGCGTATAGGCAGGGAACGGGGCGAGCGCAAGAAAATCGGACCCGAGGTGGGCATAGCTGAACGACACGGGCCCAGATGGATCAAGGCAGGGCGTTGCTGTGGCGTAAACAAGATCTTCGCAGACAATCTAGCATTAGTGACTCACCCAGAAGAGCCGGGCCGCAGCGGTTCTGCCGGATCCGGCTGGACGGGCAACGCGTGGGCGACATCGACACCATTGTGTGGTTGCTCGGTATACGCAGCGATATCTGCCCCCCGTAAACGGCTGAGGTTTTCTGGCAAGGCCGACCGCGTGATGGGATTGATGCGCAGAGACTCAGCAGCGATGCCTTCGGCATAGATGATCTGATGTCTGTCAAACAGCAGCTGAAAATAGTCGACAAAACCACCCTGCTGCGCCTTAACCGAGGTCCCGTTGATCAGGTGTCGCGCCCTGACGAGTCGTTCGGTACGGCGATCCCACCGCCCATCAGTGCGCTCGTAAAAGAACAGACGGTGATCCGAACTGATCACAAGGTCGCGCTCATTGCTGAATGTACCAGCCGCGATGCGGACGGGCGCATAAGGCCCCACCGCGCGCACCGTGTTCTGACCGATCCAGCGAATCTCCTGCACTCCATCGTCCCGGGTCAATATCCGGTCACCTTCAACGAGGTCCTCGATGGCGACCGGCGCGCCGGTTGCTGTGGTGATGTGAGTGCCGCGGGTGAACGACACGCAGGCTGCCTGCGCGAGCTTCTGGCGCGCGGTCGCCTTATCAATCCCGACCACTGCATATTTTTTCTTCTTGGCCAATGGTGCGATGGGGAGGAGATAGATTTGGGATATGTCACCACATGCGTCGACTTCGACCAGGACAAATACATCTGCCGTATCGCCGTCCTGCGACATCAGAGTCACGACGCAATCAAGATGTAATGTGTTGCCGGGTATCCCCAGATTGGAGGCCGCATCGACACGGTACTTGTCGTTGCCATGCGCCTGTATCCGCAACCGCGCAAGCCTCGCGGTGCGTCCAAGGGCGTAGACATCATCAAGTAAAATGTCGTCCGCGACAGAGAGAGGATCGCCCAGGTTGACCCCATCTACGACACAGAACTGGCCGGCGCGGTAAACCGGCACGAAGTGCGCAGGGACGTCTGAGGTGTCATCTAACATTTGGGTTTCATGTTCCTGTGCAGGACGTGAATTGACGGTTTGTTTCTTGCTAACGTTATCAAATGGAGCGCCGGTCTGGTTTTACTAGCAATATCTACGATGCAGATGTTAACTAAGGGGAAATTCTGATCAGGGAGATCACAAATGGATCTGGGAATCGCGGGCAAACGGGCGCTGGTCTGTGCATCGAGCAAAGGTTTGGGGCTGGGATGTGCCGAAGCGCTGGCGGCAGCGGGGGTACATCTGGTGATGAACGCGCGCGGCGCAGAAGCGCTTGAGTTGTCAGCGGCTGCCATACGCGCAGAATACGCGGTTGAGGTGACGTCAGTTGTTGCTGATATCACCACCGAAGACGGGCGCGCGGCAGTTCTGGAAGCTGCGGGTGAGGTCGACATTCTGGTGACCAATGCAGGGGGGCCGCCGCCGGGCATGTGGTCTGACTGGGAACGCTCTGATTTTATGGCGGCACTCGACGCGAATATGCTGACGCCGATTGCGTTGATGACGGCATTGTTGCCTGGCATGATGGAGCGAGGTTGGGGTCGCGTGGTCAATATCACCTCGCAATCAGTCAAAGCCCCAATTGCGGTTCTTGGTTTGTCGAATGCCGCTCGCGCCGGGCTGACCGGCTATGTCGCGGGTACTTCGCGGCAGGTCGCAGGCAGTGGCGTAAATATCAACAATTTATTGCCGGGCATTCATGACACGGACCGCGCCGTTGCGCTGGACGGTGGTGTGGTGAAGGCCAAAGGTATCTCGATCGAAGAAGCGCGGGCCGAACGGTGTGCGGCTATCCCGGCCGGGCGGTATGGCACGCGGGCAGAATTTGGCGCGGCGTGTGCGTTCTTGTGTTCCCAGCACGCGGGGTACATTGTGGGTCAGAACATCCTGCTGGATGGTGGTAGCACAAACGCGACCCTTTAGATGTCAGGTTTTTCTCTAAAAGATCATCTGTTTAACGCGGAAAGCTT
Source organism: uncultured Sulfitobacter sp. (assembly GCA_965363755.1). Taxonomy (GTDB): domain Bacteria; phylum Pseudomonadota; class Alphaproteobacteria; order Rhodobacterales; family Rhodobacteraceae; genus JL08. The sequence continues at coordinate 3,263 of CBDTVL010000296.1, forward strand.
AAGTGATCTTGCGGTCGAATTCTCAGCGGGATTACCGGCTTTTGACGCGCAGTGCTTTCAGGCTGAAGCGTTGGCCGGGTTTCCTGAAAGGGAGCTTTTGGAGCGGTTGGAGTGGATGGCGGATTGCCTTGAACCGCATCTTTCGCCAGATTTCCCTGAGATGGCTGATCAGCTAGAGGTGTGCATGCCGCCGCCGCTGGATGCCAGCCTGAACGATGGTGATTTTGGCCGTTTCATTCACGCTCTGCCGGGCATACTGGCGGTGCGCCATGGGTTGGAAGAACATCGAGAACGAGCGCTTGATCTGCTCTATGCCGCGACCCAGCGGTTTTCGATGGAATTTTATATTCGACCGTTTCTGACGCGCTGGCCAGACGCGACACTGGCGCGTCTGGCGATTTGGGCGCGCGATGAAAACTACCATGTGCGCCGGTTGGTCAGCGAAGGAACGCGGCCACGATTGCCGTGGGCCAAGGCCGTGGCAATGCACCCGGACCAGATATTGCCACTGCTTGATGTCTTGCATGCCGATTCAACCCGTTACGTGACAAGATCGGTCTCTAATCATTTGAATGATATTGCGAAAAAAGATCCTGATCTGATGATGGACTGGCTTGAGGCCTGGAGAGTGCGAGGCGAACAGGACAGGCAGGAACTCGACTGGATGACCCGTCATGCGCTGCGTGTTTTGATCAAGCAGGGCACTCCAAGAGCTTTGGCGATGATCGGATATGACCCCAAGGCCAAAGTCGAAGTAGATATCAAAATCACGACCGGGCCGATCCATATCGGTGATGTGATGGGGTTTGACGTCACGCTGACTGCGCAGGCAGAGACACCGGTGTTGGTGGATTATGTCATTTGGTTCGCAAAGTCCGGCGGCAAAACTGCGCCAAAAGTGTTCAAGTTGAAACAGGCCGTGCTGGCGCCGGATTTGCCACTCACAATGCGCAAATCTCATCGATTTAAGGCGGATGCGACGACATTTCAGCTTTATCTCGGTGCCCATCGTCTTGGGGTGCAGGTGAACGGTTGTGTTGTAGCGGAGGTGACGGTTGATCTGCTGCCTGCGCCATAGGCCCGGCCAAGCGCTAATGTCACTTGGTATCCCGAAAAGTTGACTGCCCCGATGTGAGCGCGGTCACGATGCCGGTACTTGTTGGGGATGT
>CBDTVL010000297.1:0-4422 GCA_965363755.1 uncultured Sulfitobacter sp.
CGGATCAGGAGGCAGCGGCTGGATTGATGCTGCGCGCCATGATTCAAGCGGCCAAGTCGGATGGAAAACTGGATGATGCAGAACGCGAAAAACTGGTCGGTCAGCTCGGCGATGACGTATCGTCAGAAGAAGCCAGTTTTGTTCAAGCAGAATTGCAGGGCCCGGTCGACATTGACGGTTTGGTCAGCCAGACGCCAAACGGCATGCAAGCGCAGATGTATGCAATGTCGGTTCTGGGGATCAACCTCGACAGTCGGGAAGAGGCGGAGTATCTGCACAAGCTTGCATCAGCTTATGGCATGAAGGCTGAGCAGGTAAATGACATCCACGCCCAAATGGGAGTTCCGTCGCTCTATACTTAATGGACACGTTACGAGGTAAGGTGGAAACATCCACCTTACCTCAAAGCTACTACGCCGCGCGCTGACCGCCGCCGGATTTGCCACCGCCGCCGCCAGAGCGTCTGCGCCGGTTTCCGCCACCCGGCTTGCCGGAATACCCGCCACCACCGCCGCCAGCGCTACCGCCCGGTCTCCCGGTGCCGCGTCGACCGCCGCGACCTTTTGGCTTGTCAGGAATTTCTGAAGATTCCCACGGCCGACCCGAAGCGACAGGAATGGCTTTTTTCATCGCCTTTTCGATCGCCTTCAATTCGCCCATCTCGTCAGGCGCACAGAATGCAATTGCCGCGCCATCGGCACCGGCACGTGCTGTCCGGCCAATCCGGTGGACATAGTTTTCCGGTACATTGGGCAGATCAAAATTGTAGACGTGACGCACATCAGGAATATCGAGCCCCCGGGCTGCGACATCTGTGGCCACAAGCACCCGAATTTCACCCGCCTTAAACGCAGCAATCGCGCGGTCGCGCTGACCTTGCGATTTGTTGCCATGGATCGACCCAGCGGCAAAACCGGCATTCACCAGCGACTTCATCAGCTTTTCACAACCATGTTTGGTGCGGCCAAAGACCAGCGCCAGCTCGTCGCGGTGTTTGTCGAGCTTTTCGATCAGCAGTTTGGGTTTCTCAGCCTTGGCAATAAAATGCACTTCTTGTGTCACTTTGTCCGCTGGCTTGCCCGGAGGCGACACTTCGACCCGGATCGGGCGGGTCAGATAGCTGCTGGCAAGTTCGTTCATCTGCTTGGGCATGGTTGCCGAAAACAACATGGTCTGACGTTCGTCCGGCAGCATCGCGGCAATCTTGCGCAGTGCATGAATAAATCCGAGATCCAGCATCTGGTCAGCCTCATCCAGCACCAGAAATGTGGTTTCATCCAGACGCAGCGCACGCCGGTCCATCAAGTCGATCAGACGGCCCGGCGTGGCGACCAGCAGGTCCACCCCACGCTCCAGCCGTTTGATCTGGGTATTGATGGACTGCCCCCCCACAACCATGGCCACCTTGAGCGGCGAGCCGAGCGAATAAGCCCGCAGGTGCTCTGCAATCTGGCCTGCAAGTTCACGGGTTGGTGCCAGCACCAGACCGCGCACGGTTTTTGGCGCCGGCCTGCCGCCGCTCGCAAGCATCTGCGCCACAAGCGGCAGCCCAAATGCGGCAGTCTTGCCAGTACCGGTCTGAGCAAGCCCCATCACGTCGCGCCCATTCAGGGCATGTGGAATCGCCTGATTCTGGATCGGCGTCGGTTCTGTGATCCCCATCGCCGTCAGGCGCGTGATCAGTGATTTGGGCAAGCCCATAATGGCAAAGTCGTTTGTCACAGTTTTTGCAACAGTTTCAGTCGTATCGTTCAATTCATATCCTTTCGGCCCGCGCAAATGCACGAACCATGTGTTTTTTGCGGCCCGTACGGGCCGCGCGTTGGGTGCACCAAAAACTCAAACCCAAAAGGCGACATGCCTCTGGATCGTCTTAGCGCTTTGGCCCCACGCGTGATTTTGGGAACAGGTGCGATGCCTCGGGTCAGAACCGTTTTCACTGTTCTATGGGCGGGTTTTAGTCCACTCGTTCTTCTGACTGCTCACGCGGCAGAAGGTATCGCTGAGGGGCACATGGGGCATCCGCCATCATAAGTCAACCTTATGCTGCAAATGCGAAAGAACCAGAAAGCGTCTGGAAACCATAACGGCGACAGGTTAAACCGAACACCACGGCGTACCCAAAGGTCCACGACATGAGCGAAACTATCATTGACCGCACGACGTCCAAAGGACTGCGGATGACCGGCCAGCGGCGTGTTATTGCGCAGGTGCTGGAAGACAGCGACGATCACCCCGATGTGGAAGAGCTTTATGCCCGTGCCAGCGCCATCGACAGCGGCATTTCGATTGCCACGGTCTATCGCACCGTCAAGCTGTTTGAAGAGGCCGGCATTCTGGAAAAACTCGAATTCGGCGACGGACGGGCGCGATATGAAGACGCAGAACGCGACCATCACGACCACCTGATTGACATGAATTCGGGTGAAGTGATCGAATTTGTCGATTCTGAGATCGAGGCGCTGCAAGAACGCATTGCAGCAAAGCTGGGATACGAGTTACGGGGCCATCGGCTGGAACTTTACGGGGTTCCAACCAAACGCAAGTAGGGCAAACCCTACTGCCGCCAGTTCAGCCGGTACTTGACGCAGCGGCACCCAATGCGCCGGTATTCATGATATTTCTGAGAACTGACTTACGACGACCTCTTCCTTCAAGGAAATATCGATGGCCATAGAACTCGACATATCATCAGATAGTCTTGACGATGAAAGCCTTCAGGCCTTTGCACGAGACCTGAATCAGGTCTTGCAAGAGGCTGATGGTGTCGTTGCCGAGCTTGGCCACCATGAGGCCATCCAAGGCGACCGTGGTGGCGCACTGATCATCGGAAAGATCCTGCTGGATCTCGCAAAAAGCTCTGCTGCGGGTGCGTTGATCGAAACGCTGGGCGCCTATTTCAATCGCGAAAGATCAGTGCAGGGCAAGATCAGCATGCCGGACGGCACAATACTTGAGATCGACGCCAGGAATTTGCGGTCCGGCGAATTCGAGCAGACGTTACAGGCGATGCTCGCCAGCACGGCCAAAGGATGATTCCATGGCAGACGCGCGTAAAATCGCAATTCTGATTGGCCAGTCAAAATTCCCTGCCGAAGAAGGATTGCTTGATCTGTCGTTTCCGCATAGCGACGTGCGCGGCCTGAAGGAGATGCTGACCGGGACACCGGGCAAGCCATACGACAAGATACATACAGTTCTGGATGGCCAGCATCACGAAGCATTCCACCTGATAGAAGACGTGGTCAGCAGCCTTGATCGGAACGACTTTGTGTTGCTGTATTACTCCGGTCACGGTTTGGTTGATCGCAACGGACGGCTACATCTGGCGTTCGAAAACACCAAACAGGATCGCATCGCCTCGACCTCGCTCAAGGTCGCTGGCCTATTGGACGTCATGGACAGCGGCCCGGCCAGGTCGCGCCTATTGGCACTGGATTGTTGTTATGCGGGGGCTGTCGGGGCAGAATACAACCGCTCGGGAATCGCGGATCAGGTACAGGCCGAGGTGCGCGGTTCCGGTACGTTCATAATGACCGCCTCGCCCAAGATACAGATCGCCAAAGAAAACCCCGACTACGGCCACGGCATTTTTACCAAACACTTTATCGACGGATTGGCCGGGGCAGCTGACGCCAATGGTGATGGCACCGTGCCGGCTCAGGAGCTTTATCACTATGTGCATTCCCGCGTGATCGACGAATCCTCCCAACGCCCGCGCAAATTCAATATGGACGGAGAAGGCATCATCGTGCTGCGCGAAACCGGCTTAGAGCCGCACCGTGACAAAGTTCTGGTCCTGCGCGAGCGCTTATTCGATCTGGCAAAGATGAAAATGCTGTCGAGCAGACAACTGACAATGGCACTTGGAGTGGTGGATCTGGAACCAGCCAAAATGTCGCCGCAGGATAAGGATCATTTCAAGTTGCTGGAAAACAGCCTTGATGGAGATTTTTACCCCGGCCCCTACAACGACGATTGGAACAGGATCATCGCCGAGCATGCCGCCAAGCCCACCCCGAAGCCCCCACCGCCGACCCCACCAGAAGGGCCAGTGTTAGACGAAACCGGCGGGTTAGGAACTGCATGGGGCCTTTCGGGGCAAAACAAACCGGATGAGATCGATGGCGGTTCCAGAATACCTCCCCCTGCCCCAACCCTCAAGGAACGGTACCACACATGGCGCACCACAACATGGGTTGGGCGGATCGTGCACTGGGCTGTTGTGATATATGCCGGGCTGGTTCTCCTGAGCATTGTGCTTGTCGAACTTGGACTCTGATCCAAAGACCCAGCGCCCGGCCCCATCAGCTGACCGAAATTGTCAGATGACTGAGTTGAGCGCTTAGTGATCGATGCTGCGACATGCACATTTCGGTAGTAAGGGCGGAAAGCCGACCTTCGCTGCGGCTGCGAAGCGGC
>CBDTVL010000298.1:0-4421 GCA_965363755.1 uncultured Sulfitobacter sp.
CTCAAACTGTTATAGCTGGCCCAAGAGGATTTCTTGAAAAGAGAGAATACGATGCCGAGCCAAGTCCCCAATTTTGATAATGAGACCATCGCTCATCTTGCTTTGGAGTTGTATGGCATTGAAGGAGAGATATCCTCCCTTGTCTCTTATGAAGACCAAAATGCGCGCATCAAGACTTCAAGCGGTAGTTATGTCTTCAAAATTGCCAACAAAAGGTGGGTTATTGAAGAGATACATATGCAAACAGAGGCCCTCGAGCATTTAAGAGCAACGGCAACTGAGCTGTCTGTTCCTCATGTCATTGTGACCAGAAGTGGTGATGCGATTACTGTCGTAGATGGGTTTGCAGTTCGCCTATTCACCTTTCTAGAGGGGAGTATTCTGGCTGACGCTCAAAGGAGCCCAGAGCTCTACTACGACATAGGCTGTTTTATGGGGCGGTTCTCAAGGGCCATGAAAGGTTATGCTCATCCCGCAGCACATAGACCAGACGACTTATGGAACCTTGATAACGTAGGGGCCTGCAAAGCTTACCTTAAGGACGTTGCCGATAGAGATGATCGTGCGCGAATTGAACGAATTTATGGCACTTATGAAGCAGATGTTTTACCCAAGCTCCAGTATTTGCGGAGGTCTGTCATACACAGCGACGCGAATGAACAAAATTTGCTGGTCGCTGATGATAGGCCTACGAAAATAGCTGGGCTCATTGATTTCGGGGATATTCAACTTGGAACCCATATTAATGAACTCGCCATCACACTTGCATATGCTCTGCTTGGAGAAGACCGCATTGAATCGGCAGCGCGAGAAATTGTTCAGGGTTATAAAGAAGAATTTGTGCTTGAGGAAGGTGAACTTGATGTGTTGTTCAACCTTATGGCGATGCGTTTGGTGCAGACCATTATTATGTCATCCCACAATGCAAAAGAATTTCCTGACAATGAATATATTGTGATTGCTCAAAAGCCCGCACGGGCCCTGCTCAAGGAACTTGAGGAGTGGAAGTGGGAATAGTCACACGATTAAGATGATTGGACTTCTCCTGGTTTCGTAGGCACGAAAAAAAATAAGTTTGCAGCGCGTTCAAAATCCCGGGGTATTTATGGGCACCATAGAAGGTTGCGGTAGATTCACTTGGGTGCTAAATCGAAAATCTCCCTTCTTTCCTTGAGGGGAATGAGCCGGAGATAACCGGAACACCGCATGGGGAGATTGGCCAAAGGGGAGCGCTTTGGTAAGGTTCGCATACTGGGACGTAGGGGCTACCACATCAATAAGGCTCACTATTCGTAGTGAGCCTTATTTCAGGTATCGGACTAGTAGAGGTAGTTTGCCAAAACAAAACCCGGCTACTCCATGAAGCTGGTGACACGCTGGATGACCCAGAACATCGCCACACTTCCAATCGCATAGGGGGGGACAACCCGGATCCATGCGGGCAACGGCACCATTGCGCGGCGGGTGAGTTGGCGAGCCAGGACCGCCATAGCGAACATTGCGGCAATGAAAAGAAGCTGGCCAATCTCGACACCGACATTGAACAGCAGCAAGGCGACGGGAATCGATTTTTGCGGCAGGCCGAGTTCAGTCAATGCTCCGGCAAATCCGAAGCCGTGAAGCAGGCCGAAGGTGAAAGCAACCACCCAGGGGAATCTTTCGGTCAATCCCGGTTTGCCTCTTCGGCTGTGAATGATCTCCGCCGCAATAAAGACGATACTCAGAGCAATGGTGGCCTCGACCGGCGGCCCGCTGATGTGGACCAAACCCAGTGTCGCAATCGCCAGGGTCAGAGAGTGGGCGAGAGTGAATGCGGTCACCGTAGCCAGGATACGGCGGGATCCCTTGACCAGGAGCAGCAGCGAAAAAACGAACAGAAGATGGTCGAAGCCGGATAAAATATGTTCCACGCCGAGTAGGAGATATGCACGCGCTACTTCTAGGGGATTAGGTTGTGAGGGGACGATAAAGGAGGGGCCGCCCGGAGTCAGCCGGCGGGCCTCGTTGACGCCATCGGAATAGTCGAACCGAACCAGGACATCGGTGGCCGTCTGTGCCAAACCATCGATCTGGATGGTTCCCCCTTCCAGACCGCCGGGACATTTCACGTTCCAACGGGCCACATAGGCTGAGCCATCCCAGATGGGTTGTTCGGGCATGTCCGGCGTGCAATTGACGGGGAGTCTTGCGGCGATGGCCATGGGGCGTCCCCGCGCCGCCGGCACCTTCCAGACCACAGAATATTCGTCCTCGGCAATCAGGTTCAGTTCCAGATATCCCGGTTGTAACTCATGGGCGAACACAGGGTTGACCCGGCAACTGAATGCCGCGACCAGTGCAAATAGGGTCCACAGGATTGTGCCTCTGGCAGAGTTCATTTCGGGGTGGCCTTCACCTGTTCATCACGCCCGTAAATCTGGATAGTGAATCGTTCCCTGCGCGCCAGATAGTCTTGTTCACGCAGCTCTTTTGCTTTGACGGCCTGCCAGTCTCTCAGCACTGTGTCGCGCATTTCCGTTGCGGAGAGGGCCTGGGCCCCTTGGGTATCGAGCACCCTCACCAGGTGTACGCCATAGGCCGACACGACCGGTCCACCCCACTGGCCAACCGGAAAATCCTCAATCTGGGCAAAGAAGCCATTGCCATAGACACTGTCGATGGCATCGGGCAGGGAAAGGCGGAGTTCGGCGGGGAGCATGGTCCGTTCACTCAACTCCGAGGTGTTCCTGGTCCGATCTGCATTGAGGGCTCGCAATTCCCGGGTGATGTCATCCTCGTTGGGCGTCTGACCCAGAAAAATCTGTTCGAGGGCCCGCAACGGCTTCAGGTTGTATTTCTCCTCGTTCGCCGCCAAGTAGGTCTGAAGTTCATCCTCGGTAGGCTCCAGCATCTGGGCACCCGTATCGGCCAGAAACTCGATTTTCTGGCGCATGCGTTGCCGCACCACGGCGTCGTTCTGATCGAGTCCCAGGGCCAAGGCCTCACGATAGTAGACCTCTTCCCTGACATATTCGTCTATGAGGTGGTTGAGCTCTTCATTGGTGGGGGGGCGGCGCCAGATCGAGGTGAACTGAGTGGACAGCCGGTCGATCTGTGCGGACGAGATGGAGATGACATCAGGTGAGGTTTCGTCCCGAACATCCAGGTTGGCGTAGACAGCAAATATCAGGGCTCCAAGCACGAAGAAATGGAGAAGCGGCTCCCGAAGGAGCCGCAAAGAAATCATCTTCATTCCGAACAACCCCACTTATTTATTGGGCTGATACCAGATGGGAGACGAATAGGCGCGCTCCTGTGTCGAAGTCGGCGCGCCCTCTGGCACATCGACACCGAAACGGAAGGCATCATAAGTCGTCCAGCGCGGGGGCGGAATTTCAAGAACCCGCGTGTAGTAGAAGGCCTTCTCGTCGGCATCGAAATCAGGGTCGCTCCAGACAACACTCAGATCACCGGCGCCGATGGTATTGGTCCAATTTGCGTTGGCCACATCCACGGTATTGCCGACAGCCGGGATCTTGCCGTTCTCATCCATCTTCCGGTCATCAGACCAGGCTACATTGTAGACCTTTTCGTGAGTGCTTCCGTCGGAGTCGAGCCAGCCTTTCACGATCTGGATCCTGTCGAGGTTGGCCCCGATGGGATCACGCAATGCATAGACCATGAAAGTCGGGGCACCCGCACCCTCGGGTCGGGCGCGAAGGTCGCCGCCCATGGGGGAGCCTTTTTGGTAGCCGACAACCGCCGGCATGCGGGAATTGATGTCCTCATCGGTAAATCCCCAACCGCCAAACATCCGCAGGCTCATGCGCGGCCCCGTGGTTCCGTAAACCTCTTTGCGCTGCATGGCATCGAAGATGGCCTCGCGAGTGTTTTCGGTGGCCCAAACGGCGGCCAGACCGGAGGCAACCATTTGCCAGCCAATGATGGACCCTTTTTCGGTTTTCATGAAGGGATGAGTCATCCGGCCGACCTTGGGCTCATAGCCGGAATGCTTGCCGAAGAGATTTTCTTCCTCGGCGGTAGCCAGGGAGGTATGGCTGTCCGTGGCTCCAATCATCCCAAACTTGTAGGGGTTGGTGCCCAGCTTGTCTTCGATTTTCAGGCCGCGTTTCAGGGCTTCGCGGGCGTATTCCCCAGCCAACATGTCATCGGTCTTGGCCACTGTGACATCGAGGTTGCCGATGGCCCACGTTTCGTAATCAGCAAACTCGTCATCCGGCGAAAGGTAGGGATGTGTCTCGCCGTCACCCTTCATCTGGGTCACTTCGTAAAGAGGTTCCCATTTGTCGCGTTCGGTGACGTATTCCTCATCGAGTTTGGTGCCGTTCCACTGGGCTTCCAGGGGGAACATGATACCGTTGGACAAGTTGCCGTTGTGGGCGATGGCCAAAATCTCGCCGTTGGTTTTTTCCTCGTAATTA
>CBDTVL010000299.1:0-4411 GCA_965363755.1 uncultured Sulfitobacter sp.
ACAACAGAGATATCTTAGGAGAAAACTATGCACAGGAACGCGCAATTCGCTAAGACTTCACAGGGGCGCTGGGTGTCATTGAACGTCATAGACACCACTGACAGCTACGTTTTGCAGGAACGTCAAATCATCAGCGGTTCGCAAAAAATGGCAGAGGTTGCCCTCAGCATTGTAGCCGTGGGGTTTATCTTTTGCGCCTATCTTCGGTTCTTACTGCCACAGACCCTTTTTGGAACCGACGCTGTTCCCTCGCCTTTGGTGTTTTCAATGGCTGCTGTTGGGATCGGCCTGGCACTGTATGCATTCGGGACACGCGGCTACTTGCCGGAATTTGGCGTCGATAAGAAGAAAGATGAAATCTGGATCTGCAAGCTTAACTCACGGGGGCAAACTCGCGTGAAGAGCGTGTTTTCCAAAGACGATGTGAAGAGCGTGTTTGTATTTAGGCCGGAAAACAAGTCGCAAGATGCGTCATTGTGTCTTCGGCTCAAAGGACAGGCCCGTCCGCTATGCTTGGTCCGTGGTCGGCTTGCCGAGATGGAAGCTGTGCACGGAAGTGTTTGTGAAGTTCTCCATAGCGGCAGAACAAGTTCTATCACAAAACCTATTGCAAGAATTCAACCTAGACGGGTCAGCCGATTGGGCAACCTGCAGGCAGCAGTTGCCTGACCTGCCTCACGTCATTGGGTGACGTTTATAGTGGGTTTGTGCGCCGCTTAGGTAGCCGAACCCTCCGTTGTAGGCGACTTGTCGCAATGACCAGTGGTCTCTGTGACGGGAAGCAAGCCCGCGACCCTTTTTGAATACGATCGAACAGGAAAATGGATCCGGGGATGGCAATCAACATGACGGCAGTGAGTGTTAGGTACAAAAAGTACAGTTTCACGATGTAGGAAACTGAGACGCCAAAAAATATGACGCTTATCGCCGACAGAAACGTGCAGCATGCACTGAACAGAACAAAAGCAATTGCAACCATCTCAGTCTCCTAAGCCCCGCTAAAATCGTCGGCGCTAAATGTGGCGAAAACACGATGATATTGCGGAACAATTAATGCAAAGCTGACGTAGAGGGTCTAATCGCTCAGAGTATAGTTAATTGTCCACGATTTTGACCCAATCGGGTGCATGCTATTCACAAACCCGGCGACGTGAGTATGTGCCAACATTGCGCACCTTTGTTGGCGAGGATGGAACATCTGCCTACTACTCGGTACTGGAAGAGGCGCGCCGTCGGGACCGTACTTTAGGCACGGTCTGCAAGCGCTGGAAATGCAGTTGGCCCGGCGCTTGGATGCCGGTTCCGAGCTTGGAGCGGACAAGCAATTGGGAATTTTCTAGAATTTTGCAGCGCCTCCGCCTCATCTCGACAATTAAGCTGCTGGTCGACCAATCGCCCTTTTTCAACGGAGGGTTTGATTTGCGTTCATTTTTCACTGCGCTTTTTCTATCATCAACAGCAACTTTAGGATCTGCCCTAGTGTCTGATCATCGAGGCGAGTACCTGGTTAGAGGGCGGGCGGTCTGCGGAAATTGCCATACACCATAGACTGGTGAAGGCCCTGATATGTCCATCGAGTTCGGGGGGCAGCGGCACGGCACAAGCGGATATGCGGGTGGTGGATATCTATCGGCGGGATGGCGACAAGCTGGCCGAGATTTGGGTCTTTATCGACATGCTGCATTTTCTCAAGATGCAGGGTCACGATGTTCCAATGCGCCTGCGTTCCAATGCGCCTGCACAGCCATAGAAAACCTATTGATCCACTGGCGGTTAGAGGCATGCCACCACACAAACGCTGGTATGAACCAGTGTGCCGCAAAAAAGGCCGGCACCTTAGATAGACAAACAGATTGTCACCTGACAGGGTTGTCCGCATAAATTTCTTCGTGAAGGACAGGTACCATGTTGGAACGGCGCGCAAATGCAGCAATCAATATCGCTAAGAGCGGCGGCGTTTTGGCGACCACCTATTTTCAACGCATCGGAAGCCTTGTGATCGAAGACAAGGGGCATCAAGACTTTGTTTCCGAAGCTGATAAGTCGGTAGAGTTACACGTGCGTGCCATGATCGAGGACGCTTTTCCTGAAGATGGAATTGTCGGGGAAGAACACGATTCCAAGCCCAGCAAATCGGGCTTTACGTGGGTTATCGATCCGATTGATGGAACGACGAACTTCATCAATTCCATTCCTGCCTGGACCGTGGTTCTGGCTGTTGTCCAAAACGACAAGACAGTGATTGGCGTCACCCATGATCCTCTGCATGATGAGACTTTTTCAGCCGTGCTTGGCGCCGGTGCGTACCTAAATGGGGAGGCCCTGACCTGTCCGCCCGATACTGCGCTGACGCGTGGAACGGTTGGCACCGGGTTTTCCAATCGGATCAGCACCGAAGGGGTTCTGAAACTGATAGACAGTATTTTGGCTGAAGGCGGCGTGTTTCACCGCAATGCCTCTGGTGCCTTGTCGCTGGCTTATGTCGCTGCTGGTCGACTCATCGGCTATGTCGAAGAGCATATGAACGCCTGGGATTGCCTGGCAGGCCAGCTTCTAATCGCTGAAGCGGGCGGCAAAGTTGAGGTCCAAAGCGCTGATGACATGATCGCACAGGGCGGGCGGGTTGTCGCCGGAAGCTCTGGGGTTTTTGATGATCTGGTGCGGATCGCTGATAAGTCTTATGGCGCCTGACCCTGAAGCCATACAACCGGGCAGATTAGGTCGCGACCAAGCACGAACCTGATGCGGGCGAAGTCGACGCCATCTGCTTTTCGATGCAAGATCACGCATAGGTCAGACTTTGCATCTCGTAGGCAAACCCACCATTTGCCGAAATTACCTTTGTAAGGGGCTGGAGCCGACGCCTTTGACAGCCCGTGGTTTTGATCCCTTCGGCACAAGCGAAATTCACCTGCTCAGCGACCAAGAAGGCCTTGGCATCGGATCAGATTGAGTGACTGGCCTTCTGAATATGGACCCTGCTTTCAGACCGGCTATTTACGCGCTCGCGTGTGGCGCCGGGCGTGATAGTGTGCCCTGATCAGTCCGGTTTTCTTTTACCTAGGAGTCGCAAATTGTCCCACGTTTTTCCAAGGAACTGCAATGCATTACCACCAGTTGGATTGCGCGGAGAGGGTGTCTATCTCATTGACAAAGATGGCAAGAAATACCTCGATGGATCCGGTGGCGCAGCAGTTTCTTGTCTTGGCCACGGCGATCAGGATATTATCGGGGCAATCAAAAATCAGTTGGACAAGCTGGCATTTGCCCATACCGGGTTTCTGACATCTGAACCGGCCGAGGCGCTTGCCGATCTGTTGATCGAGCATGCGCCGGCTGGACTGGACCGGGTTTATTTTGTCTCGGGTGGTTCTGAGGCGGTTGAAGCCGCGCTCAAACTGGCTCGGCAATACTATCTTGAGATCGGTCAACCCAAACGTTCCAAGATCATTGCCAGACAACAAAGCTATCACGGAAACACGCTGGGAGCGCTCGCGGTCGGGGGAAATGCGTGGCGTCGTCAACAATTCCAGCCGCTATTGATCGACGTTAGTCATATTCCACCCTGTTATGCCTATCGAGAGCAATCAGAGGGCGAAAGCGAAGCAGATTACGGACGACGGGCAGCAAATGAACTGGAAACGGAAATACTTCGGCTCGGACCGGAGCAGGTCATGGCGTTTGTGGCCGAGCCGGTGGTGGGTGCCACACTTGGTGCCGTTCCTGCCGTCGAGGGGTATTTCAAACGGATACGCGAGATTTGCGACCAGTACGGCGTGCTGCTTATCCTAGACGAAGTCATGTGCGGCATGGGGCGCACTGGCACGCTTTTTGCCTGCGAACAGGACGGTATTAGCCCCGATATCTGTACGATCGCCAAAGGCCTTGGCGCAGGGTATCAGCCGATTGGCGCAACGCTATGCTCAAAGGCAATCTATGGGGCGATAAAGACCGGGACCGGGTTTTTTCAGCATGGCCACACCTACATCGCACATCCAACGGCCTGCGCTGCCGGGCTTGCTGTGGTCGAAAAGCTGACCCAAACAGAATTGGTGCGCAATGTAGGACCTAAGGGCCAACAATTGCGCGAATTGCTGACAGAGCGATTTGGCCAGCATCCCCATGTAGGTGACATCAGGGGGCGGGGGTTATTTGTCGGACTTGAGTTTGTTGCCGATCGGGAAACAAAAGCCTGCTTTGATCCGTCCGCAAAACTTCATGCCAAACTCAAAGCCGCAGCTTTCGACGCTGGTCTGATCTGCTATCCCATGGGCGGCTCTATAGATGGCCTGCGAGGCGATCACGTTCTTCTGGCCCCGCCATTCATTGTGGAAGATCAGCATTTGGCAGAACTTGTAGACAAGATGGGGGTTGCTCTTGATGCGGTTCTCACCAAGATCAACGCAAGCCC
>CBDTVL010000300.1:0-4403 GCA_965363755.1 uncultured Sulfitobacter sp.
CCAGAAGGATGTGCCACTGGCAAAATCTTTGTCCGTCAACGGTTGGCCATCAATTGCATATCTCTTTTCTGATTCCGCGCTAAGACCCGCAAATGTCGCAAACCCTCGGGGAAAACCATTCTGACGAAAGACGTGATATTGCTTCAATCGCCACGGCGTTTCATAGGCGTAGACTGCCTGCGTTAATGTCCGCTTATTGTGAGTTTTTGTTAGGGCTGAGAGATACAGCATGGCGCCAAGGTCAGAGTAATTCTCGGGCGATATGTCAAACCACCCCTTTGGATATGTCGTCGTCAATGTATTCCCTACAAAAATTTATAGCCCTGCAATCATTTGCTCCAAGCCCCGCGCTATTAAAAACGATTTTTGGACCAGATTCAAGAACACGCCAAGAGCGTCTTCGATGCCCACCCAAAAAATTGATTAAGACCTTTGTCAGATAGGCCACAAATGTCGGCAAAGGGCCGGCGTTGGAATTGCGCTTGTATTCGAAGGTCGGCTTTGTCGTGCTGAGCTGTCGGTCGCGATTGCCGGTTTATAGGCCCTGACCTTAAGCCCGCGATGGATAACCCATCTCCAAATGCATCCGAGCGACGCAGAAAGTTGGGTCCAGACGGGTTAATAGGCGGGATGGGCCTGCGGCCGTATTGCGACCAGGTTGAAAAACGTCTTTGATAGGTTGGAAACTCGAATGCCGGACTGAAAAAGAGTATAGCGGGTCTGGTTCTTATTTGCTCCAGCCTGCGGGCTTGAGTTGAAAACCAGCGGATGACGATGGCGTATTGGCGCCGTATTCTGAACCAACACAGGGGGCCATCATGGCTGTTTCATTGAGAAAAGCGCGCATAATCGTTCGCAAGACACTTGAGAAGGGACAGGAGATGGGGTTCAAGCCTTTGTCTGTCGTGGTTCTGGATGCAGGCGGGCATGTTCAGGCTTTTGAGCGCGAGGACGGGGCATCGCCAGGGCGTTTCGGTATCGCGCACGGCAAAGCCTATGGGGCGGTTATGTTGGGGATAGCAGGCACGGCGCAAAAGGCGCGGGCCGACCAGCAGGCTTACTTCATGGCGGCAATAAACGGTGTTTTTGACGGCCATGTTGTGCCAGTGCCGGGCGGTGTGTTGCTGCGCGACAAAAAAGGTCTGGTGATCGGCGCTGTCGGTGTGACCGGCGATACATCGGAAAATGACGTTGTCGCAGCTCTTGCAGGGATCGAATCTGCCGGCATTATTGGCGAAGCTTGATTGCCGATGGCACCTTTGTTCTCAAAACCGCTTCGGAACGCTGAATGACGTGGGGATCTGACATCCAGATTGGTGTGTCGCCCGTCCTCCAACGTCCACGCCGGCTCGCGCTGAAACACTTGTCAGGTCAATTTTGGACATTCTAACTCAGGCTGGCGTTCAAGACCTTCTCGTGGCCTTTGTTTCTGTGTTAGAATAAAACGAATATTGTATTGAGACGGAGAGTTACGATGACGCGGCACCTGGTTATTTTAGCACTATGCACATTGGCAACCGGAGCACAGGCGCAGGAGTTTACAGAATGGGGCGACTCAGGTCGCTGGAAAATCCGGATCGACGCCGAAACCGGCAACGGGTGCCTGATGGAGACTCCTCTGGAGGACGGAACGATTTTTCAGTTTGGCAATGAGCCTAATCGCAAAGGTGGTTTTTTCGCGGTCTACAACCCGGAGTGGACCGACATAGAGGATGGCCAGGAAACAACGGTAAAGTTTGATTTCGACGCGAAACGGTTCTCTGGGGACGCGGTAGGTGACGTGAGTGACGATCGATTCGGTGCCCGGGCGTTTTTCGATAACCCCAACGTGCAGACCGAATTCGCCAAAAACAATAAGATGACAGTGATTGGCGGCCTGGGGCGGTCTTTTGAAGTGGATTTGGCAGGCACTACCAAAGCGCTTGCTGCGGTTGAGAAATGCCAGGCAGAACAACCGAAGTAAGAAAATCTAGCACTCGGTATTTCTGATCACACTTTAAACTATTGAACCTGACGTATGTCCGGCGTGCAGTTTGTGCGCTGGGACGACGGGCTGACAGCCTCTTCCTGTGCTTTGGGTTTCTTCTTTGCCCCCGAGAAAAGGCCCAATTTGAGGGTCTTCTTTTTGCCTGCCTGGACCTCTGATTTGGCCCTCTTGTTTCCACCAGGTGTCAGGTTCAGTTTGGGGCTCTTCAAGCTTCCGGTCACTTCGATTGGCCAGGCACTGCGTGCCAGTGGGCGGCCAACAGGTCTGGGTTCGGCGCGCAAGGCGATGGTCTCATTTTTCCAGTCCAGAGTTCCCCCTATGACCATCTGTACCCGGGTTGTCTCGATCACCGTAGACCCCGTCGATACTCTTCCCGAGTTGATGTTGAGCGGAGCTACTGCACACACAATGTTTGTATACCCTTGGTTTAGTTCGGCTGAAAACAGCCATGGAAATATGCCAAGTCCTGCAAGCTCGAGTAGACTGGACGCAACCGTTCCTTTTGACATTGAGATCGTAGCCGACCCCGCCATCGAATTGACAAAGGCCTTTGCCGATTTGCGATTGCCAGTGACATTAAACTTGGCCCGCAACTTGCCATGCGCGTCCAGCGACACGCCAGCGGTTTTCAGAATTGTAGCCAGGTCCCAGCCGCTTGTGGCGCCAGATACGGTCACAAATTGGGGGCTTTTGAGAAAATCCATTGCCGCGCTGACATTGAAAGACCCACCGCCATAGCCGAATTCCAGCGGACCAAACTGTCCTTTGGCGTCCTTGACGACCAGATCGCTCTTGACCGCCGAAACCCCAGCCTGGCCTTCGATTTTTTTGATGTCTATTTCGACTTCCATGTCCAGCTTGGTAAAAGTCTCGATCAGATTCAGCAGATCCGTCGGTTTGCCTTCCTGATCAGGTCCGGCGCCTACAACAAGTGGTTCTTCGTTTTTTTCTACAACAAGAGGCTCTTCTACCTTGTCCTCGAGCGGATCAGCTTCCTCTTTGGGCAAAACAAGGGGGGCCTCAACCTTGTCTGAAGTATTGGCGCCGGATTGCTCCTTGGTCATGGAGGCAATCTCGACTGCACTGGCACCGGCATTTTTCAAATCACTGATGCGCAGCATGTCGCTACTAATCAACCCGCGAACAAGCGGGGCGCCGTCGTTTAGCCTATTCTCAAAATTTGCGGTCAGTTGCGATTGTCCGGCCTTGATAGACGTTGCAAGATTGAATTCTTCTCCTTGCCGATCACCTGAGATCGAAAAACCCAGAGTGCCGACATCAACGGGGTTCAGGTTCAGGGCTGTTAAAAAGGCCTTCCCGTCTGGCACGGCGAGATTAAGCTCGAATTCTAGCCCCTCAAGGTCGGCAACGTCTTCGACCTTCATCTTTGTATCAAGTGACCAAAGATCAGTGCCTTCAGTATAGGCACTAAGCTTTGTCAGGCTTAAGTGTCCTGCAGCATCAGTGACTGAAAAATCGGCCTTTGCCGTCCCAAATGCCGCGGCGTCCTCGGTGTCGAATTTCGGCAAGACCAGCGTCGCTGCGGCGGCAAGGGTTCCGTCAAATTCGACCCCCTTCAGTTGGAGCACGTCCAGAAGATCGCCCTTAGCAATGACATAGGGGGCGTCCAACGGGCCCATCTGAACAGAGATTTCCCGCATGCTCAGCTCGCCAGTCTTAGACCGCACAATTCGGCCAATTGAGATCGGCCCAACTTCGCTGAGAACACCTTCAAATGCATTTGTTTCGAATTTGAGATTCTCAAATTTCAGGCCGTCATCGCTACTGACAATCTGTGTGGTGATCCCGGTGAGTTGCAAATCCTCAAGCTCGTGCGCCCTGGCCGGTGGCTGGCCCTCAGGATAGAGTCTGGCATTGATGGCAAGATCAAATCCCGTCGTGTTCAGCAGATTCTCTACATCCCCACGGGCCTCTAATAACTGACCCTCGGACAGCAGGATATCAGTCCTGAAGTCAGACACCCGCAGTTTGCCAACCTGACTTTCGATGTCAGCCGACAGTCGACCATTGCCCTCCAGAACCCGGTCGAGTCTGAGAATATCAAGAATTTCTCCAAATTCTCCTGTGTCCAGATGCAGCGCGCCTGAAAACCCGCCGCCGTCTTCCGCAGAAATTGGGACGCCGTCAAAACTCAACCGGGTTGGCCCAATAGTCGCGGATGTTGTGAATGGGTTGTTACGTGGAAAGTCGCCTTTGATCGAAAAACTTTCCCCGTTCACCAAACCTTCGCTGGTTACAGCCACGCGTCGGCCAGACTCTAACTGATCCATCTTGAGATACTGCAATTCGAAATCAAATGAAAAGCCGGATCTTTCATTGTCGACCAACAATCCGATGTTGGAAAATGACGCGGTTTTGTCCTGCAGGAAGTTCAGAATTCCAGAGTTCGTTTTTT
>CBDTVL010000301.1:0-4395 GCA_965363755.1 uncultured Sulfitobacter sp.
GATCCCTGCAGTTTTTGAATGTCATCCTGATACTTCAGGACAGCGCCCAATGTGTCGGCGATCACTTCCGGGCTCAGGTTAATCGTGTCCAGTGCCAGTAGGCATTTTGCCCAGTCGATGGTTTCGGCCACGCCGGGTTTCTTGAATAGGTCTTCGGTGCGCAACTGCTGAACAAAAGCAACAACTTCCCTGCTTAGCGCCTCGGACGCTTCCGGCGCGCGGGACTGCAGAATTTCAATTTCCCGTTCAAAATCAGGGTAGTCAACCCAGTGATAAAGACACCTGCGTTTGAGCGCATCGTGCACTTCCCGCGTCCGGTTCGAGGTCAGCACAACAATCGGCGGCTCGGGCGCTTTAATCGTGCCCAGTTCAGGAATTGTGACCTGAAAGTCGCTGAGGGCCTCGAGCAGAAAAGCTTCAAACGGCTCGTCTGTCCGGTCCAGCTCGTCAATCAACAGAACCGGCGCACCGTTCTCATCGGGGCGCATTGCTTCAAGCAACGGACGTTCGATCAGGAACTCCTGGCTGAACAACTCGGTCTGTAAGGCGGCCCGGTTCGCCTCGCCTGAGGCCTCGGCAGTGCGGATCGCAATCATCTGGGCGGGAAAATTCCATTCATAAACCGCGCTTGAGGCATCCAGGCCCTCATAACATTGCAGCCGGATCAGCCGCCTGTTCAGCCCGGCCGCCAGTGCCTTGGCAATCTCGGTCTTGCCGGTGCCTGCCTCACCTTCCAGAAACAAGGGCCGCCCGAGCTTGAGCGCCAGAAACACAACAACGCCCAGCGCTCTGCCACAAACATAGCCCTGCCCCGAAAGCATGGTCTGAACTTCGTCGATCGTTGAAACTTGTGACATCTGAGCCTTTCGCTTTTTAAGCGATAGGTACACCTTGCGCCGTTGCCGTCAAGAATGCCGGACTTGATTTGACGGGGCAAATACAGTTCCAGACAGTAAAACACGGTTGATAAGGCCTTTGAACTTTGCGGGTAGCTCACCCCACCACATCGGTGTCAGACTCACGAGGTGCTCGCTCCAATGTAAATTTTCGAGCGTTTGTTCAAGGTCGCTTTTAAGAGGTTTTGTTTCCAAGTGCCCTCCAGCTCCAAAAACTGCATCAAAACTCAGATCAAGCAAATGGGTAACGCGCAGTTCGCTGCCAGAGTCTTTAGCGGCCTGAGCGTTGATTTCTGCACCACCGTCATAGAATGTTTCAGGGTTCGCCTCTGTAAAAGGAACGCGATTTCTGAACCGTTCGACAAGGTCGGGGTTTGCGATGAATGCAATGCCGAATGCAACAGCATCCGCCGCCTAAGATGTTAAAGCACTTTGCCCGGTTTCTTGTGTGAGTGATCCATTAAGGATCATGAGCCCATCATATGCTGCTCGCAAGGCAGGGGCGACAGGGCGCGTTGCGGTGGGTTGGGTCCTTACTCACCTCTGCTAGGCCTTGGATCAGATGATCCATATCAATTGCAAAGGCGGTGTCGTTAAGTATCAAAGTTGAGATTGGCACAAATTCGCAAACATCTGGCGTGAAATCGAAAGATCGCCTTTCCTCATCTTGTTAAGTGGGCGGTGTTGGTAGAGGGAAGCACCTCGACGACAATCAGTCGCTCTTCTACGCAATTTGGAAATGTTCGAGGAGCAATTCGACCGTGAGCGCAAAACCGTAGATGATCTGGGTCAACGATTGGACCGCGTTGAGCGACTTATAGAGGACCATCGACCAGCGTCGCGCCGTTGGTTCTGGCAAAGAAATTGGTCCATCGCAACCCATGTCGGCTTGCGAAACCCGTGATACAGATTTAAAATAATTCATGTAATCGAGGAGCTTAGGTTTTGGACCGTCAAAGTATTGAGATATTCCCATATCGTATATTTAGCCTATTAAACCGATTGCTCCGAAAGAAGGAAGAAAATGATCCGAGCGTCCAATTTTGGGAACATCACACTGGACAGCTGAGGTCGATTCAAGACGCCAAGGTGCTTGAAATCGGATCGCGTAATGTGTCGGGACCAGTGCGGCGTGACATGTTTCCGAACGCTGTCGAGTATGTTGGAATTGATGTTCGGGAAGGCGAAAATGTAGATGTTGTTGGCGATGTGCACGAATTGTCGAAATTGGTCCCTAACAATCATTTTGATATTGTTTATTCTATTTCGGTATTCGAACACTTGCTGTTTCCATGGAAAGCCGCACTAGAAATCAACAAAGCTCTTAAACCCGGCGGTCATGTCATGACAGCCACGCACCCCGCCTAGCCCGAACATGAGATGCCATGGGACTTCTGGCGATTTCCGCGCAACTCTTTTCACGCGATGTTTAATACCTATACCGGGTTTGAAATCGTTGGAGTAATGGAAGGTCGGCCCATGCGGGCTTTCCCCCTGTGCGACGGCAAACCGATGTCAAAAATATACAAAAATCTTCTTAATGGTTCGGTTGTCTGCGTTGCCCGAAAAATTAGTGATTATGACACTGATCGGATCAAATGGGACCTCAATGCTAGTGACGTTCTGGATACGATGTATCCAGCCAAGGCTGAGTAATTGCGTCTTGTCTTTGCCAACGTCGCAAGCAACGGCAATGTTCAGGACTGCATGGCCTGTCTGCGTGGTTCGGAGTTCAGCGTCACGGCCATGCGCAGTCTGATTTCCTCACTTTTAGCACTGATGGCGTTTTTGTGGGAGCGACAGAGAGTGTCGGCCTAGGGTCTTCTGCAAGGGGCTAAGGTCCGCTCTGCGGGAACTTGCTGCAACATTCACACCAGCATGATCCCAATGCAAAGCAGCGGCTTGATCGCGAGGCCGCTTTCTTCGAGAACAAGAATTGCAGTTGCATCGCCAGAATACTTAGCCAAAAGTGGCAGACCGCAACATCCAACTGAACTGAAGCATCATCAGTGCATTCTGACGCATTCCAACGCATGGCGATTTTCGGATCGCGGAAGGCCGTTAGACGTTGCTGTTTCAGGGCGGCTGAGTCTAAATTCAGGACCAGCAATTCTGGATGCCTGCGCCCGGGGATTGGGCGTTGCCTACATTGCAGCTGGAGGGTTCCAAAACACCTTATCCAACGGGACACTGACACCCATTTTGAAAGATTTCTGGCACACTGACCGATCAATTCACATTGTGCGGCCTGACCGTAGATTCACCCCGCGTCGCGTGGATGTCGCAATTGCAATCCTCAAAGATTTCGCAAAGCGAGCTGAAGCACTAGACAGCCAGACGATAACGGCTTTGGGCAAGGGCTGAATCGACGGTGTGTTTTGCGCTATTCTTGATCAGGTGAACGGCAGTACTACCCACATCGCAGGCCTTGGGCCATGTCAGGCTCCGTATGATCAGATATCGTGATTGCAGGGCTTTAAAAGGCTGGCAATGCGTCCTGAGCCTCGTTCGGACACCAAGGCTGCACCCAGCACCGCATGCGCTGCAGACCTGTCGGTAGTATATGCAAGCCATCGCAACCTGATGACACTGACATCAAGCCTGCATCCCGATGTTTGCGCAATTCAATGAAAGCGGGTGTCTGGACATTCCATATCAACTATAACTCGTAAATAGCGTGTATTTCGGCGGATTGTACCCCCCTCCCAAACAATGTTTCTCCAATTTTAACATATTGGAGCCGCCACAAAAGGTGTAACTAGTGCGCTACGATAGTACTGCTTGAGTTAGGATTGCTGAGTATGCAGGGCGGTAGAGACTTGATGGACACACCGATGATGAGACTGCCCAAGGATAAGTGGTTGGCTAAGCTGGCAGGCGTTTCCACTGAATTGGGCTTTTTCGAAGATCTTGGCCAATGACATTCTGCGAGTTTTATCGACAAAGGTCCTACGCTGCTTGTGACATTCGAGACCGTCCAGGGCATTCAGGCGTTGTCTGAAAATGGCCAGCCCTTGGGATGGGATCTGGTGCGCGAAAACGGATGGTCCCACCTCTGTGTTACAAGTGATGGCGACACATGGTTTCGGGAGGCGGAAGTCTATAGATTTTTTGACCAACTGATCGATGAGGCTTTCTTTGAGGTTTTTGACAGCGTTTTGTTTTATGGAGCTGGGCCTTGTGGATATGCCGCCGCCGCATTCTCGGTAGCGACACCGGGCGCCACGGTTGTTGCGGTTCAGCCGCAAGCCACACTTGATCCGGAGATGGCCGGTTGGGATGACCGGTTCGCAGACCGACGTCGCCTGTCCTTCACGGACCGCTACGGCTATGCGCCTGACATGCTGGATGCCGCCCAGCAGGCCTTTATTGTGTTTGATCCGGCTGAGCCGCTTGATGCGATGCATGCGGCTCTTTTCACCCGGCCCCACATAGTAAAACTGCGCATGCCGCGCAGGGGGGGCCGCGCTCCAGGGCAGTCTTGTTGCAATGGAGCTGC
>CBDTVL010000302.1:0-4387 GCA_965363755.1 uncultured Sulfitobacter sp.
GGGCAATCCGTGACAACGCGGCACAAACGATAACACCAACCGCCTGCTGCGACAGTACTTCCCAAAAGGCCCGGATTTGTCGATATAGTGGCAAGCAAAGCTGAGTGCCGTCGCCAGACAGCTCAACAAACGACCTAGAAAACGCTGGGATACGAAACTCCCGCAGAGCGTTTTAAAACATGTGTGGCGTTGATCCGTTGAATCCGCCGGACATAGCAGGTTTTCAACATCTTGCTGGAATTTGTTCGGCACGCCCGCGTGGCATGTGGCATACGAACCGCGATCAACGGAAAGGACCAACTGTACGACGCCTCATTTACTTGAAGTTCCTAATGAGATCATCGACACCACCCAAGTCGAAGTGCTACTTCGTGAGTATCTCTTGTGGACCGTTCCGCTCTTCAACAAACAAAACGATCTTGATGTGAACGTTGACGTGGCCCTCGCAGGGACACTTTCTGGCCTGACGGAGTGCTTACCGCCAGACGGTTGCACGGTATTGGCTCGTAGCGGTGACAGTGCTGCCAATGCAGTTGGCTTCTATCGAAAAATTTGGACCGATGCGGCGGAGACCAAGCGTCTCTATCTGCGCCCCGAAGTGCGAGGCGAGGGCCTTGGACGAAGATTGGCTCAACGATTGATCGATGAAGCGCGCAAAAGCGGATACTCTGAACTTTACTTCGACAGCGCAGATTTCATGTCCTCTGCCCATTCACTCTATCGGTCGCTGGGGTTCCGCGATGTTGATGCCTGCCCAGAAGCGGAACATCCGCAAGACGTGTCGCCACACGTGATTTATATGGCGCTGGCACTCGATTGAGGGATTTCAAGAACGAGCCTTATCTGAGTCCGCTTTGGCCGGTGGTTTCAACAAATCGAAGAAATTCGTCTGAGTTGCGGTGGTTGGTCGGCAGCGGCGGTTGCGCCACTTGCGCGGACAATATCAGGAGAAATTGAGCGTTCTTCCAAGTCAAAGAAACAAACTGGATCAGGCGGGCAACAGGCGGCCCCGCGCGCCTTTGCCAAGCAAGTCAAGGATCGGTGAAAGAGACGACGGCAGATGAGGTATGCTGCATCCGGGCGCAAGACGGGCGCTGGACAGTCTGGGCATCCTTTCGGTCGCACCAACGGGTCCGCCCCCGACAAGAGGTGCTTGACCCGCAATGTTATGTGGATATCGATGTTTGTTTGAACCCGACCGGAGGATGGAAGTGATGGACAAAAACCTGTTTGAAAAAGGGCTGGCGCAGCGCAAGGCAACGTTGGGCGCGGAGTATGTTGAAAGGAACCTTGCAACTGCCGACGATTTCAACCGCCCGTTTCAGGAAGCCATGACAGCATGGTGCTGGGGATTTGGCTGGGGCGATGATGCCATTGATGCAAAAACCCGCAGCCTGATGAATCTATCGATGATCGGCGCGTTGGGCAAAATGACAGAATGGGAAATCCATTGTCGCGGGGCGATCAATAATGGTGTCAGCGCTGATGAAATCCGCGCTGCCATCCATGCAATCGCTATCTATTGTGGGGTGCCGCAAGGACTTGAGTGCTTTCGCGTGGCCCGCAAGGTGCTGGAAGAAAACGACATGATTTAGGATCGGGCAACGTGCGCGAGAAAATACGACAGCATCTCGACTGCTTGTTTCCTTCTTTTCAATACTGCGTATGATTGCGCCAAATACAAAAACATGGCGCAGACCGAGTTTGCCAGAGTGGCAAATGACATCGGGGCTGCAGACGCCATAAAAGCAATAAAAAGAGACTTTTGGAGGAACCTTTGATGACAAAGCAAAACCCGGGCAGCTCAGCGGCTAGCAAAACCTATGCCCCGTCCGCTGACACAGTTGCACATGCATTGATTGATGTCGCCAAGTACAACGAGATGTACGCCGCCTCGATCAAGAACCCGGACGCGTTCTGGGACCAGCAAGGCAAA
Source organism: uncultured Sulfitobacter sp. (assembly GCA_965363755.1). Lineage (GTDB taxonomy): Bacteria > Pseudomonadota > Alphaproteobacteria > Rhodobacterales > Rhodobacteraceae > JL08. Next base: position 1,937 of record CBDTVL010000302.1, read on the forward strand.
CGGATTGACTGGATCAAGCCTTACACGCAGGTCAAAGATGTGAGCTTTGCTTATGGTGACGTCAACATCAACTGGTATGGCGATGGCACGCTGAACGTGGCCGCAAACTGTATCGATCGCCATCTGGCGACGCGTGGTGATCAGACCGCGATTATTTTCGAACCTGACAATCCGAACGAAGACGCCCAGCACATCACCTACAAAAAGCTACATGTCTCGGTTTGCCGGATGGCCAATATTCTGGAAACCTTGGGGGTGCGCAAAGGCGACCGGGTTGTCATCTATATGCCGATGATACCGGAAGCTGCCTATGCCATGCTGGCCTGTGCCCGCATCGGCGCAGTTCATTCCATTGTCTTTGCCGGGTTCTCGCCCGATGCATTGGGCGCAAGGGTCCGGGGCTGTGACGCCAAAGTTGTGATCACAGCGGATTACGCGCCACGCGGTGGCAAGCAGACTCCGTTGAAAGCCAATGCGGATGCAGCGCTGCTGCATTGCAAGGACACGGTCAAATGTCTGGTGGTCAAACGCACCGGTGGGCAAACCACATGGACCGACCGCGATTATGATTACAACGAAATGGCCCTTGAGGCCGACGATCACTGCGCCCCGGTAGAGATGAATGCGGAAGATCCTCTGTTTATCCTCTACACATCAGGCTCGACTGGCCAGCCCAAGGGCGTGGTGCATACCTCCGGGGGCTATCTGGTGTATGCCAGCATGACCCATGAATACGTCTTTGATTATCATGACGGAGACGTCTTCTGGTGTACGGCAGATGTCGGCTGGGTCACAGGCCATTCTTATATCGTCTATGGCCCGCTGGCCAACGGCGCGACCACGCTGATGTTTGAAGGGGTTCCAACTTATCCCGATGCTTCCCGGTTCTGGCAAGTGTGCGAAAAACACAAGGTGAACCAGTTTTACACTGCCCCAACCGCTATCCGTGCTCTGATGGCGCACGGCAATGACCCAGTCAAAGGCATGGATCTGTCGTCGCTGCGCATTCTGGGCACCGTGGGAGAGCCGATCAATCCGGAAGCGTGGAACTGGTACAATGAAGTGGTCGGCGGTGGTCGCTGCCCGATTGTAGACACCTGGTGGCAAACCGAAACCGGAGGCCATTTGCTGACTCCCTTGCCCGGTGCTCACGCGACCAAACCGGGGTCAGCGATGAAACCGTTCTTTGGTATTGAACCTGTTATTCTGGATCCACAATCCGGGGTCGAAATCAAAACCAATCCGGCCGAAGGGGTGTTGTGTCTCAAAAGCAGCTGGCCCGGACAGATGCGCACCGTCTGGGGGGATCATGAACGGTTTCAGCAAACCTATTTCAGCGACTACAAAGGCTATTATTTTACCGGCGACGGGTCCAAACGCGATGAAGACGGCGACTATTGGATCACCGGGCGGGTTGACGATGTGATCAACGTCTCTGGCCATCGGATGGGCACCGCAGAAGTTGAAAGCGCGCTGGTCGCACATGCCAAAGTCGCTGAGGCCGCCGTGGTGGGCTATCCGCACGACATCAAAGGCCAGGGCATTTATTGCTATGTGACGCTGATGAACGGTGAAACGCCGACGGATGATCTGATCAAAGAATTGCGCACGTGGGTGCGTACAGAGATTGGTCCAATCGCAAGCCCCGATGTTATTCAGTGGGCTCCCGGCCTGCCCAAAACACGATCCGGTAAGATCATGCGCCGTATCTTGCGCAAGATCGCCGAGAATGATTTTGGCAGCCTTGGAGACACCTCCACACTGGCAGATCCGTCCGTCGTGGATGATCTGATTGCAAATCGTAGTGGTTAGGCCGGGTGTAGCTTTTGCGGAATTTCCGGTCGCGATTCTGATCTGATCGAGCATTGTTGTGATGCACGTGATCGAGGATATTGCTATTAGATCTAATTCGATCATGGCAAACTGTGATCACCGGAACACACATGGACAACAGCGCCCCGACATGGCACGTCGGGGGAAACTTGTTTGATGGTCTGATGTGATGCCTTTGCCCTTTGTTCCCGGCCCAGAAACCGCGCGTGCATTTCGCGATGCGCTGGGATGTTTCAGCTCTGGAGTGACCGTCGTCACCACACTCACGCCGACCGGCCCCGTCGGAATGACCGCGAATTCCTTTTCGTCGGTCTCTATCGATCCCCCCCTGATCCTCTGGTCGGTGGCAAAGGCGACCCGACGCCATTCACCTTTTTTTGAGGCAGACCGTTTCGCCGTTCATGTTCTGGCCGATGATCAGCTCGATTGTGCCAAACATTTTGCAACATTCGGGGATCAGTTTGACCGGTTTGACTGGGCCCCAAACGACGATGGCGTGCCGATCCTTTCAAAGTATCTGGCGCTCTTTGATTGTCAGGTCGCGGCACGGCATGATGCAGGCGATCACACCATCGTCGTAGGTGCTGTATTAGGCGCCATGCACCACCCCGGTTCTGG
>CBDTVL010000303.1:0-4384 GCA_965363755.1 uncultured Sulfitobacter sp.
AATGACAGAGACTTGGAAAGAAATGGTGAAGCGAGCGTCATCGAGGCCGCCAAGGCGATATCCGAACATGCGATGTCAGTCACGAGCGTGACCACAATATTCAATCCTGACATCCCGAATGATCCTGGCAATCTTAGCGCGATCCGACGGAGATTGGCTTGTTGTTTTCCGTTGAACTGCGTGACCCGCGCAGAACTACAATAGTTGTTGGAGGACGCTGATCGTTTGGCTGCATGGCGTGATCCGCGGCAAGAATTCCTAAAACTTGACTGAGGGGAACGCGGCAAAACCATAGTTCTGGTTGAAGTTGGTGACGCAATCGAACTTGAACAACGACATCTTCTCTCTAATATGATACTGAATTTAGCCAATTTATATATCGAGGGTTATCGTACAGAAACAAGGATTTATTTCTTCCGCCAAACCGATGCTGCGAAATACAAGAATTATTGCTGGCACTATGGCCATGCTATTGGCGACAACAGCTAATGCGCAATCCACACCAGAACGCCAAGCCTATTATGGCGAGACCCATTTGCACACAAGTTGGTCCTTTGACGCCTATATTTTCGGCGACACCAAAGCGACCCCGGCCGACGCCTACAACTATGCTAAGGGCAAACCGCTGAAACATGCGCTTGGCTATGAAATGCAGATTACCCAACCACTCGACTGGATGGGGGTAACTGATCACTCAGAATATGTCGGCATCATTCAACAGGCCAACACACCCGGTTCTGCGCTAAGTAAGACAGAGCTAGGCAAGAAGCTGATCGTGAAGGACAAAGCCGACATTCAGAGGATTTACCTTCTGCTTGGCAACACGATGATTGACAACAAACCGTTCAAGTAACTGGTTGCGCCCAAGCTGGCGGGTTCGGTCTGGGACAAGAATAACGAAATGGCCAATGCTGCCAATGAACCGGGCAAGTTCACGGCATTCAATTCTTATGAGTGGACGTCGACCCCGGACAATTCAAACATGCACCGCAATGTCTTTTTCAAGGATTCCGCGCATCTGCCGGAAATGCCGTTCTCCTCGTTCGACTCGCAGGCGCCTGAAGATCTATGGACCTAGATGGACAAACAGCGCGGCAATGGCATTGAACTATTGGCAATTTCGCACAACGCGAATGTTTCAGACGGGATTATGTACCCAACCGAAGTCGATTTCAAAGGCAAGCCCATTGATAAAGCCTGGGCCGAGTCGCGGATGCGCAACGAGCCCCTGACCGAAATTACGCAGCTGAAAGGCGCGTCTGAGACGCATCCGCTGCTGTCGGCGAATGACGAATTTGCGAACCATGAAATCCTGTCCTATTTGTTAGGCGATCCGCAAGGGAAATTTCCAAAGATCCCGGGCGGATATGTGCGCGATGCTCTGAAAAACGGCCTCGCGATGCAAGATGTCCAAGGCTACAACCCCTACAAGACCGGCATCGTTGCGGGATCAGATTCGCACAATGCCGCCGCCCCATATCGTCAGGACAATTTCTTCGGTGGCCACGCAAATGAAGATGGCGGACTCAAAGAACGTATGGAGGGTCATGTTTTTGCGGGCCTGGATGTCAGGCTGCTGGCTCCTGCAGGACTGAGCGTAATTTGGGCGGAAGAAAATACCCGTGCCTCGCTTTTTGAAGGTATGCAGCGCAAAGAGACATTTGCCACGTCTGGCATCCGCATGAAGGTGCGGTTGTTTGGCGGCTATGAGTTTGCCAACGCCGATATGGACGCGGATGACTGGGTGGCAACAGGCTACTCGAAAGGTGTACCCATGGGCGGTGACCTTGCCGCTCCTACCAGCGCCGAGAAGGCTCCGTCGTTTATGGTGTGGGCGGTCAAAGATCCAAGCTCTGGCAATTTGGATCGGGTGCAAGTCGTCAAGGGTTGGTCCCAAAGCGGTCAAACCTTTGAAAAGGTTTATGACGTTGCTTGGGCAGGGGATCGCACGCCCGACCCCATCACAGGCAAAGTGCCAGCCATCGGTTCAACAGTTGATGTGATGGACGCCAGCTATACCAACACGATCGGATCGGTGGAGCTGAAAACTGTCTGGACTGATCCTGATTTTGACTCTTCGGTTGATGCTTTCTATTACGTGCGTGCGCTGGAAATCCCAACACCTCGCTGGACCACGATTCAGGCCAAGGGAGTTAGTATTACGTTGCCTGAAAACGTCGCAGCAACAGTGCAGGAACGCGCCTGGTCAACACCTATCTGGTACACGCCGACATCTGAAGCCAAGGCCAATGCGAAACCGGGCGGCGTTTCCATTGCAGATTTGGACAAGCAAGGCGTTAAAGCGATGGACAATGCTGCATTGACCGGCTTGATCGCGGGCAAGAATACCTGGTTGAAAAACAGTGTTACCGGCAGCGTGTTCCGCATCGTCTGGGAAAAGGATGGTCAGCGTACACTCTGGAACATCAACCCGCCCGATCCGCTACCTCAACACTTTGGCTTTGCCGGAATAGACTCCTATCTGGGCCTACCTACAGGCTATGAGATAGCAGATGGTAAAGTCGTGGAAGATTTTGGCAATGGCACGCTAAGCTGGACTGCTTTCAAGTCAGGTGACAAGACGCTTATGGCACGCAGCGATGAGTTTGGTTTTGCTAACTACGAAGTCATCCCGGCACCCTCAGAGCTGATCGACCTAGGCAAGGTGAAATGCTGACACGTTCTAGTCACGTATGTTTTGAAAATTACGAAGCAGGATGATGACGTCGAGTTCAAAAACCTCTCAAGCGGCCACCTTAGATGAGGTGGCCGTTCCGCGGTCATTATTGGGCAGGGTACTGCGCGAGCCCTTGCTGCATTTCACCGTCATTGCAGCGGTGATTTTTGCCCTTAGCGCCCTGATGATCCGAACTGATCAAACCGACCCGCAGCAGATCGTGATCACCGACGGGGATTTGGCACAAATGCTGATTGCATGGCGCGCGCAAGAACGACCACAGCCATCGCCGGCGCAGATCCGTAACATGTTGGCCACTAAAGTTCATGAAGAAGTATTGTATCGCGAAGCACTGGCGATGGGGCTGGATGAAGATGATGTGATTATCAAACGCAGGTTGGCGCAAAAGATGGATTTCCTGGCAGAGGATCTTTCCGATCTGCGGGTGCCGACCCGCGAAGATTTGCGGGACTGGTTGCAAACTCATCCTGCTGATTTTGCCGAGCCTCCGCGAGTTGCCTTCAGCCACAAGTATTACTCCTTTGACCAACACGGAACAGATACCCAAGCGGCGGCGATATCGGCATTGGCAGCAGCCTCGACAGGCGTGCCGAAGGGAGCTGACCGTTTTATGTCCAAAGGCACCTATGCCAACCAATCTCCGGCGCAAATCAGTGCCATATTCGGTCAGATCTTTGCCGACACCCTATTTAATCAGAAACCCGGGCGTTGGGCAGGCCCGATCGAGTCAGGTTTTGGCTGGCATTTGGTTCACATTGACAGTCTCATCCCCGGAAGGGTTCCGGCATTGGAGAAAATAGAAGATCAGGTCACACGGTCCTGGGTGATCGCACAACGGGAGGTCGTCAAGGGGATGGCCTATGAGGCCATGCGCGACAAATATAAGATTGTCCTTCCTGAAGGCCTTGAGGCGTTTTGAGTGGATCATCTGAGTAAGTATTTTCGATGGAATAGTATTCGGCTAGTCATCTCTATCTGTCTGGCTTTCAATTTGTGGTCTGCACCTCTCGCTGCACATGAATCGCGGCCAGCTTATCTGCAATTGCAGGAAACGTCTGAGGGACAGTTTGACCTGTTCTGGCGCACGCCGGTTCTGTCGGGGATGAGACTGCCGGTTCGCCTCGTTTTGCCTGACAGCGTCCAGGACCGGGCAGTACCGGTGACACAGAGATTGACCGATTCCCTAATAGAGCGCCGTAGGATCGACGCAGGCCCCTTAGGCCACGCTGGGGCGCGCATCGACTTTGTCGGCTTGCAGGCAACCATTACGGATGTTCTGGTACAGATTGAATGGCTGAACGGCGCCGTAACATCAACAATCATCCGCCCAAAGGAACCGTGGATCATCATCGGGGCGCAGCAGGGGGCTTGGGACGTCGCCTTTGACTATGCGGGTCTCGGGCTCGAACATATCTTACTGGGTTTTGACCACTTGTTGTTCGTGCTAGCGCTTGTTCTCATCACCAATGGCACCTGGCGGCTGATCAAGACTGTGACAGCCTTTACGGTGGCACATAGCTTAACCTTGGGTCTGGCTTCTCTTGGGATTGTCAATTTTCCATCACGCTCGGTGGAAACTGTCATTGCGCTCAGCATCGTATTTTTGGCGATGGAGATCGTCCACGTCAAACGTGGAAACGCTAGTCTTACTGCCCGCGCGCCTTGGATCGTTGCATTTGGGTTTGG
>CBDTVL010000304.1:0-4375 GCA_965363755.1 uncultured Sulfitobacter sp.
GAACGGGCCGTGGCCAGCGCACAGTAATCCATACCGGGGCAGGCGATGATATCACTGATCAGCCCGATATTGGCGGTGCCAAGCCCGGCGGATTTCAACGCGGCGTGAAGCGCTGGCAAGTCGGCGCGATGCACGTGCGGCAGGATCACGTTCTGCTCGTGGCTGATCCGGATTTCGTCATGACCGTAAGTCTCTGCGAGCTGCGCCATCAGACGCATCTGATCCGCGCTGGCGTCCCCGGGGGTTGCGCCATGTGCTTTCAGGCTGATCGAAACGATCGCATAACCGCTTGCGCGATGCGCCGCGAGGTTGGTGTCCGCCCAACTGCGAAAAACTGGATTTCGTGCATAGGCAATGTCAAATGGGCTGGTGTCGGCATCTTTGAACATAGGCGCCGCAAATTGTCCGGTGTAATGCGCCAGCAACTTCTGGTCTACGCCGGTGAACGTCGCTCTGATCTCGGCAAACCGCGCCTCTACCAAGCGGCGGATTTCGTCGATGCCGTGTTCGTGCACCGTGATCTTGATACGCGCTTTGTATTTGTTGTCGCGCCGCCCGATCTGGTTCCAGACGCTGACAATGGCCTCAAGGTAGGGCAGCAGATCAGCCTGTGGCAGGAATTCAGCGATGACCTTGCCGATCATCGGGGTACGGCCAAGTCCGCCGCCAACGATGACCTCAAATCCGGCTGCGCCGTCACGCTCGACCATGCGCAATCCGATATCATGGGCGCGGGTCACCGCGCGGTCATTTGGCGAACCGGTGATCGCGATTTTGAACTTTCGCGGCATAAACTGGAATTCCGGATGGTCAGTGGACCATTGGCGGATTAGTTCAGCCACAGGACGGGGGTCGGCGATTTCGTCCGCAGCTGCGCCTGAAAAATGATCGGCGGTCACGTTGCGGATCGTGTTGCCCGAGGTCTGGATGGCGTGCATCCCAACCTCGGCCAGCGCGTCTAGCATGTCTGGCACGTCGTCGAGTCTGGGCCAGTTGAACTGGACGTTTTGACGGGTGGTGAAGTGGCCATAGCCTTTGTCCCAACGTTCGGCAATATAAGCCAATTGCCGCATTTGGGCGCCATTGAGCGTGCCATAAGGAATGGCTACGCGCAGCATATAGGCGTGTAATTGGAGATAGAGTCCGTTCATCAGGCGCAGCGGTTTGAATTCATCCTCGGTCAAAGCACCCGAAATACGGCGCTCGACCTGAGCCCGAAACTGAGCATTGCGTGCCGCCAGAAACTGGGTGTCAAATTCACTGTAATTATACATCAAAGCGCTCCGCTTGTTTGCCGTGGGCGTAGTTCGAGGGGCCGGTTGCACGGAAATCTTCGCGGAAATGGGTCGGGGTTGGGCCAAGATCACTTTCCGCGACATCTGCCAGATAGGCGCCCACAATCTCGTGGGGTTGCGTCTCAGCAAGAAGCAGTCGCAGTTGTGAATGGGCCTCGTCGGTGATCACCTCTGCTTTGGCTAAATCGCGAGTCCATTGATCGTTCTGGGTAAGATAGATCACGTCTCCTTTCAGCAATGCGTTGGCAGTCACAACTTTTGGGGTGAAAACACTGGGCATTATGCGAGCTCCTTTTGACGGATTTGATCGGCAGCAATGGCAGCCGCGCGCGGGGCGAGGCCGAAAAAGGTAAGGGCAGGGCCGGTCATTTCGGCCTCAGCTAGATCGCGTGGCAAATGGGCAAGTGAGGTTTCGAGAATACGCTGATCGGGGCGGGACGCATTCTCGATAACCGTGATCGGTGTCGCGCGATCGGCTCCGTGCATGATCAGACGCCCCTGAATGAAGCGCGCTGATTTCTTGCCCATGTAAATCGCCGCCACCTCACCGGGGCGCGCCAATGCGGCCCAGTCGTGATCGGCAAAACCTTTCATGTCATGTCCGGTGAGGAAACGAACAGATGAATTGCGCCCGCGCTTTGTCAGGCTTTGGCCGATGGCAGCAACGGCGGCGCTGGCCGAAGTGATGCCGGGCACGATGTGCCATCCGATCTGAGCCGCATCAACTGCGTCAATTTCCTCATCCAGACGACCAAAGATGGTGGCGTCGCCAGATTTGAGCCGCACTACCTGCGCACCTGTCTGGGCGTGTTGCACGATAACAGCGTTGATGTCGTCTTGGGACATCGAGGGGCCAAAACCCTCTTTGCCTGCGTCGATCATCAAAGCCTCTCTGCGGGCAAGCTCGAGGATGGCTGGGCTGATCAGGCGATCATAGATGACCACATCGGCCTCATCCAGCACACGGCGTGCCTTGAGTGTCAGCAGTTCGGGGTCGCCGGGGCCGCCGCCAACAAAAGCCACATGCCCGGAACGCGGGTTGGTTTTTTTGTGCTGATCGAGCAGGGAATGCAGCGCGGACTCGACGGCATCCTCACCTTCAGCGATCGCGTGCGGACCTGCGGTGAAGTAATACGCGCGCCAGAAATCACGACGATTTCGGCCCATTGGCAGTGTGTCCGCAAGCTTGCGAAAGCGTTTTCCGATACGGGCAAGGGCGCCGAGCGTGGCGGGCAGCTTTGCCTCAAGGTCGGCCTTGATGGCGCGGGCCAGAACCGGGGCCGCACCTTCGGTTCCAATCGCGATTGTGACAGGATCACGGTCAACGATGGCGGGCGTGATAAACTGGCTGTCGGCAAGGTTGTCTACGATGTTAACCAATGCACCGTCCGCGGCGGCAAGTGCTGCGGTTCGCGCATCCTCGGTCTTGTCTTCGTCAGCGGCATAAAAAAGTGCAGCGCACATTGCATCGCCCGGTGCCAAGGCGCGCTTTACCAGCGTCAGCTTGGCCTCAGTTGCCCAGGATTCAATTTGCGCCGCGGGGTTGGCAGCAAAGACGGTCAGGTTAGCGTCTGTCTTCATCAGCAATCGCAGCTTGGCCAGCGCAGCTTCACCGCCGCCAGAGACAACAACTCTGCGGCCCGCAAGGGCAAGGAAGATCGGAAAATGTTGCATGGCGGTGTCGGCCTTCGCTGTTTGACTTGCTGTTCAATATAGGAAATATTCCCGATATTACGCCAGATGTGCTGATAGATAAGAACGTATGTTCTGAATTTTGAATCATTTGGGCGATTTGGTCTGCGCAGGCAAAGGAAACAGGGATGGCGGTTCGGATAGATGACGTAGACCGGAAAATTCTGGCAGAGCTGCAGCGCGATGCAGGCCAGTCTTTGGATGATATTGCGCGTAAAGTGGGCAGTTCGAAGACTCCGGTCTGGAACAGAATCCGCAAATTGCGCGAGTCTGGCGTGATCGTGCGTCAAACCGTAGTGCTTGATTCAGAGGCGCTGGGATTTGAGGCCTGTTTCTTCGTGCTGATTCGAACCTCGGAACATGAGGCGGAATGGCAGGCCGCGTTCCTGAAGGCGCTGCAGGATCGACCAGAAGTGCAAGAAGCGCACAGGCTGGCCGGTGACATTGACTATATCCTGAAGGTGCGGGTGCGTAACGCGCGCGCTTACGATGCGTTTTATCAGGCGCTGATTTCGGAAGTGCGGGTTTTCAACGTGACAGCGCTGTTGTCGATGGAGGAGATTAAGTCGACGACAATGCTGCCGCTAGATGTGTGATTCTGTCCGGTCATTATTCGCGTCTTGAATGACCGCTATTGGAGCCCGTCGGGTCGGCGGGGCATGCAGCACTGCATTGGCCCGTTCCGAGCTCTTTCTGACCGATGCAGCGGCGTGCACATTTCGGCGTTAAAGACTGTGGCGGATCGTCTGGACACTTGGATTCGCGAGCAATGATAATTTATTCCAGCCCATAAAATGTTATGCTGGCGTCAGTAGTTTTGCTTCATAGTCGCGTACAAGACTTCGGGCCGTATGCGTAATTCCTTCCGGCAGGTCGAATTCGGCACCGCCAAATATTTCCGCCAGTTCCTGGAGACCATCAGAGCTCATTGAGACCATCGCTTCGTCTCCAAGATAGAGACTTTCAGCAGGTGCGCCCTCTGCTTCAAGAATTTCGTGATTATCCAAAAGAATATGGAAATATTCCACAGTTTGATCAGTTTCAACAATATCAATTCCCGGCCACCCACACAGCGATTTTGCCGCAACCAAAACTTCGGTCACTGCAAAATTCAGCTGCACAGTAGGTCCTGAGACTAAAATTCTGTGCTGTTGGGACACGTACAAATCGCGACGAGGTAAACCCTGTCCCAACGCCCCGGCTTTGATCCGAACCGGGAAAAGATTGGGATTGTTTTTCATCCGAGAAGGGCTGACTTCATTGCCTTCAAGCCATCGGATCGGTTGCGGACCATGATCGGCTGTATTGACCAAATCGCCTATTGTCAGGTTTTCAACCGGGACAGGACCCATAACTGTTTCGATTAGTGTGCCCAGGACAAAGCAAAC
>CBDTVL010000305.1:0-4368 GCA_965363755.1 uncultured Sulfitobacter sp.
TGGGTCGCGCGTTGGGCCACAGAATTTGTTGCGAAAAGCGTGCTGCACGACCCGTAGAGGTGATCTGGCAAACCCGTCAGACGCGCTGCACGAACGCCCGCGCACCGGGGACCTCTTTGATTTGGGATATTCTCAATGAAGACTCGCCGGTCGACCTCAGGGTGGATATTGTGCTCTGTCTGGCAGGTGTGGTGCCACACAGCGCCGCCAATCTGGCACTCAATTCCGACTTGGCGCAATCTGCATTGGATGTGGGGCACCGGAGCGGTGCAAACCACGTATTTTTGATCTCGTCTGCCGCAGTCTACGGCACTGGCCCATTTGGCGAGGACACAGACCCTCAACCCATCAGCCCCTACGGACGCGCCAAATTGCAGATGGAACAAATGGCGTTGTCTTGGCGGGCAACTGCGCCATTGGACGCGCCCGGTCTGACCATCCTGCGTATCGGAAATGTGGCAGGTGCAGACAGTGTGTTGGGTCCGGGGCCGCGTCATGTGGCTCTGGATGCAGGGCCAAACGGGGAGTCGATGAGACGGTCCTTTATTGGACCAAATCGGCTGTCTGATATGCTGCTTGATCTGTGTCAGATGGCGGCGTCGGGAGTCATGTTGCCACAAGTGCTGAACGTGGCGCTGTCGCCAAGTGTCTCGCTCAAAGAGATTTTGCAAAAGGTCGGATGGCAGTTCTCGGAAATACCAAAAGCCGGCTTGAAGCCCATAGAAGTTGAGCTTCAAACGCAAAACCTCGCGCGGCTGGGTCTGTGTCCGGATCGAAACGCCCAGGCCGCTGACATATTGGATGACCTTATCAGCGCGAGGATTGGGCGTGACTTTTCGTGAACGTGCGCTTGATTTGGCGGTTCTGGGCATTTTTGGCCCAGCGATCCTCTTTGCCGTGATCATCGGCGCAATCCTGATGCTGGTGTTTCAGGGTCGACCGATCTTTTTTGGATCGCACCGGATGAATGCCCCGGATCGATCCTTCACCCTGTGGAAGTTTCGAACCATGGCTGCCTCGGTTCAAAACAGTGGGGTAACCGGTGGCGACAAGTCGGATCGGGTGACAGATCTGGGGCGGTTCCTGCGCGCTACGCGTTTGGATGAACTGCCACAAGCATGGAACGTTCTGCGTGGCGATATTCGACTGGTTGGACCGCGCCCGCCGTTGCCGGAATATGTTGAGCGGTTTCCCGAGATCTATAGGCAGGTATTGCAGTCCCGCCCGGGGGTCACCGGCCTTGCCTCGTTGCGTTATAAAGACACCGAAGCGCGGTTGCTGGCCACATGCACCACGCCCGAGCAGACGGATGCGGTTTATGCACGCCGTTGTGTGCCTCGCAAGGCAGCGTTGGATATGATCTATCAGCGGAACCGGTCGGTCTGGTTTGATCTGACTCTGATTTGGCTCACGGCTGCCGAGCTATGGGGCCGGCACAGGCGTTAAGGCCTATTTACGACGCGGTGGCCCGCCGTCAAAACCGCTGGGTTTGCTGCGTGGCTTGCCCGATGGCTTACCCTTTGGTTTCCCGCCCGCTTTGCCTCCCGGCTTACCTGCAGAGCGGCCTTCTGGCCGCCCACCCGACCCGTCGGGCTTACCTCTGCGTGGTCCACCCGGGCGCTCAAACCGCTTGGATGGATCATTTGCATCAAACTTGGGGCGCTTTGGTTTCGCCGGCGCGGCTGGCGCAGTTGTTGCGGCCGCCGCGGCGGGTTTCGGTGCTGGTTTTTGATCGGGCTTTTTCCAGGGTGTTTTTCCGGACGCCTCAGACTTGGCTTCGTAAGGCTTCGATGTTGGTTTGCCGCCCTTCTTCACGGAAGTCTTTCGCTCACCATCTGGTTTGTGGCGCGGCTTCTTTTCAGCAACAACCCCTTCGGGGCGCGCCCGTTCGGGTTTGGGACGCGATGGCATTTTTTCGGTTTCGTCGCGACGCGCAGATGGCGCAGCAGTCGGGCGCGGTGGTCTGGAGGGTCGTGGGCCAGAAGATCGTGAAGGTCCGCCACCTAAATCGGGGGGCGATGCCAGCCGCGTTAATGTTGCGCCATCTTCGACCTTGCGACCGGCCATGGTCTCGAAATTATCCGCGCTGGTTGCTTTAATCTCGACGAAACTCTCGCTCTGACGAATGCGGATCGCGCCGATGTCATCTTTGGTTATGCCACCCGCATTGCACAGCATGGGAAGCAAACGTCGAGGTTCTGCATTTTTGTCGCGACCACCCGACACAGAAAACCAGACCGACGGGCCAAAGGCCTCGCTTGGTCGGGGTTCTGGGGCTGCACCGGGGGCGGCGAGTTCTTCGGGCGCCGACTGACGCGCATGGAAAAGCCGGATATAGGCGGCGGCAATCTGTTCGGCGGTATAACGTTCGACCAATTCATCGACAAAAGCGCGCTCGCCTTCTTCGACCGGCGTGTCCCAGACCGGGTCAGCCAAAAGCCGCTCGGCGTCTCGTGCTTGAACCGCTTCTGCAGAAGGAGCATCTACCCATTCTGCATTGATCTTAGCCATTTTCATCAGCCGTTGCGCCTTGCTGCGGGTCTTGGCGGGCACGATCAATGCGCTGATACCTTTGCGCCCCGCGCGGCCGGTGCGACCTGAGCGATGCAACAGGGTTTCAAAGCTGGTAGGCAGTTCGGCATGCACGACAAGTTCCAGATTGGGCAAGTCGATGCCACGCGCGGCTACGTCTGTTGCAACGCACACACGCGCGCGACCATCTCGCATGGCCTGCAGCGCATGAGTGCGTTCATTCTGAGTGAGTTCTCCTGACAACGCGACGACAGAAAAGCCGCGGTTGGAGAACCGCGTGGTCAGCCGGTTCACCATTGCGCGCGTATTGCAAAATACCAGAGCGTTGGGGGCCTCGTAGTACCGCAACACGTTGATAATCGCGTTTTCTGCGTCCCGCAGTGCAACGTTCATTGCCAAATACTCGATATCGCTGTGTTGCGACAGCTCGGCTACAGTTTGGACACGCACTGCGTCTTTTTGATAGGTCTTGGCAAGCGTCGCGATGGCCTTGGGAACGGTGGCGGAAAACATCAATGTGCGACGATCTTTTGGGGCTTCACCCAGAATGAACTCCAGATCCTCACGAAACCCTAGATCAAGCATTTCATCGGCTTCGTCGAGAATGACTGCACGCATGGCGTCCATCTTAAGCGATCCGCGCATGATATGATCGCGCAGGCGACCCGGCGTGGCAACGACGATATGGGCGCCACGATCCAGCGCACGGCGCTCGTCGCGCATGTCCATGCCACCAACGCAGGACGCCATGACAACGCCGGATTTGGCAAATAGCCAGCTCAGTTCGCGTTTTACTTGCATCGCCAATTCACGAGTGGGGGCGATGACAAGGGCGAGTGGTTTTGAGGCGGTTGCAAATTTTCCATCAGTCTCAAGAATGGTTGGAGCAATTGCCAGGCCAAAACCAACTGTTTTTCCCGATCCGGTTTGGGCGGACACCAGCAAGTCTGCCTGTTCCAGAGACGCAGCGGTTACCGCCTCCTGAACTGGGGTCAGGGTTTCATAACCGCGCTCTTGCAGCGCATCGGACAGGGTCTGGATCACGGGTGTCATCACATCAATTTGGCAAAAAGGCAGAGCGCGCGGGTCTGCACGATGACCCAAGCGACAGCCCCTAAGCCTATTGGTGATAAATGTATAGAGGCAGCGTTGCGGCTAGGTGCGCGGCGCGCCGCCAATGCTGGCGCTGATCTCGGACGCGGCGCGGCTCACCTGGGTACCAAACCCGTCGATCAGTCGATCTGTAAAGCGGTTGCTGGGGCCGGAGATTGAGACGCCAGCCATCGGTTCGCCCAAAGTGTCGTGGATTACGGCGCCGATGCAGCACATGCCTTCAAACCGCTCTTCGCGATCAAAAGACCAGCCCCGCGCCCGGGTCTGCTGCAGATCCTCGATGAGCGCGGCAGGTGTCACCAGCGTGCGTGAGGTGAATTCTTCCAGTCCGGCGGTCTGCATCAGGCGCAGTGCCTTCGCCTCATCCATCGCCGCCAGAATGGCCTTGCCGGTGCCAGAGGCATGCATCGATGTGCGGGTGCCGTGGTTGAAAAACGCGCGGATCGGGTTCTGGGTTTCGACCTGTCCAACAAACACAACCTCGGCTCCGTCAGGCACGGCCAGATTTGCTGTCTCGCCGGTTGTTTCCATCAGGGCACGCATAACCGGCCGACTGATGTCCAGAAGATTTGTGCGCTTCAGAAAAGAGGTTCCGACGCGATAAGCTTCGATCCCGACCATCCAAGTCTGGGCGTCTTCATCAAATTCCGCAAATCGGCGTTTCTGCAGCGTCGTGAGAATACGGTGGGTGGTTGCCGTCGGGATACCAAGCCGCATTGCAAT
>CBDTVL010000306.1:0-4356 GCA_965363755.1 uncultured Sulfitobacter sp.
ATTATGTCCGAGCTTAAACGCTCAGAGCGGCGGCAGAACCAGCAGATCGGTTTAATCTGACACTGCCCTTATGCGGCATCAAGGGCATCCGGGCTGGTGACAAAGTGCTCTATTATCAGTCGACTGACGATCTATGCAACAACGCCAGCTCAAATCACCCCTTGCAAAACCGGGGCCTTCCACACATGACAGCACCATTGAGAACCTTTGAGTTTGAGAAATTTCGACAGTTCATCAGTTCTCTTTAGAGAGACTGTTTGTAATTTTTCGGGTCAACTAGATAGAAGTAAAGGGGACATGACAGACAGAGACATTGAATATGGTGACGGCAAGCGCGGCAATCCACGCATGAGCTTCGAGGTATTTCCACCAAGCTCCGCCAAAGGCCGCACCGCTTTGGCCAACACCGTAGACCAACTTGCCGGCGTGGCGACGGGAGGTTTTTCTGTAACCATGGGTGCCGGCGGAAGCGCACCAACTGGTACCCATAAGACAGCAGTTGAGATTGCGCAGCGGAGCGGTCGGCCTGTGACGGCCCATCTGATCGCCTTAGGTCACAGTCGCTCGGAAGTTCTCGAAACGGCTGAGGGCTTCTGGAGAGATGGCGTCTCAAGTGTCCTCGCGCTGCGCGGCGACCTGCCCCTCTCTGGAGAGGGTTTCAGTGAAGATGGCTTCTGCCACGCGTCGGAACTCGTTGCGGCGCTGAGGACACAACACGATTTTAAGATTTCGGTGGCCGCCTACCCCGAAAAGCATCCCGAGGCGGAATCGTTGGAAGAGGATATTGACCATCTGAAGGAAAAGCTCGACGCGGGAGCTTCAGAGGCGATCTGCCAATTCGTGCTAAATCCCGAGGCCTATGCCCGCTTTCTTGATGCCTGCGCGCGACGCGGCGTGGCGGCGCCAATAATCCCAGGGTTGATGACGCTCGAAAACTGGCAACGGGTCAGGGTCTTCGCCGAGGCAAACGGGACGAGCGTGCCTCCAGAGCTTGACCGCCTCTTTGCGGACCTAGAGAACTCGGATGATGCCCGCCGTCTAGCTGCGATGGCGGTACTCGCAGAGCAAGCGCGTCGGCTGGTGGCTTATGGTGCACCCGCACTTCATGTATACGCTCTGAACCGATGGGAAATGCCCTTGGCGCTGGCGCGTGTTCTCGGTTATTCAAATGAAACCTAGACTCTGGACGGCTTTGCCGGATTAAACTGACTTGAGACGGGCAAGGCGACGACCTAGCTTACGGGATGACAAAAGGCTGGCCGAACCGCGGTGGGGCGCATTACCAAGGCTTTGGATTGCGCGATGTCTTCAGGTTGGCCCCAGTGGTCTGCAATGCCCGTATGGTGTTGTCGTGCAATGGGCCGAGTATTTGCTCCAGACTTTGGCGTGTGAGTTGGTTCATGCGGTTTAGTCCTCCTACATGGGGCAAAGCCCCGCCGTGCTTGCTGGATCACCATAGGCAAACGGACCAAAAGAAAGGCTTCAGCAGATCGGTTTAAAGCACCGGCTTGGCCTCGAACGCGGCTGCCGCAAACGGCCCTTTGCGAACCTTGACCTGATCGTCAAGCGCTGCGGTGCAGCTTTCGCATTGCGGTCGTTCGTGCGGAGCGCAGCCTTTTGACCGTGGCAATGACGGCAGAGCGGACAAAGTCGCCGTTCGGATGCTCGGCAATAATGTCTTTCTGCTTCAGCTCAGTGACCTACAAGAGCCAACGAAGTACCGTTTTCGATTTCAATGTCATTCAAATCAAACGTCATGTCGAGGTACGAGCCTTCGCGCCAGAGTGCGTTCAGGTCGCGGTAATGGCGCGAAAGCGGATGCCCGGATTGACCGGTCGCAATGACAAATGACGCACCCTGTGGCGACGACAAATCATATATCGCGCGGTAGCCAGACGCGTGAATGTCATCAAATGGTTGCGGACCTTTGCCCCGCGTCAGCGCCCGCATCAAGGTGTGATCGCCGCCGCTGGCCGGGTGACGAATGTTCACGAGCCCCCCCAGCCAAGGCACTTTACCCAGCACCATATGGTCATGCTTTGCAACATGGACATCACCCCATCTGGCAGTGTCCGGGTTCTGGCCAAGATCGGTTCGGATCCAGTCGAGCGCAGAGCTTGCTCAGCGCTATCTGCACAACTCTCGTTGTCGGACGTGCGGCTGTCATCGCACCATGTCGCAGCACCGCCGACATCACTGAAGACACGCGCAATGAAAACCGGGGAGGGCCTGCCGAACTCCTGCCCAAGCTCACCTAGTTCGTCATCGGCAAGTTTGTGTTCAAGCGCGCGCATAAAGGCGCTGTAAACCAGCGGTTCAGGCCGCTCCGACTGCATCTGTCCGTCCCAGGCGGCAAGACGGTCTACCCAGTCTGCGACTTCGGAATCTTCGGGAGTCATTTCTTTCAGAACAATAGGCAGGATCGTAAGTGCCGGGAAGCTTGTGATATTCTGCTGCAGAGTTGCAAGATTCTCCGGATCATGCCGCAATCGTTCGGACATGCCCTTTTCCAGTTCATGAATGCGCAGCGTGTCGCCCCAATCAAACGACACGTGGCGCGGGAATGGCCGCTGCACTGTTTTGTTGTTCGTGTTGCCAAGGCTGCCGCTGAAGGGGTCCACAAAGCGCGGGTTGTCGTCGTAGGGCAGATAGCCTTGCCAATGGTTTTGTGCTTGCCAGCCGCGAGATGGCATTCGCCCCTGTGTTTCGTGCCGGGGGTCTCTGCGTGGCATCTTTCCGATAAGTTGCAGGGCGATGTGGTCACGATCAGCCAAGAACAGATTTTGCGCCGGAGTCACGAAGCGATCCATCACGCGTAGCGCCTCATCCACGCTTTTAGCCCGTAACAAACCATGCGCCGCACTGAGCGAACGGTCTTCAGAATCGAATAGTGTCCTTGCTATCGTCGCGACGTGACCCTCGGGTGTGATCTCCGAGAGGTTGTAGTAGCCGCCCGGTATAATTGGCCCATTGTTCGACCACCGCAATTCGATATCGACAGGGTCTTGCCCCCGAACCGGGATCAGAATGGTTTGGCGGCGGATGTCCTGATAGCCTCCCGCCGTCAGGATGCGATTGGGGTTTTCTGGATCAAGCTGCTCAATGTAGACATCCTGATCGTCCATATTCGCGGCGGTCAGACCCCAGGCTAGTTCACTTGAACGGCCGGACATAACCATGGGAATGCCAGGGATCGTACCGCCTATTACACTGCCACTTTCCAGCGATAGCCTTGTAAGGTACCAAAATCCGGGGGCGGACAGATCCAGATGTGGATCATTGGCCAGCAACGATGCTCCGGTTTCCGAGCGCTTGGGGCTGACAGACCACGCATTAGACGACAGGCCATTTCCCGGCAGAAAGTCCGACAGATCAATCGAGGCTGTACGCGTTGGGCTCCAATTCGCGGATGGAAAAAGCGCGAAATATGCCGGTAACTCTGCAATGCCGCTGGGTGGGTCGTCCGGAAGTATGTCTGACAGTCGTTTTGGAGAAACCACACGCGAAACGCGGGCGCGCAGGACTTCCCGATCAACATGCGAGGCAAGTTGAAGCGCCATAAGTTTCATGATGGACAGACTGTCTGCAGGCGACCATTGTTCGAGCTCCTCCCGAAAAAGCAGGAACTCCGGGGCGGCCCGCCCTAGTCCACGCGTTTCCACAATGAAGGCATTTACACCGGCAGAATAGTTCTCAAGGGCCTGCAGAGTATACTCATCCTGAACTGTAACCGAATGTGCGGCAGCTTCATACAACCCCATTCTCAACAAAAGCTCATCAGTGCGCAGAGTTTCCGGCCCAAGCAGTTCGGACAACCGACCTTTTGCCGTTCGCCGAGATATCTCCATCTGCCAGATTCGATCCTGTGCATGGGCATAACCAAGTCCGAAAAAGACTCCGGCATCGTCTTCCGCAAATATGTGAGGTACGGCGTGTTCTGTTCGAAGGATTTTGACCGAGGAACCGAGGCCACTAACGACCCGTGTTCCAGTATAATCGGGCAAAGATCGCCAAAGCACGAACAGCACTGCCCCGCTGAGAATTGTGGCCGCCAAAAGGCCAAACCCCAAGAACAAAGCAATCTTACGCATGTGCGGTTATCTCCCGATGGATTGGGTGCCCAGAATATACCGAATGTGACCATTTCGCCTGCCAAAACTTAGCACTTTGAAGGAGCAAGGCTAGACTACAAGTGGGCTTCCCAGCGCTTCAGTTAGATCGGCGCAGCGGATGAAACGGGGCTCGCACCACCACTCCTCAATTTAGGCTGATCGACGCTAAGATGTTGTCGAGCTCCTTGCCAAAGCGACCGCAACAGCTTCCTGTGCCGGGGTCAGAGTCGTTTGCAGTCGATGC
>CBDTVL010000307.1:0-4330 GCA_965363755.1 uncultured Sulfitobacter sp.
GCGGACGGGCGCTGAAAGAGCAACGCCTTCATGCTGCGGCACCGTTCGGATCATGCACTGCCCGGCAGGGTGTCTGAAAGATACCCGAGAGGGGATCACTCAGGCCTCTATCCGGCCAACTGCACCGATAGCATCCGGCCACCCCCATTTCGACACTGATTAAGCTGCTGTAAGGCTACTCTGGCGTTCATGGAGCAGAAACCGGCTCAGGCTCGCGCTACAATTCGCATCACTACCGTACACCGTCGGAAAGCGGCTTGATCTGACCGTGTTTCATTGGCAACTTGGGATATGTCGGTTAAATGAAACTGACCTTCGCCGAAATGGGCTCGGCGGGGGAATTTTGGGATGCAAGGAAGCAAACATGGTCGACCTGAAAAATATGATGGCTGAGCTTCAGCAGAAGCGAGATGAAATCAAACTTCAGTTGAAACTGGGTTCGATGGAAGCCGAGGATGAGTGGGACAGTCTTGTTTCGGAATGGGACACGTTTCTATCTGCGTCTCAGTTTGAGCGCTCTGCTGAAGAAGTCGGCGAAGCCGCGCGTGAAATGGGCCTAAAAATGAAGATCGCATATGACCGTGCAAAAAACGCGGTAGGGTGAGCGACAAAAACAGTGCCCCGCTGAGCCCGCAAACGCCTGAGGGTAGTGAAATGCCAATACGCTATAGCTCATTAGCATTTTGGCATCACTTGCTTGTTGTTTTGCTGGTTGTGCTCACAGGGCTGCATTTCGGGTCTAGCTTTCTGATCCCACTTTTATTTGCACTGCTGATCTTTGTATTGCTAATCTCCATTATCGACTGGTTCAGCAAACAACGTATGAATGGCAAGCATATGCCCCGTTGGTTGGCACAGTTGTTGGGACTTTTCGTAATTCTGTTTGGACTTGGAGGTATTGTTGTGATCCTTGCCAGTCAGGCGGAGGACGTAGTCGCTGCAATTCCAAGGTATCAGGCGCGAGTTAGCCGAATCATTACCCAATTGGTAGATTTCGCCGGCGAAGATCTCACGACGCGGGCAAATGTTGAGCTTGCTAAGATGAATCTGTCTGGTGTGGTTGGAACATTCATTGGAAGTGCCGGATCGTTCTTGTCGAGCTTTTTACTGGTCCTGCTATATATTCCATTCCTGATGGCCGAACGGCTACCGATGCGGTTGAAAATGCCGATGGCCGCACAAAATCAGCTAGCTTCCGACCAGATTAGTACGGTACTGCGCGCGATCTCGACCGGCTTACAGCGCTATATCGGGATAAAAACTTGCGTCAGCCTTGTGACTGGCAGCCTCAGTTATGCAGTCATGAAATCCGTCGGTCTGGATTTTGCTGAAACGTGGGGCGTGCTTGCGTTTGCACTCAATTTTATTCCCACAATCGGATCTATGGTGGCAGTGTTGATTCCGGCCATTGTAGCGCTTGTTCAGTTCGAAACTTTAACACCGTTCCTGATTGTAATATTTGGCTGTGGCGCAATTCAGTTCGTCGTTGGAAGTATTCTGGAGCCCTCTTTTACTGGGCGGTCGCTGAACCTCTCACCTCTTATGGTGATCTTGGCATTGACGTTTTGGACCACATTGTGGGGGATCGCTGGCGCGCTTATGAGCGTACCTATTACCGTCTGCATGATGATCATATTTGCTAACATACCCGCAGCAAGACCATTGGCTATTTTGATGTCAGGGGATGGAAAATTACCGGGTGATCAGGCACAGGGCTAAATCATCCGGCAAAGCTGTAACGCCCCCGATGCCCTTCAGACGGGATCGTCAAGTTATCGGCGGTCTTGGCAGTGAAAGCTGGGGCGCCAAATCTCAGGCTGCCTTCAGTTCACGCGTGATATCGTCCCAGATCTAATGGGCGTCGGCTCGAGCTTGACGGTAGGAATCGGCTGCGAGGAGATGGCCAGATCCGAATTTTTCTGATGATGCGCACTTACGCCTAACGGGCTCTGGGTTCGACTTCAGGCGCACGGATCATAACCAGTGGTACAGAGCCACATTCTGTATTATCTTTGCGAATGCCCGAGGGGACGAAAATGAATTTAATTGCCCGTGGCCAAGTACCCGGGCCGCCAGAAGTTTCTTTTTTCGGTCTGATGAAACCCTGGAAATCGTTCTTTGCGAAGGTTTTCGTTCTGCAAGCATTTCTTGTGGGCACTGCCTTCGCGCAAGAGCCAAATTCGCTCGTGTCGTCAGATTATGAGGCAGCATTCCCTCATGCCCGAGAAGATTGGGTTGGCGATCTCAGTGGTATCGTTGAGCGAAACCTGCTTCGCATCGGTACTGTCTACAGTCCGATCTACCTAGTTTACGATGGCTTGGAACAGAGCGGCATAACAGTCGACACTTCCGTTGAACTGACAAAGCACCTGCGCGAGACCATCGGTGAGTCGGCAGACGATCTGACGGTTCTCGTCATACCGCTTGCGAGAAACGATCTTGTTCCGGCCCTGGTCGGCGGTCGCGTCGATTTACTGATGGCCAACCTGACGATCACTCCCAAAAGATCCGAGCATGTCGCCTTCACGGATCCTGTACTGACAGACGTGCATGAGCTAGTGGTAACCGGGCCTTCCGCCGCCGCAGTTTCTGGCTTTGATAACCTAGTTTCTCATGGTTTACATGTTCGTCCTTCGAGCAGTTACGCAGAGAGCCTAGAGGAGATGAACGCTAAGCGGGCATCTAACGGGAAGGAAACGATACCGGCTCACGAGGCAGATGAACATTTGGAAGACCACGACCTTCTGGAGATGGTTGCGGCCGGGGCATTACCTGCGGTTGTTGTCGACAGTCACAAAGCTGAGCTATGGGCGCAGGTGTTTCAGGAACTCAGAATACACGAGGACCTTTCGTTACGCGAAGGCGGCGAGATTGCGCTTGCCGTTCGTCAGAACTCGCCCGAATTGCTCGAATCTCTGAACGCGTTCGTAAAAATATCCAAAAAAGGCACCCTACTCGGCAATATCCTTTTTGAGCGTTACTACAGTGACAAAGATCGGATTGTGAATGCGCTCGACCCCGAGCCTAGGGCGCAATTGAGCGATGTCTTCGATATTATTCAAAAACATGCCCATGACTATGGTTTTGAGCCGCTTTTGATTGCCGCTCTGGGATTTCAGGAATCCCGCCTGGATCAGTCGAAAAAAAGCGCAGCCGGTGCTCTGGGGATCATGCAGTTAATGCCGAAAACAGCGAAAGACCCAAACGTCGATATTCCGGAGATTCACCTTGCTGACAAAAATGTCCAAGCCGGCGTGAAATACCTTCGGTTCATAAATGATAGATACTTCGCAGATGCAGAAATCACATCCGAAGATGGGGTATTCCTGTCGCTCGCCGCCTATAATGCTGGCCCTCGCAAGATTGCAAATGCGAGAG
Source organism: uncultured Sulfitobacter sp. (assembly GCA_965363755.1). GTDB lineage: Bacteria > Pseudomonadota > Alphaproteobacteria > Rhodobacterales > Rhodobacteraceae > JL08. Next base: position 3,379 of record CBDTVL010000307.1, read on the forward strand.
AGGAAGCCGTGGCAATGGGGTTGGATCCGAACGTTTGGTTCGACAATGTCGAGATTGCCGCAGCGCGCGTCATTGGCCGGGAGCCAGTCGTGTATGTGCGGAATATCCTGAAATATTACAGCCAATACCGGGCGTACAGCGACCTCGCTGAGTCACTAGGTGATCCAAAGTGAAGCACCAGCTCATGATCGCATTTCCGCCCTTAGTACCGAAATGTGCTTGGTGCGGCAATGGTAACAAACCGCCCATACTTGGCATCTTGATGAAGTTTTTCTCCGTATTGGCTGCAGGCGAACATATCTATGGCGCGCAGTAGACGATTAAGGCGAGGTTCTTGAGGTCCTGGCCCAATCTCACTGAAACAAACGTACGGCCCTTAAACTTATGCGGAAAGTCTTGAAAAAGCAGGGATACGTTCCTGATGAGATTGTCACCGACAAGCGGGGTTCGTATTCCGCGGCGCTTAAGGAGCTTGGCTTGGCTCACCCACATGTCACAGGCGGTCGATTGAACAATCGCGCCGGAGTTTCACATCCATTGTCTGGCAGTGGATTTCTTTCAATCCACAAGAAGGGGTCAAAGCACCGACAAGAACGGTGAATGGGACGGTTCAAATCGCTCCAATCAATGAAGTAATTTCTATCTGTTCACGATGCCATCTACAATCAATTCAATTTGCGGCGCCATCGGGTGTCTCGCCGAATTCTCCATCAAACCCGCGCCAGAGCATTCGCTGAATGGTTCGAAAATGTGGCTGCTTGATCTGGGGTTTCGTCGGCATATTTCGCTCATTTGAGGTAACGTGACAAAGCCGATATTCTTCCATCGGGTTGTCATCCAATCAATCAGGCTGATTTGCACAACTATATTCGAACCAGATTCGAGGCGCGGGCCGCCACGAACTCCTGACCATAAAGCGTGGAAATCCAGATCCGCGCCAACGCCTCATGAA
>CBDTVL010000308.1:0-4311 GCA_965363755.1 uncultured Sulfitobacter sp.
GACCCCGGAATTCGAAAATGTTGCCTTCATGCGGCCAGGCCAGCCCTGCCTCCGAGACCTATTGTGCCGCTGCACGAGGTCGTAGGCGCTATTGCCTCTTGTATTCTTCATCATCGCTCCGCATTGAAATGATGAAACAAATCAAGCAGATCGCCCAGATAATGCCTTTCAGCACTACAGAACCAAAATCCGTATGTGGATGGTCCGGGCGAAAAGTTTCGACGCGAAGCCAGGCTTCCAGATGCGCTGCGAAGGGAACAAACATCCCACCAGTGCCGTACGCCCAAGCAGCAGCCATCAGCTTTGGAGCCAACGTGCTTCCACTGCGCCAGACCAGAGCAGCAGACAACAGCAATATGCCACAGAGATAGTCCTCGACCATTGTTGTCGCATTGATGGAAAAGTAACTGAGGCCACGCCGCACAGTTTCTCCCAGAATGAATACTGCAGCCATTAAATAGGCGAGGTAGTAAACGACTTTCATGGTCTTTCCTTTTGGTAGTCATCATCGGCTAATTTGAAGAATTGTAGATCTTGGCCTCAGGAAGCCATCACCTATCCGGTTTCAGTTCGGTAAGGTTTCCTATAAAAATGAGTCACATACTTTGCTAGCGCTGTTGAGTTCAGTGGTTATGTGCGTTTTTACATCCCAGTACCCGAGCTGACCACGTGGTCATAAGAAGCCTGAACAATCGCCTTGAGTGTTTCAAGCTCCGCTTGGTCCCGCGGCGCATAGATTAGGATTTCGCGCACCCCTTTGTGGTGCCATGGATGCAGCTCACCCCAACCGGCCTCTAGGACGATTTTTTCATCCATTGATGCCAGCATCAGATGCATCGAACCGTCCTTGTGGGTATGGGCAAACTCTCGGCTACCGAGCGGGGGCATAAACACATCAGATGAAGTTGGAACATTTTCCTGCAACCACATGGCACGTGAGGTCGGGACCGAAATCCGAGTTGGCTCTTCACGAACGAGATCGAAGGCATTAAATACCCAAACGTTCAAAGCATTATAAACCTCGCGCGGGCTTTGCTGAGTTATTTGCAGATGCGGCGGATGCGGGTTGGTAGTTGGTTTAGCGCCGCTTCTCTTCTCAATACTCAGCATAATTAACTTCACTCGGGTCTATTGGGCCAATCTGAATTGAAGTTATTGTGTGCTGAGTTCCATTGGAATATGGATTCCGTGAAATACACTATTTCGGATTATGAATTAATATGGACCTGCATCGGTCAATGCGGCTTTTCGTTGAAGTTGCCGAAGAGGGCAGCCTTGCGGCGGCTGGACGACGTATGGGCGTTTCTTCGCCAAGCGCGTCCCGCCTTTTGAAAGATCTCGAGGATTGGATTGGTCAACCTCTGGTTCGACGGTCGACGCGACACTTGTCCCTCACCGAACTGGGAGAGCGTTACCTTCCGCGATGCGTTGAGATCGTAGAAAGCACCAAAGCACTCAAGTCAAACCTTTCAAAACACGCTGGACAGCCAACTGGCAATTTGCGTGTCACGGTTGCGGGCATCCTCGCGAGACGAGTTGTGGCCGCGACGATACCCAAGTTTCTTGCCGAAAACCCGAGTGTGACAGTGCATCTGGACACCACAGACCAGCCGATCGATCTGATGGCTGAAAAAATGGATCTCGCTATTCGGGTTGGCCACCTCGACGACAGTAGTCTTGTTTCCCGCAAGATTTTTGAAATTCGTTTGGTGCTGGTTGCTTCGCCCGAATTTTTTAATCGGCACGCTCAGCCCACCAAAGTGAGCGAGCTGTTTGATGTGCCCTGCTTGATCGACACCGTTCCCCAATACGGGGCTCGCTGGCCTTTTCTTAGGGGCAGGAAAGTGAGGGGACCGGTGGAAATAAGCGATGGCGAGATCATCCGAGACTTGGCCCTGGCTGGAATGGGAATTGCATATCTACCTGAAATATTGGTCGAAACCGAACTGAGTGACGGCCTCTTGGTTGAAGTGCTGCCCGGTATCTCAACTGAAACGCTGGGAATTTATGCGGTTTTCCCACCGCACGAATACATAAGCGCAGCAGCCCGGGTTTTCGCCACGGCTGTTGAAGTGGCATTTTCGACGAGAGACCATTTATTGTGAGTTACACGGGTCTATTTAGGTCGGTTCTTCGCGTGCATGAGGGAACGACGACACGAACCAAATGGCCATTTTCAAATATGCATTATGTGGCGATTGATCGGAAAACCGCAGCGACGGTGGCTGCGCGCCAGTAACCGGCGTGCAGCCAAGTCATTTCGAGAGGATGAGATTGCTCATTTCTCAGTCTTCTGTTGCTCAAACGTAATCCGGTGCATCAAGTGTTGCGCCATTGTGATTGCCTTCAACCGCAACTTGGTAGGCTTTTGCGGTATCCGCTGCGGAAAGGCCCGGCGTCGGGTCCATGCCCATCATCTCCATCGTTTCTTTTACAAATGCCGGGCTGACGATATTCACCCGCAGACCTCGATCAAGTTCCAGGGCCGCTGCCTTGGCAAAAGATTCAAGTGCCCCATTGGCCATGCTCACAGCGACAGAACCGGGTATGGGCTGACGTGACAATATTCCGGCCGTCAACGTGAAGGAACCAGCATCGCTGATATGATCCCTACCCACGCGGACCAGATTAATTTGCCCCATGAGCTTGTTGGTGAGGGCCAGATCGAACGCTGCATCGTCGAGGTCGTTGAACGGACCAAAATTTGCCGCTCCTGCCGTGCTGATGACAGCATCGACCTTACCAACTTTGTTGTACAACGCTTCAATGGAAGCCTTTGAACCAAGATCAACTTGATAGTCGCCATCGCGATGTCCGGCCAGAATCAAATCATGCTTTTCAGAAAGACGGTTCGCAACCGCTTGTCCGATTGTTCCCGTCGCGCCGACAATAAGTACTTTCATGATATTCATCTCCAGTTTGCCGACTTGCGGCTGTTGTGCCCTGCAAGTGAAGATACATTCTTTTGAATGTCGCGATAAGATATATGATAGGGGATTAATTGTCCCGGATTACAGGATAACCGATGCACAATGTGAAGGCGATGAAGGCATTTGTCGAAGTGGCCAAGCGCGGCAGTTTTGCCGCTGCCGCCAGACACCTTGTGGTATCGACGTCTTCGGTTAGCCGACTGGTGATTGAGCTGGAGGACTGGCTTCAGACCCCGCTACTCCGCCGTACTACACGGAGCCTGACCCTGACAGATGCAGGTGAACAGTATCTAGAGCGATGCCGGGACATTGTCACAGCATGGGATGACCTCCACAAGGACGCGAAAGCTCATACCGAACTGCCGCACGGAAGGCTGCATATAGCAGGTGCGGCTTATCCGATGCGCAAGCGGATTGCGCCATTGTTGCCCCGGTTCCTTGACAATTACCCGGATGTGCAACTGCAATTGCACCTTCAGGACAAGCCAGTAGATCTAATTGCAGAGGGCATCGACATCGCAATCAGAATTGGTGAATTGGACGACAGTTCTCTGATTGCCCGCAAGTGCGGTGACGTTGCCCTTAAATTGACGGCATCACCGGCATTTCTCAACCGGCACGGATCACCGGGGTCGCTTGATGACCTGCCGTCGTTTCCATGTTTGGTTGATACCACACCTCGACATGGCCATCGTTGGCCCATTGGTCGGCGGATCAGTGTTGATGGCCCCGTTACCGCAAACGACGGAGAGATCGTGCGTCAAATGACGTTGGCAGGATTGGGGATTTCATTTCTGCCGGATTTTTTTGTTGAGGATGACATCACCGAGGGGCGTTTGGTCGATCTGTTCGCCGAGGCTTTGGGTGAGCGTATCGGCATCTACACCTTGCTTCCCGTGCGCCGACAGATCACCCCCGCTGCCCGAGCGTTCGCCGATTTTATTGCTGGTAATTTTGACAATTAGGCCCGCACTTTCAAAATGGCTACGTCCGTTAAGGAGCATTAACGCCCTTGCCATCTTCGGAGCGCAGTCCTTGTTCAAGTTACCCGGCGTCTGTGGCAAGGTGGTCCCCTCGGCACGCTTTTCGCAGTATCCGGGCTTTCTGCTCGTCGGTCGTATGCATGCTGCAATGGTTGCAAAGGACAAATGCCAGCCGAAGGTCTGTCTTGGTGGTGTAGGTGTTGCCCACGCCGTCAAGTGCATCGATCACTTTGCATCCGCAATCCGTTCCGAAATACGGGAAATTGTTGGAACCCTTTGAGCGATTTGCCGCTTTTAGAAACCGGTCATGGATTGGATGCCATAACCGGACGGAGCGAGGCGACACATGACACTCTACGGGAAAGAAGTAACTGAATCTCCTCCGAATAAAATCGAAG
>CBDTVL010000309.1:0-4310 GCA_965363755.1 uncultured Sulfitobacter sp.
TGGATTCATCTTGCCGCGTGCTTCAGCTATAGATTTCGCCCTGCTTAATGACCTCAAATCATTGCCAGATGACCCTGCTGAACTGCGGCTGGTCACGGACCTTTTGATACGCGAGGTAATGTCTCTGGCCCTGATGATCGAGGAGCTTCAGCATCAATTGCACGGAACCAACCGCCGTCGTTTCGGTTCCAAATCTGAGAACATGGAACAGCTCCGGTTGCTCCCGGGAAATGCTGAGATTTGCGTCGCGAGCACGGTTTCCACCGCACCAGATGAGGCGGCTGCGGAGAAGCCTGAGGGCAAGGAAAAGCCGAAACGCAAACTCCTGCCAGATCACCTGGAGCGGATCACACAAACCCAGTTTGCGGGTCCGGGAACGAAGAAAACCCAGACTGCGCGGGTCTGGGCCCATGTGCGAGATGAGCATCCATGGGGTGGACAAGCCTCGCCCTGCGCGGGGTACCGGTTTACAGTGGACCGAAAAGGCGAGCATCCCGTCAGCCACCTGTCGGGTTATAAGGGCTGGGTCGATGCTGATGGCTATGCTGGCTTCAATGGTTTGATTGGCGTGGGTAGAGCCAAAGAGATGGCCTGCATGATGCATGTCTGGCGTAAATTTCTTGATGTGTTTACAGCGCAAAGTTCGTCCAGTGCTGAGGCGGCAATCAAGCGCATCGCCCAGCTTTATGCCGTCGAGAAGGAGGCTCGTGGCAAAACTTCGGAGGAACGCGTTGGTCTGCGCAAGGCGAAGGCTGAATCTGTCTTCGATGATTTGGAAACATGGCTGCATACTCAGCTTCCAAGGATATCCAGCAAATCTCCATCGACCCAAGCCATTCGCTACGCCCTCAACAGAATACCAAAAGCTCTGCCCTATCTAGGCAGCGGCGTTTTGGAGTTTGACAATGACACTGCTGAACGCGCCGTGAAGCTTGTGACGTTAGGCCGCAAGAACTGTGTGTTTGCGGTCTCACAGCATGCAGGTAAAGCCATGGCAATCGCCTTCACCCTGATCGAAACCGCCAAGCTGGACGAATTAGTGCCGTGGAATTATAGTTCCGGTAGTGAGCAGGACGCTCACGATCAAAAACCCGGCGCTGTTCCGGTGCCGCAAAAAGATGGCTTCACACATGAAAGGACTCCCCGTCTTTACATGTGCTGTTTTCGTAGTTGCAGCGGCATCCATGGCCTTCAAAATGTTTCAACCGCCCCCTAGTGGTCAGGACATTTCCATCGCCCACGGCACCGCAGCGCAACATTTCATTGTTAAATTCACACCGGAGAACCCAGATTTCCAGCACAATTCACTGCACACATGGATCGCTGACGTCAAAACAGCTAGTGGAGCAATCGTGCCGAATGCCACCATCACCATTGACGGTGGAATGCCAGCCCATGGACACGGGCTTCCAACCCGCCGGCGGGTAACTGAAAATCTAGGCGGCGGCCGCTACAAGATTGATGGCATGCAATTCAACATGGCGGGCAAGTGGCAATTAAATCTGGCAATTACTGCCGACGACGTGACCGATACCGTCACCTTTGACATGGTGTTCTAAAAATGCGCCAGCTATTTTCATCGGCATATTCGTTGCTGCAATTAGCAGCGCGGCCATTGCCGGTGTAGTCCTCTATAGAAACACCGGTCTGAGCGATGCGCAGTTGGCAGTCGCGCGCAGCCTCAGCCTTGCCAGCCTGCCCAAATTCCGACCTGATCCCAGCAACGCGGTAGGTGACAACGCTGACGCCATCGAGCTAGGCGCGCTGCTGTTCAACGATACGGGCATGTCAGCCGATGCGAATGTTTCTTGCGCCACATGCCACCTGGAAAATCGCCAGTTTCAGGACGGTCTGCAATTTGCCCAAGGCATTGGCAACACTACCCGGCGCACCATGCCTTTGCGAGGCGTCGCCTATCAGTCATGGTTCTTTTGGGATGGTCGCAAGGAGTCGCTATGGTCACAGGCCATCAGCCCGATTGAAAGCGCGGTCGAACACGGCTTTACCCGCAGTCAAGCCGCTTTTCATGTCATTGCAACATATCGCGACCGGTATTTCCGACTGTTTGGTCTTTTGCCAGAATTGGCGGATATTCCACCTGCCAGCCCATTGGGGACAAAGCCCAGCAGGCAAACTGGCAGTCTCTGCGCGAAAATATTCGCGACGACATCAACCGGATCTTTGTGAATGTTGGGAAATCGATTGCCGCGTTTGAACGCACGCTTGTGCCACTGGAAAACCGCTTTGACAGGTACATAAATGCAATTTGGTCCGGGCAAACACCCAGCAAGGGCGCAACTTTGACCCAACAGGAAATCAACGGATTCAAAGTGTTTGCTAGCAAAGGCCAGTGCACCCGATGTCACAATGGTCCGCGCCTTACAGACGATTTTTTCCACAATACCGGTCTGGCCGATGCAACGAACCCGTACAACGACCGCGGCCGTGCAACGGCATTTGCCCAACTGGACGCTGATCCGTTCACGTGCGTGGGTCGATATAGTGACGCTGAGCCAGAGAGCTGCGGTGATCTGCGATTCATAGCGCGCGAATTTCATCTTTTCGATCGCGCTTTCAAGTCGCCCAGCCTACGCGGCGTCGCCGAGCGCGCACCTTTCATGCACGCAGGGCAAATCGCAACGCTTGCCCAGGTGATCGAGCATTACAACAGTGCATTCCCCGCGCTCCTCGGACAATCCGAAATCGTGCCCTTAGGCCTATCTACCAAAGAAAAAGCTGCGCTACTGGCATTCTTGCAAACGCTTTGATGCCCTCCGATTGCGATATTCTTAACGGCATGGCGATCAATTCGGCCTGGCCGATTTCGGTTTGTCTGCGGTTTTTAGAATCCAACTTGGGTTGCCGTTGATCAAAATGCGGTGCTGGGGTTACTACTTTTGGTGCGGATAAACACGTCAAAATGATCAAGCGTGCGACGCGCCAACAGTTTTCTGCTGAAGAGAAGACCATGCCCGATGTCGAGCATCGGTCACACAAGGGCTTGAATAATCGCGCCGAGAACTCCCATCGGACCGGCGTTGTTACACGGATGCCACTGGGTCTGTTAGGTCATCGGTTTCCTGAAGATCTGGACGGCCCTGATGCCACACATGGGGAGGCCGGTCATCATCCCATCTCTCTGTTATAGTGTCACGCGTCTTCCGGCATCACGCGGTCGCGCAGGTCCACCTTGAAGCCCATATTGTCCGCATTGCTGTATGAACACCCTTTGCAGATATCAAACTGCTTCAGAAACCCTTTTCTGCGGGCTTGTGCGGCCTCCTTTGAACGGTAGGCCTTCAGGAACCCTTCCTTTTCAATATTAGGCAACTGGATCATCTGATCATAATCGATACAGCACAGACCCAGATCGCCGTTCCAGAACACAACCGATTGAGTCAGCGGAACGGAACACAAAGTCCGTGTTTTGGCGACCGGATGGCGTAGGAATTCTTCTTTCTTAGGAAGGAAACGGCTGAACTCACGCTTTTGCTCGGGGGTGGAATGTGACCCGATGCTGAATGTTTTGAAACGGATCCGATCAAACCCGGCGCCCCGTGCCCATTCTGTCATTTCATCCATCTGGTTTTCAGAATACCCGGTCAGCAGAGTCTGCAATACGCAAATCGGGTTTTGTGCGCCCAAACGTTCCCGCGTTTCAAGGAACATTTCGATGTTCGCTTTTACTTCGTCAAAGTCGGAGTTCACTCGGTAAGATTCTTGAGCTTCTTTTGAAAATCCGTCCATGCACAGATTGACCCGCGCAAGGCCCGCATTGATCAGCGCTTCGGCCATTTCAACAGTCAGTTTGGTCGCGTTTGTGCTCAGATATGTATCATGCCCGTTTTCGTGGCTATATGCCACCATCTCGGGAAGGGCCTTATTCATCGTCGGCTCACCGGAAAAGCTGAAATACATCGCAGGTTTGTTCTTGGCGCCCCTAAAATCATCAACGATCGACTTGAACACACTCAGCTTCAGCATTCCGCGTTTGCGTTGCATAGCAAAGGTCACCGGACAGACCGGGCAGCGCAAGTTACAGCTGTTGGTCACGTCAACGATGATGATCGTGGGCGGCCGGCGAAAATAGGACAGCGGAATAAGGTGTGCGAACATTCGGGCCGCACGGGCCGACATTGTCGGCTTGGCGCTTTGCATGTAAGGGGCGTCCACCTCGGTCGATGCTTCCTTGGAAACGGTTTTTAACAACGACATTCTGATCTTCCCCTTGAACTGATGCATCCCGCAATTGTAAACAACTCTAACTCTATGGGGAGCGCTGATTGGGTACAACAGGCTTTGCAATCACG
>CBDTVL010000310.1:0-4234 GCA_965363755.1 uncultured Sulfitobacter sp.
CGGCGTGGCCAAGATCACCCTGACCGGCGATGTGAACCGCGGGGCCTATCTCGCGCGCGCCAGCGGTTGCATCGCATGCCACACGAATACTGAGGCCGGCGGCGCGCCGTTGGCCGGCGGTGTCAAGCTGGATACGCCCTTTGGAGCTCTTTATTCAGTGAACCTAACCACTGATCCGACCTTTGGTATTGGCGATTGGACGATCAAAGAGTTTGCCAAGGCAGTGCGGCAGGGGATCTCGCCCGAGGGGGAGTCTTACTATCCGGCCTTCACCTATCCGTTTTATGCCAATTTCACCGATCAGGATGTCGCCGATCTGTGGGCCGCTTTTCAGACCGTGCCACCTGTTGCTGAACCTGCTCCTAAACACGAAATGCCTTTTCCGTTTAACCAACGTTGGGGCCTAAAGCTCTGGCGTGCTGCATTTCTGCAACCGCCCCATACCGAGCCAGTGCTCGGCAATAGCGACCTATGGAATAGAGGTCGCGAGCTTGTCGGTGGGGCAACTCACTGTGCCGCATGTCACACCTCCCGCAATTTTCTCGGTGCCCGAAAAAGCGATAGCGAGCACTTCGCGGGCAACTCCAACTTGCCCGGTGGTAGCAAGGCGCCGGCGATTGACTACGAAACGCTTCAGTCGCGCGACTGGACTGTCGACACGCTGGCCTACGCATTGGAAACTGGGATTATGCCGGATGGCGACACCTTTGGCGGCTCGATGAGCGAAGTTGTCCTGCAAGGTACACGGTTTCTGACACCGGAAGACAGACAGGCAATTGCGACCTATTTAATGGACGATCACGACGGAGGATGATCCGAAACACGGGTATTCCGATTGCGAACCACCTTACGAGGAACGATAACATGAACCTGTCACGACGGGGTTTTTTAGTAAGTACTGCAGCTGTATTGGCCGCCCGTCCAGCTTTGACCCAAGTGGCAACCCCTGGTCTGATTCTGAATGCAGGCGTTGCGGATGTGCAGTTGCTGCCCGAAACCTATGGCAAGACCACGATCTGGGGCTTTGATGCCACCTCGCCCGGCCCGGAAATACGCGTTAGGCAGGGTGCACGTGTGCAACGCACGCTCACGAACAACCTTCCGCAGGCGACCTCGACTCACTGGCACGGGATCCGAATATCTAACGCGATGGATGGCGTGGCGGGCCTGACCCAGACAGCCGTCCCGCCGGGCGCAAGTTTTGAGTATGACTTTGTTGCCCCTGATGCGGGCACCTATTGGTATCACGCTCATAATCGTTCTTTTGAGCAAGTGGCACGCGGCCTTTACGGGGCACTGATTGTCGAAGAGCCAGAGCCTTTGGATGTGGACCGCGAAGAGGTTTTGATCTTCGATGACTGGCGTATCGATCCGGAAACAGCCCAAATTGATAGTGAATTCGGGGCTTCGCATGACACGAGCCATGGGGGTCGACTAGGAAACTACATCACGACCAACGGGATCTATAATCTGGCGCTTGATGCCCGCCGCAATGAACGACTACGGCTGCGATTAATCAACGCTTCAAACGCCCGCATCTTTGCTCTGCGCCTTGAAGGTTTGGATGGTTGGACTGTCGCGCTTGATGGAATGCCATTAGTTGCACCTCAAAAAGTGACTGACACGATTTTTCTGGGATCGGCACAACGCGTCGATCTGATAGTAGACGTCGTCGCAGATGTGGGGGAGACAGCCCATATTGCCCAGCTGGACCGTGATGAAACTTTCAGCCAGGTGGCGTTTGAGGTTCGGTCGGGCGGAACTGGAACCAAACGTGGCGCGCCCGTACCGCTGCCACCGAACCCACATCCGGTGGTGGATTTGAACAACGCCAGAGCGCTGACTTTAAGAATGGAAGGCGGGGCAATGGGCGGACTTAGCTCGGCGACCTTGGGCGGCGAGTCGAAAACCATGCGCGAAGTAGTTGATTCCGGGCGGTACTGGGCATTCAACGGCGCGGCCGACGGGCTGGATGGTCCGCCTTTGGCCAAATTGACACGAGGTGAGCACGTACGAATTACCATCGCGAATGAAACAGCCTTCCCGCATGTGATGCACCTGCATGGCATGCATTTCCACGAAATTAGTGAAACCGGACGCTTGGGACCGCTTCGCGATACGACATTGATCGACCGGGGAGCTGAGCGCGAGATCGCCTTTGTGGCGAACAATCCCGGGCAATGGCTGTTGCATTGCCATATGCTGTCACATGCGGCGTCCGGCATGAGTACTCGGATCGTTGTGGCATGAAGCGACGCCTTTCATATGGTGGACTGGCAGTAGTCGCTCTTGCGGCTGGAGCTGCTTTTGTCTGGGCAAGTTCGACTGAGGAGCCATCTTCTGCGGCTGACTATCCTGTTGATCTGGCTGCAGGTGAAGCGCTCTATGCCGAGACCTGCGCATCCTGCCACGGTGCTAATCTGGAAGGACTGGGGGACTGGCGTAGTCCGGGACCAGATGGTCGTTTGCCTGCCCCGCCCCATGATGAGACCGGTCATACTTGGCACCATCCCGATAGCCTGCTTTTCACTTACACCAAGCTCGGTGGCAAAGAGGCTTTGGCTGAACAAGGGGTAGATTTCAACAGTGGCATGCCCGGTTTTGGTGATCAACTCAGCGATCCGGAAATATGGAACACTATCGCATACATCAAATCCACATGGCCGGACCGCATCCGAACGATACAGGCAGAGCGTACGGCGGCGGACATAAGCGCACGAGGAGAATAGAGATGAAGACACTTTTGGCCAGCACCGTAATGTTGCTCCTCCCACTCTCGGTATTTGCACATGAGCTAAACGAGGACCGGATAAAGGAATTGGTTCTCGAAGCGATCCGCGAAAATCCGGAGATTGTGCTTGAGGCCGTGCAGATCATCGAAGAGCGACAACAAGCCGATCAAACCGTAGCGGCAGAACAAGTGCTCTCCGCAGAGAGGGCGGCACTAGAACAAGACCCCAATGCGCCGGTGCTTGGAAACCCCAATGGTGATGTAACGGTTGTGGAATTTTTTGACTACAACTGCCCCTATTGCCGTCGAGTCAAACCGCATATTGAAGCCCTATTGGCCGCTGATCCAAATGTCAGGGTGGTTTATCGCGAGTGGCCTATTCTTGGGGAAGGATCTGTTTTTGCAGCGCGGGCTGCCTTAGCATCACGCCAACAGGGTAAATATGAAGAATTTCATTGGGCTATGATGGAAATCAACGGACGTGCCGGGGAAGCGACTGTAATCCGTGTCGCCGAACAGGTGGGCCTTGATATTGAGCAATTGCGCCGCGACATGGATGGACCGGAAATCGCCGAGCATATCGAAACATCGATGCGTCTCAGCCGTGCACTGGGGTTCAACGGCACCCCATCTTTTGTGATTGGGGATAGTCTTGCACCGGGCCTGATCGAGGCTGATCAGATGATCGAGTTGGTCAAACAAGCCCGCGCCTCCAACTAGGCAGTAGTCGCCGCGTAGCCCAAGTCTGCAATAGCTTGCTGCACATTGGCCTGCGGCAGCTTGAATCTATCGAAGGATCGACCATGACAGGCATCACAAAAAGTCGGGTAACGCAGGTCCTAGGCATCGCAGTCGGTATGACACTGCTGGCAGAGGTGATTTACTTCATCGTATGGGGTCTTGTGCTTTTCCCGGGGGGCAGCGTTTTCAACAAGGTTGTTTGGACATTCACCTGCGGCATTGGCATGGGCGCGGTGATCGGTGCTTTGGTTCTCGTCTTCGTCGAGGGAACGGCATCAGGTCGGCCCGCGATCTTTCAGGCGGCTCTTACGATGTTCGGGGTCGGTGCCTATTGTACAGTGCTTTGCAGTGGAATTGACGCCTCAGTCAATTACTTCGGAGGCGCGGAAAACACCGCTCTGTTCGTGACCGGCAGCATCATACCGGCAGCCCTTGGAGGACTTTTCTTTGGGTGGGTACTCTACGGGATCGGTCAGAAGTGACCACGCCTGACCTGTCAGGCCGATATCTGAAACCGAGTCGTTTCTTCGTTACTTCGGGTTCGCCGGACGCTCACTTTGGATCCTCATTCAAGTGTGTAAGCGCGTCAAGTGGGGCTTCCGGTAAGGCAGTGGCCGAACATGATGTCTGACGAGCACAATGCTCTGAGGGCTGCTCTGCAAACTAACCGGAGGGCTTCGGCCCTCCACAAGTCTCTGAAAAGGGAAGCGAAATGAAAATAAACAAACAAACAATATTTCGCCTCGTCGTGGTGGCCTTGCT
>CBDTVL010000311.1:0-4199 GCA_965363755.1 uncultured Sulfitobacter sp.
GCCATCAAGATCATAGCTTTTGTCATTTTTTTCATTGTGCTCGCCTCGTAGTTTTTTTTAATCGTACATTCTGTGTGAAACCGTTTTATCACAGGCGCTGCGTTTTGTGAACGCGCCAGAAGTCTCGGGCCGCCTTAGTTCTGCAATGGCGACCACGACGGGTCGGACCCACCCTCAGGTGTGCGCACGGGTTTCAGGTTGCGCCCAGAAATATCCACCGAATAAAGCGACGCCGCCCCCCCCGCGCCCTGTGTTTCACGGGTAAACATGATGACTCTGCCATTGGGTGCCCATGTCGGACCTTCATCCAGAAATGACGCAGTCAATAAACGTTCTTCGCTGCCATCCAGGCGCATGACGCCGATATGAAAGCGACCTTTGTTTTGCTTTGTGAAAGCAACCAGATCGCCGCGTGGTGACCAGACTGGCGTGCCATATCGGCCTTGTCCAAAGCTGATCCTGCGTGCTTCGCCACCGCCAGCTGGCATCGTATAAAGCTGCTGAGTGCCTGAACGGTCACTTTCAAATACGATCTGGCTGCCATCGGGCGAAAAGCTGGGGGCGGTTTCGATCGACGGTGCATCGGTCAGTTGAGTGCTCGCGCCGGACGCAATATCAAGCGTATAGATGTCCGTATTGCCGCCTTGTGTCAGTGAATAAACCACCGTCTGACCATTTGGCGCAAAACGCGGCGCAAAGCTCATCGTGCCTTCTTGTTGTTCCAGCGCGCTGTGCTGAACACTGCCCACATCCAGCACGTAGATGCGCGGGAATCCGCTTTCGTAGCTTGTATAAAGAACTCGGTCGCCGGTTGGGGAAAACCGTGGTGCCAGCACAATCGATTCACTGCCGGTAAGATACTGCGCATTCGCACCGTCATAATCCATGATCGCGAGCCGTTTTTTGCGGTCATTCTTGGGTCCGGTTTCAGAAACGAATACAACCCGGCTGTCAAAATATCCGCCCTCGCCGGTGATCCGGCTATAAACAGCATCGGCGACCTTATGGGACATCCGTCGCCAACCCTCGATGGTACCGGAAAACTGAAGCCCACTGCCAAGCTCTGCCCCTGAGAACACATCATAGACCCGGAATTTCACAGTAAGCGTGCTGCCAGACACATTCACGGCACCGGTGATCAGCGCCTGTGCGTTGATCGCTTTCCAATCGGCATATTGAATGGCGGCGCCAAAATCCGAGACCTGTGAAATATAGGCGCTGCTTGGAAGTTCCCGAAACAATCCTGTCCCGCTTAGATCGTCGGCAATGACGCGCGCGATATTGGCCGCGAATTCGCTGGCCGCCGTACTCTCGGGCACAAAATCAGGCGCTGCAAAGGGCAACGGCTCAATGATGCCTTCATCAATGGTGATCCGCAACGGCTCACTTTGAACCGAGGCCGGCACCAACAGCGCGGCAAAACACGCCAGGAGGGTCGCAATATGTCGCATCATTTCAACCTCATTCCTTCAGGATTAAACGTCATTTCGATTTCGCGCCACTGGTCATATTTGTCCGATGGCAGATCGTAACCGCGCGCGCCGCATCTTAATATGGCGCGGCGTGCTGCGCCAAAGGCCTGACCTGCGGCCGCATCGGACCCGCCAGAGCTGCTCAGCAACTTGACAGACCCCGCCAGTGGCTTGCCATCCTCTGCCAACCTGACAGCAACAACAACAGTGGTTTGCAATGCCTCTGATGAAAGCGCGCCTACATTCCAGCAGTTCGAAACCGCTACACGTAATGAATCGCGTTCTCCAGCGGACATCGGCGGGCCGGACGAGACGGCAGGTTCTTCGCCACCTCCCAACGCTTCGGCAAGCGCGGCATTAACGGCACTGTCTGTGTTTTGGGTTGGCGTTTCTGGCTGTTCAGCCTGCTCGGGCTGAGCTGCAGGTGTCGGGGCAGGCGCGCTTGGTCGATTTGCAGGCGGGCGGATCGATCGGGCCGGTGCGGCGGTCGCCTCTGTCACAATCTCGGTCGTGGCTTCTTCTGGCGCTTGGGCGACCTGCGGTTCCTGCGTTGTCTCGCCCGTCTCTTCCTCTGTGACCGCTTCTTGCTCAACCTCCGCCGGAGCCGCTTCAGGATCAGGTTCAGCCACAGGCTCTGGCGCCACACGCTCGGCCGGGTTTGGCACGGCCTCTTGCTGGATTTCAGGTGCCAGAACCGCAATATCCTCTGGCGGAACCGGCTGCTCTGGCGCGCTCTCGGCCGGCTCGACCTCTGGAAGAGCAGGCACCTCAGGCACCACATCAGGTGGTGGGATTTCTGAGGGCTCCGGTGCTGTCTGCTTGGTGGATTCGTCCGGCGCCGACGTCGCGTCCGGTGTTTCGCTACCTGCCTCAGGTGTTTCTGGCAAGGCTACTTCGGTGGTTGACTGCGGCGCCTGCTGCGCGGCCTGCAATGCGTCGAACTCCGCCCCTGATATCACCGACACTTGCGTCACTTCAAACGGCAACGGCTCTGGCGCGAATATTCCACCAAACATAATCCAGGCGATCAGACCAAGATGGCCCGCGCCTGAGATATAGGTGGCTGTATCCAACCTTGTGTCCACGCTCCTGCCTCAGCCGCCGTCGTCCAGCGACGGACCGCCAATATCTGTGACAAGGCCAATGTTGGAAAACCCGCCCGCATTCAGCGCGCCCATCACCTGCATCACATCACGATAAGGGACTGCCCCGTCCGCCCGCAGAAAAACCCGGTCGCTTTCACGTTCGGCAGCGATAGCACGCAATTTGCCAATCAGTTCGGCGCGCGGAGTCTCAGTTGTCTGGATCTGCACTTGACCATCAACAGTCAGAGTTACTGTTAATGGTTCTTCCTGATCCACCGGCAATGCGCCCGCCGCAGTCTTGGGCAATTCGACCGGCACACCAACGGTCAGCAACGGCGCGGCGACCATAAAAATAATCAATAGAACCAGCATCACGTCCACAAAGGGAGTGACGTTAATCTCGGCCATTGGTCGGGTCCGGTTGCGACCGCCCCTGCGGCGGGTCCTGCCGCCACCAGATGTGGAAACGCCTGCGCCCATGACCTAGCTGTCCAACTGTCGGCTGAGGATAGTGGCAAATTCATCCGAAAACGCTTCGTATCCGGCGATAATCCGGTCACTATCTGCACTCAGCTTGTTATACATGACCACGGCAGGAATAGCGGCCAGCAGACCAAGCCCCGTCGCCAAAAGCGCCTCGGCGATACCGGGCGCCACAACGGCGAGGTTGGTATTCTGCTGCGCTGCAATTTCGATAAAGGCATTCATGATGCCCCAAACTGTCCCGAACAGGCCAACAAACGGCGCAGTGGAGCCAACCGTGGCCAAAACTTGCAACCCCTTCTGCAGCTCTTCCGCCTCTTTGTTGATCGCCACGTCCATCGAGCGATCAATCCGCGCCGTCGCCCCGGCGATCAGCCCACCATCGGTCCGGTGAGATCTGCGCCATTCCATCATCCCAGCGGCAAATATTTTTTCGGAGTTCCCGTTGGGCTGCGCCCCAATCTTGTCAAACAATCCATCCAGCGGTTCGCCTGACCAGAATTGCCGATCAAACGCAGCTGCTTCACCCCTTGCAGCGCGATACATAATCAGTTTTCGGAAGATGATGGTCCAAGCCCAGAACGAGGCCACGACCAACATCAAGATCACAAGTTTTACGGTAATAGTGGCGCGCGCGAAAAGTGCCCACATGGAAAAATCAATTTCCTGCGCCAAAGCCAGCGTTTCTGCTTCCATTTGCCTGCTCTTTGTTACTGGCCTTTTGTTCGGCCTTATTGCCTGCGACGTTACTGCAGAAGTTATGGAAATGCCAATGGTTAGGGCTCAAATCCGCGTGTTAATGTAACATTAAGCGAATGTTTGCTGGCAAACGAACCGGTTGGCCGTTCTCTGCGATGCAGACAATTGTGACGATGGCCGAAAACAATAGATCCGAACCGCGCCGTACGTCCTGCTGCATAACTAGTCGCGCTGCGCTGACACTCTGCGTCTGGGTCTCGACAATCAACTCATCATCAAAGCGCGCCGGCGCGCAATAATCCGCCTCGACCCGGCGCACCGCAAACACAACCCCATCGCGGGTCTTCATCTCGTTCTGATCGATGCCCACGCAGCGCACCCAGTCGCTGCGCCCGCGTTCTATGTACCGGAGGTAGTTGGCATAGTAGACGATGCCCGCCATATCTGTGTCTTCATAATA
>CBDTVL010000312.1:0-4185 GCA_965363755.1 uncultured Sulfitobacter sp.
CCTTTCAGTCAGAAAGGTAAAATCCACCGCTGTACCGTTGGGGAGTGTCTGACTTCAGCGCCCTTGGACCCAAAAAACATGACACAGTCGGAATCGCACTTATGTGGATGATCTGGCAAGCACGCAGGTGCCATTGTCCGTAGCTGAAGCGATTTCTCACTGTATGCTGACAGCCTCGCAAATGCCGGAGGTCATTTCGGGACAGGTGCTGAAACTGACCGCATCACGTCGAATGCGCATGACGATGCCGCCCTGTTTCCGGGGGCCGCTTGGAGGCGTCTCCTGAGGACAGACGTGCTGCGATTGTGGCGGCCTATCAGATGTCGCGCGACTATGAAAAGCCATTGACCAACACGTTGATTGGTGGGCTGGCAGAGATTGCCGGTGTGTCAATTTACGGGATTACCAATCCAAATCGTGTTAAAGACCGGGTGCCCGCGGTGTCTCTGCGCCACAATAACGTGCCGCCATCCGACATCGCCAGTGCGCTTGCAACAGCGGGCATACCTGCCTGGCATAGCTATAACTATGCCTACTAACCGGCTCGCGCGCTTGACTAGAGGCTGGACCAAGGCGTCGCCCGATTTGGGCTGGCGCACTACAATACGAAGGATAAGATCGAGACGATCATTAGTTAAATTCAAAAGACTGTCACAAATGAAAATTAGAGACTGAAGAGTCCACCAACCTGGAGATAGATATGAAACTGATAACTCTCAAAAAATTGACCTTTGGCCTGTCGGCGGCTTTGGCGATTGGAGCGGCAAGTGGTGCATCTGCTGAGTCCTTGCGCGTTGGGATGGAGTGCACTTACGCCCCATTCAACTACAAAACTGCTGAAGGGGAACTGGCTGGCTATGACGTCGATGTCGCCAACGGCGTCGCCCGTATTATCGGCGCAGAGCTTGAATTTGTTTGCCAGGAATGGGACGGAATGATCCCCGCACTGCTGGCCAACAAGTTTGATTTGATCATTGCGTCTATGTCGATCACCGACAAACGCATGAAAAAGATAGACTTCTCCGGCCCTTACCGTTTTTCGACTGGGCGCATTGTTGGCTCAAACAAAAAAGAAATGTCTCTGTTTGACGATGCAGGCAACCCAATTCCGGAAAACTTTGACGGTCTGCGGGTCGGTCTCGAGCGGGCAACGACTTATTCCAGCTGGTTTGAAGACAAGCTGCCCGGCGCGGATGTGGTTTTGTATGACGGTTCAGAACCGCTCTATCTGGATCTGCAAAATGGCCGTGTTGATATTATCATGACCAACCCGATGAAGGCTCATCTGAAGTTTCTGAGCAAAGACGATGGCGCCGGATTTGAATTCAAAGGCCCCACGGTTGACGAAGTTGAATATTTTGGAATTGGCGTCGGAATTGGCATGCGTCAGGGTGAAGATGAGCTCAAGGGCCGTTTGAACGCCGCCTTGAAGGATCTGATCAATTCCGGAGAACTGGAAACCTATGCCAAAAAGATATTCCCTTTCAAACTTCACAAAGATGAATGGGGCCAATAAGCCATCCTACTAAGACAGGTCGGCAAGACCGAGGCGCGTCTTGCCGACCTGTCATTTGTGCAGTCAGGGTTGCATTTACCTTTAGAACTGGGAGCAAGGTTTGGACGTATTAACCGGTTGGTGGGACGACTATTTCTGGGGCGCGGTTGTCGTGGGAGAGGTCTTTATATCCTCGTTATTTTTAATGATACTTTTTGGGCTGTTAGGAGCGATGGCCAAACTGTCTGACAGCCGCGTCGCCCAAAACATCGCCGGAGCCTATACTGTGGTTTTTCGCGGCACACCGGAAATTCTAGTTATTCTGCTGTTGTATTTTGGATCGGCAATAACGCTCACGGCGATTGCGCAGGTGTTTGATCCAGACATCCGATTTGTCGATGTGCCACCGTTCTGGGCCGGAACGATTGCGATCTCGATCATCGTCGGGTCTTATGCCACGGAAACTTTTCGTGGCGCATTTCTGGGGGTTAACCCGGGCAGCATCGAAGCGGCGCGCGCGCTTGGGATGAGCAACTTTCAGACCTTCATTTATGTCCGGATCCCTGAAATGTGGCGCCTTGCGCTGCCACCATTTGGCAATCACATGTTGTCGCTGATCAAAGACACTGCGCTGATCTCGATCATTGGTCTGAACGAGACGATGTTCGTCGCAAAACAGGCAATCACAGTCACCGGCAAGCCTTTTACGATGTATATTGTTGTGGGCGCGATATATCTGGGCTTTTCGACCATAGTCACCTTGTTCGTCATGGGGGTCGAGAAATTTGGTGAACGCACCACGGTAGGTGCCAAATGAGCTTTGATATCAACCTGATCGTCGACAGCGTTCCGTTGATGCTGATGGGCATTGGGATCACGTTCAAGCTGTTGGTCGTATCTGGTATTCTGGGGTTCATACTGGCGGTTGGCCTGTTGTTGATGCGGATCAGCGGCAGGTGGTATCTGAACTTCCCGGCACAGGTTTATATTTACGTCTTCCGGGGCACACCGATCCTCGTCCAGATCTTCATCATCTACTATGGGCTGCCGCAATTCGAGGCCGTGCGCGACAGTATCATCTGGCCGATATTGCGCGAACCAACTGGATGCGCCATTCTTGCGCTGACGCTGAACACAGGTGCCTACGTATCGGAAATACTGCGTGGCGGTGTATTAGGGGTCGGCAAAGGGTTGCTAGAGGCCGGATCGGCGCTGGGCCTGTCAGCGCGCCAGAAATTTATCTACATTACTGCACCCATTGCCGCGCGACTGGCGCTACCGGCTTACAGCAACGATGTCATAAGCCTGCTAAAATCCACTGCATTGGCCAGCACAATTACCATTGCAGACATGACCGGAATCGCGCGCACAATCGTTGCCGATACCTATGCGCCCTACGAGATATTCATTTCCCTTGCGATCATCTACATGATTTTCACATTCGGAATTCAAAAGCTGTTTGGGGTCATTGAAAGATATCTCGGTCGCTACACCAGACGGGAAGGCTAATATGAACGACGCTATCAATCGGCCGCTGATTCAGATGCAGAATGTGAACAAGTTATTTGGCACATTTCAGGCGTTGAAAGACATCAATCTGGAGGTGCGAAAAGGCGAACGCATTGTCGTCTGTGGCCCCTCTGGTTCGGGAAAGTCGACACTGATCCGCTGCATCAACCGTCTAGAGGAACACAACGACGGCCATATTATTATTGATGGCAACGAATTGACAGATAAGGTCAAGGACATTGATGCAGTGCGCCGCGAAGTCGGCATGGTTTTTCAAAGTTTCAATCTTTTCCCGCACATGACAATTGTGAAGAATCTTATGTTGGCGCAACGGCTGGTGCGCAAGATCTCCAAAGCCGACGCACGAGACACGGCCATGCACTATCTTGAACGAGTGAAAATCCCCGAACAGGCTGATAAATACCCGATCCAACTGTCGGGCGGGCAGCAACAACGGGTCGCCATCGCGCGCGCGCTGTGTATGAAGCCGGAAATCATGTTGTTTGATGAGCCGACATCGGCGCTTGATCCTGAGATGATCAACGAGGTTCTGGACGTCATGGTGGATCTCGCCAAAGAGGGCATGACGATGATCTGTGTGACCCACGAAATGGGTTTTGCCCGTTCTGTAGCGGACCGCGTGATCTTTATGGATGCCGGCGAAATTGTTGAGGAAGCGCCACCAACCGAGTTTTTTGACACCCCCAAAAACGAACGAACAAAAAAGTTTCTCAGCCAGATTCTTTCACATTAAGGCCAGATACCCAGATGACTTCAGAATTACCTCCGCACGCAGAATTTCTTTCCTTTGCAGAGACCTTGGCTGACACCAGTCGCGAAATGCTGCTGAAAGCGTCAAAGACAGTGCCGGAAATCACCATCAAGGCCGACGCGTCTTATGTAACAGCCACAGACAAGGCAGTGGAGCAAAAACTGCGCGACCTCATCATTTCCCAATATCCCGATCACGGGATCTTTGGGGAAGAGTTCGAAAATCTCAATACCGACGCCGAATTTGTCTGGGTCATAGACCCAATAGATGGCACCGCGGCATTTGTCGCCGGGATTCCGGTCTATGGCACACTGATTGCACTTGCCTGGCAAGGGAAACCGTTCATTGGCGTTATTGATCATCCGCTTACCGATGACCGGTGGACGGGGGTGAATCGAAAGTTTGCGCT
>CBDTVL010000313.1:0-4184 GCA_965363755.1 uncultured Sulfitobacter sp.
AATATTCAAAGTCAGAATAGATTGCAGGTTGTCTTCGGGAGAAATAAGATGAAAATATTCAAAGCTGTACTTGCGGCGGCCGCCCTTTTTAGCGCTGGTGGCTCTGTTTCGGCACAAGATCTTATTGATCGCGGCTATATCTCCGGCTGGAATATCATGGTGGATCCTGCACTGGGCAACGGCTGTCTGATCCAGACGATTTTTCAAGACTATTCGGTGGTTCGGATCGGTTTTGATGCCGAGAAAGACCAAGGTTATTTTGTGGTCTTCAACGAGGCTTGGGGGCGCATAAAAAAGGGCCAGACCTACGACATCGTCTTTGAACTGGATGGAAAGAAATTCGAGGCCGTTGCAACCGGATTTTACCTTGGCAAAGTACCCGGTGCCGGGGTCACTTTTACAGATCGAAATTTCGTTTTTGCGATCGCAAAAAGCCAGGGCATGACGATTTATAACGAAGCCGGAGAACAAGTAATGGCAATCGACCTGTCCGGCAGCGGCAAAGCGATCGAAGCGGCTCGGAAATGCCAGGCAGAGATGGGCTGATAGGGTTGACCGGGCTGAGCGGATTTCTTGTATTCTGACCCGGTGTAGCGTTAAACCACAACCGTCAGATCAAAACAACGGATTGAATGAATGACCCTTACCCAACAGATTCTTTGGGGCAGCGCATTTCTAGGTGTCTGCGTCGTCGTACAGCTCGTATTTATAGGTACTGCTGCACATGTCATGGTTCTGTTTGGAACCCGATTGCGGCAGTTTGGTAGGTCGCTTCATGTGAGTACCCTGCTGGCAATCGCTTTGACCGCCATCATCGGGGCTTTGACGGCTCAAGTCTGGATATGGGCATGGGTTTATATCAGATATGACATTCTGGCGGACTGGAATTCTGCGGTCTATTTTTCATTGGTGACATTTACCTCTTTGGGCTACGGCGACATCGTGCTGGGGCCGGAAGTCAGGATTTTCGCGGCCTTTGGGTCGGTCACTGGGTTGCTGGCTTTTGGGTTAAGCACAGCGTTTATGGTATCCAGTATGTCGCGGCGTTTCGGCGATCAAAACGTTTGACGTTGCGGTGATGCCCCGACGTTTCGCTTGGCGGTGCTACTTGCGAATTTGCGCGTTCTGCGGCCTGAAAATGGAAGTTTTCAGACGTGACCAGCAGACGCGGCGCGTCAGTTACCGGCCAGTTGCACTAAAGCATGACGTTTCTTACCCGCACTTAGTTTGATCGGACTGGACAGCGCAGCCGCATTAATCATCAACCCGGCATTGGTCAGCGGTGCATCATCCAAACGCGCACCGTTTTCAGCAATCAAGCGTTTTGCCTCTTTGCCAGACCCGGCCAGACCTGATTTCACGATCAACTGTACCACAGAGATGCCATCGGCAACATCCGCCGCGCTCAGCGTGAGGGTTGGCAAATCTTCCCCGACGCCGCCTTTTTCAAAGACGTCGCGGGCTGTGGCTTCGGCGGTCTGCGCCGCACCGGCGCCGTGCAGCAGTGTAGTGACTTCATTGGCGAGACGCACCTTGGCTTCGTTGATCTCGGACCCTGCCAGCGCACTAAGCCGGTCACATTCGTCGACCGGCATCTCGGTGTACAGTTTGAGGAACCGGCCAACATCTGCGTCGGTTGTATTGCGCCAGAATTGCCAGAATTCATACGGGCTGAGCATGTCAGGGTTCAGCCACACGGCGCCCGACTGCGACTTTCCCATTTTCTTGCCATCAGATGTGGTGAGCAGTGGCGATGTAAGGCCGTAGACTTCGCCATCGATCACGCGGCGGGTGAGGTCGATACCATTGACAATGTTGCCCCACTGATCTGATCCACCCATTTGCAGGATGCACCCGTATCGGCGGTGAAGCTCCATGAAATCATAGGCTTGCAGGATCATGTAATTAAACTCAAGGAATGACAAAGATTGCTCGCGGTCAAGCCGCGATTTCACGCTCTCAAACGACAACATCCGATTGATCGAGAAATGCCGCCCGATGTCGCGCAGGAAATCGAGGTAGTTCAGATTGTCCAGCCATTCCGCGTTGTTGAGCATCAGCGCGCCGGTGGGGCTATCGTCGTAAGACACATAATTCTCAAACACACGCTTGATGCCGGCGATGTTGTCGTCAATCGCCGCTGGCGTCAGCAAAGGGCGTTCATCAGCGCGAAACGAAGGATCGCCCACTTTTGTCGTGCCGCCGCCCATCAGGGTAATCGGTTTGTTGCCGGTTTTTTGCAGCCAACGCAGCATCATGATCTGGATGAGCGATCCCACATGCAGAGACTTGGCAGTGGCGTCAAAACCGATATAGCCGGGTTGCCCGCCTTTAAGCAGAGCCTCGTCCAGACCTTGATAATCGGTGCAGTCCGCGAGAAAACCGCGTTGCATCATCACTGCGATGAAATCCGATTTGGGGTGATACGTCATGTCTTGCCTCTGGCCATGGTTGCGAGGCAGTGTATAGGCGGCAGTGAAGCAAAGGAAAAGGCCATGAATAAGGCCGCGAAACAGGCAAGTGTGGTACGAGCCCTCGGGACGATGTCAGGGACGTCGCTGGACGGGGTTGATGCCGCGGTGATCGAGACCAACGGTACCGATATCTTCGGTTTTGGTCCGACCGCATATAGAGCCTATTCAGATCAAGAACGTACTGTTTTGCGTGCAGGCCTCGGGCAGTGGCACGGCGACGCGGTTGTTGCGGCGGCCCGGGTGGTCGAAGCGGCGCATCTGGAGGTGCTGGCAGAGTTTGAGCCCGTCGACCTGATTGGCTTTCACGGACAAACTCTGGCCCACGCGCCACGGGCGCAAGGCACGTTGCAGGTCGGGGACGGGTCCCTGTTGGCAGGAGCTCTGAACACCAAAGTTGTGTGGGATTTCCGCAGTTCGGATGTGGACATGGGCGGCGAGGGCGCGCCTTTAGCCCCGTTTTATCATTTTGCCTGTGCCAAATGGATGGGCGCGCAGGCCCCGGTTGTGTTTCTCAATCTGGGCGGTGTCGGCAATCTGACCTATGTCGATCCATCCTTTGATGCGCCTGAGAATAACGGGGCGTTGTTGGCATTTGACACAGGACCGGCCAATGCGCCGGTGAATGATTTGCTGCTGGCACGACGCGGACTTCCCTTTGACGAGGACGGAAAGATCGCCGCCGGCGGCCAGGTTGAACATGGGGCGCTAGAGCTGTTTCTGGCAGAGCCGTATTTCTCAAGGGTGCCGCCTAAGTCTTTGGATAGAAATGACTTTGAGGAAATGATCGCTTTGGTCAACGAACTGAATGATGAAGATGCGGCCGCAACCCTGACAGCAATGTGTGCCGCAGGTGTGGTTGAGGCAATGCGCCATTGCCCAACGCCGCCGACGCGTGTGCTGGTGACGGGGGGCGGACGCCACAATCCGGTGTTGATGAAAATGCTGGACGTGTCGCTGGATTGTCCGGTGGTCGCTGTAGAATCGGTTGGGTTGGACGGCGACATGCTTGAGGCGCAGGCATTCGCCTATTTAGCGGCGCGGGTGGTCAAAGGTTTGCCAACCTCGTGTCCTGGAACTACCGGCGTGCGCGCCGCCGTTGGTGGTGGGGTGATCAGTGCCCCAAATGTGGTGCGTAGTTTGCCAAAAACAGGTCACGTCAAAAAGTGAAGTGCCACCTCGCGGACAGAGAATTAACGCCCGGGTTACTTTCTGAGGTGCTGGCATTGGACTTGTGAGAGATCCCAACGGAAATCCGGTTGCCGCTGTTCAAAGTGTATCCAAGCGCCAGTTGGCTGCGTATTTGGAATGTACTGCCAAGACCGTTCGTTTGCTCATTTTCCCAATAGGCACCGGGCATGACGCTGGCCTCGACGAACCATTTGGGATGGAATGCATACCGGGCAGACAAACCGCCACCCAGAAAAAAATCGCCGCTGGTATGCGCTACCGCGGCGGCAGCCAAGGCAAGATCAATCCGGCCCCTCCGATAAAACGGCGAATGTCGGTATTCCAGAGACACTTTCGCGCTGTCCGTCGAGAGTTCATCAAAAAACTGTGTTTGTCCTGCACCGACAATCAGTTCTTGCGCTGCCACCGGGGCCCTGCCGATCACAATCATACCTACTAAAGTGGCCAAACGCAGCGCTATTTTCATCGCTAAGCCCTTTTGCATTTTATGGCGAAAATCTGCCCCGAATCCAAGATGCTAGT
>CBDTVL010000314.1:0-4165 GCA_965363755.1 uncultured Sulfitobacter sp.
TGGAGAATTCTCGTAGCAAGAGATTTCGCACAACAAAATAATGCTCTACCATGACTGCTGCAAGCCGAAGACTACGCTGAGGGTTAACAGATAGTGTCCAGGAGTTTTTCAATAATGATTGAGTTATCTATTATCGCCGAACAATTTCCGCTTATCGGTGTTGACCGGCATGAATATCCGGTTGCGTTTTCATGATTAGGGTGGGGATTTCTGGTGCTAACGGCACCATGGGTCGGTTAACAATCGGGGCGATTGAGGCTGTAGATGATCTGACCATCGGCGGGCTGTACGCGCCAGGACGTGATGATCAGGATGTCCTGGGATACAGCGCCAGCGATGACCCCGCGGCTCTGTCCGGGTGCGATGTTGTCATTGAACTGACCAACCCATCAGCGGCCGACGAGAACGTCCCCCAGTGGCGAGAAAGTGGCGCGGATGTGTTGATCGGCACCTCCGGCTATACCGCAGCCCGTGTAGACGCGCTGCGTGACGCGTGGTCGGGCCTGGCTTCCCGCTGCCTGGTGGTGCCAAACTTCTCGGTTGGTGCGGTCCTGATGATGCGTTTCGCCGAACTGGCAGCGCCGCATTTCGAGTCAGCCGAGATCGTCGAAATGCATCATCATGACAAGCCTGACGCCCCATCCGGCACGGCACTTCATACAGCCTCGCGCATGGCGGCCGCACGCAAACATGGCGCCCACAATCGCGGCACCGAGATTGTGGCCGGCTCGTTGGGTGGTGATGTGGAAGGCATCCCGGTGCACTCACTGCGCCAACATGGCGCAAAGGCACACCAGGAGGTAATTTTCGGCACCGTGGGCCAATACCTCACCGTGCGCCACGATACGACCGATTACGAATGCTTCGCAGCCGGCGTCATTTTAGCATTGCGCGAAATCGGCTCGCTGGAATCAGGTGTCACCGTCGGTCTGGAAAGCCTGCTCGGGATTTGACATTGCTCCGCTCGTAAGCTGCGCCTGTAGCGTGCAAAAACTCAAACGGTGTTGTTGGGCTCGGCCAACTGCTTCAACGGTATTTCGCCGAGAATAATTTCCAGAGTACGCAAGAGAGCGTTGGCATCGTCCTCTGAGAAACACAAAGGCGGGCGGATCTTCAGTACGTTATTGTCCGGTCCGTCTGATCCGATCAGAATTCGATGATCTCTCAGGCGGTTGACGATATATGCAGCCGCTTCGGTTGCGGGTGTGTCATCGGGACAGGTCAGCTCCACGCCCAGGAACAGGCCGACACCGCGGACATCACCGATGACAGGGTGACTTGCTTGCAGGCGTTTAAGGCCACGCAGAATATGCGCGCCGACCCGTTCTGCGTTATCCGCAAGCTGTTCCTTCTCAAGCACCGCTAACACGGCAAGGCCAGCTGCGCAGGCAACTGTTGATCCCCCGAATGTTGAAAAGAATTCCATTCCAGTTGCAAAGGCTGCGGCGATTTCCCGGCGAGTAATGACAACCCCGATTGGATAGCCGTTGCCAATCGGTTTTCCAAGCACCACGATGTCGGGTACCACTTCCTGATGGCTGAAACCCCAGGGGTATCGTCCCAGGCGTCCAAGGCCGGTTTGCACCTCGTCTGCGATTGTTAGCGCGCCGCTGTTTCTAACGTGTTTGTAGACGCCCGCCAGGTAATCTGCAGGCGGTACAATTTGCCCACCGACACTCGGAAATGGTTCCGAGATAAAGCACGCCAGGCGCCTGCCACGAGCGGTCAAGTCATCCAATTTCAACTTGAGGTCGTCAACATAGGCTGTTCCCGCACCGGCACCGCGATGTTTTCCGCGATAGGTATCAGGGACATCGGCCACATGGACCCATTCCTTTTGACCCCCGCCACCTGGGCCGCTGAACTTGTAATGGCTTATGTCGATGCAGGTCTGCGTGATCCCATGGTATCCGCTTGCCGACACCAGAACGTCCTGTGCTTTGGTGAATTGCCGGGCAAGGCGTACAGCAAGGTCATTTGCTTCGCTACCTGAATTAACAAAGAAGCATGTGTCCAGGCCGTCCGGGACGCGGGCAACCAATGCCTCGGCGTAGGTTGCCAGGCCCTCGTTCAGATAACGGGTGTTCGTGCTTAGTAAGGCACCCTGTTTTGATACTGCTTGAACGACATCCGGGTGGCAGTGGCCGACATGCGGCACGTTATTGTAGGCATCCAGATAGCAACGTCCTTGTTCATCAAAAAGATACTGTTTCCAGCCACGCACCATTTGGATCGGGTCTCGATAAGAGGTTTTTAGGTTCGGGCCCGTAACATTGCGCCGTCTCTTGAGAATGTTGTCCGTGCTGGGCGACGAATGGCAAATAAAGTCGTCATCGAGATTCAGAAGCGCCGCAGGGTTTGGAAATACCCGTTTCCACATTTCAACTTCTTCAGGGAACACGACGCCGGGCCAATTCGAGATGCCATCCATCCCGATCCCGACCTGCAAGTGCAGGTGGGGCGGCCAGCCGCCATTTTCATCCACCTCGCCCAACTTGGCGAACTCGCTGCCCGCTCGAATGGATTGGCCAATCGCGAGGTCGGATACCGAGCGCTTGCTCAAATGTCCGTAGAGGGTCTGGAATGTTACGACGCTATCCGGGATCTGGTGTTCAAGGATCACCAGCCCACCATACTCCAACTCGCCGGCTTGCCAGTCAGCGAACACAACCGTGCCGTCCAGTGGTACGAAAACACCGGTAGAGGCGGGGGCAAAAACATCCGTCCCCAGGTGCACGGTCCTGCGATCACTGTGCCTGGTGGTGTCGCGAAAGAACTGCGGCTCGGTATAGATCAACCGTGGCTCGGCGTACTTGCCGAGTCCAGTACCATCAGGCGGAATCTTTTCGTCAACTCGCAGAGTCATTTCCGCCGCGCTCACGCGAAATGGATCGCTTGGCACGTCGGATTGACCGGGACTAAAATCCAGCGGTATCGCATCTTTCAGATCCCGACCGAGTACTTGCGGGTAGTCACCTTTGGCCTGATTGAGGAATGCTGTCACGACAGCAAACCTTGCCTTGGCCTCTTCTTGCCGGGTTTGGCGCAAGCGAAGTCGAATAACGGATTCGTCGAATGCATCCAGATGGTCGAGCAGTTGCCAGGCCGCCCCCTCTGTCACTACGACATAGGGGTCGTCGGGCTTTTCTTGCTTCATGACGGCTGCATTCGTAACGCTTGCTGCCAATCGCGTTAAAGCCAATGGCCAGACCGCATCAATTTCTTTTTCGGTCAGCGGGTGAACGCTCTGATATCCATCCAGGAACGCCGCAAGCCTTTCGACAGTGTCGTCGCAATTTAAAATAAGATACGCGCCTGCGATAGCAACATCCGCCAAAACGGGCCCATAGAGGATGTCGCCGAAGTCAATCAGACCCGAGACACGGCTGTTTCCGTCTGCACCGAAAGTTACAAGGATATTATGGTCGTTCAGATCGTTGTGAATCGCCTGCCGCGGTAAGGATTTCAGAAACGATTGATGGCTGCTTTTGTAGGCAGCAAAAATCCGACTTACCGTTGCGATACGCGCCGGGTCCTGAATTTTCGGTACAAAGGGTTCAAACCAGTCGGCGGCGGTCAGATCCCACTTGAACGTCCGCTCAAGGCCCGGGTGCGAGAAATCTTTCAGCGCAATATGCAATCGACCGAGAGACAGGCCGATATCCCGTATCAGCGAAAGACCAATGGGCGCCGCACTGGCCAGAGTCTGGCCCGGCAAGAGGCTGATCATCCACGCCAGACGCTTGGTGCCTTCCGTCTCAACGCATTCAATGTTATTCCCATTAAGAGATGGGATGACATCCGGTGTTGGTAAATTATCCACCTGGGCAAGGTGGTTCAGCATTGCAATCTGAGTTTCGACACGAGCGCGGTCACAATCCTCATGCATGATTTTCAGGATGCCAGTTGCACCTCCGGAAACTTTGAAATTCCAGTCACACTCCCCGGGCAAGCGATCGAGTTGTGAATGGTCATCCCATCGACTAACCACTTCTCTCAAAAAATACTTGTGATCCAAGCAATCAACTCCGTCGGTGAATTTATCGAGTCGGAAATCGCTCAGATAAACGATGACTAACGATAATCTGTGGTCCAGAGCGGCCGCTTGTGGCCGTTAGCCGCCTGTCATTTTGTCGAAATTACAAGCGTTTGAACGTCCGCTATC
>CBDTVL010000315.1:0-4155 GCA_965363755.1 uncultured Sulfitobacter sp.
CCCGTTTTTTTGTAAATCTGGGTAACCTTTGTCCGACGCATCGAATGTGTGCCATGGGCTGTCGCTTCCAAGGCGATGGACACGACCTAGTCTTTGACGGTCCGCGCATACTGACGCGTTGAGATGTACTTTCGCTCGTGAATGCGGCTAGGCCAAAGATACTCCGAGCCGATCATCAGTGGATCGTCCATCCACTTTGCAACTGAGACCCGCGTCCCTTCGGAAATTTCAAACCGAACCGGCTTTTGGGTTTTGCTTTGCAAAACCGACGCCCGTTCTTTGATCCGCCCAGACGCCATCACATCCACGACCTTCATCCGGACGAGGTCGCATCCGCGCAACTTGCTATCGATGGCCATATTGAAGAGGGCAAGGTCACGGTGGTTTTCGGCCAATTCGAGCCGCACACGGATCGCCCAGACGTGCTTGGGTTTAAGCGGCAGTTTCTGACCGACGATGCGACCTTTGTTCCAAGTGGGTCGAAGCGAGCGAATGGCGGGTAAGTTTGTTGTTAGCATGATTGGTCCTCCGATCCTCCACGCCCTCCCACATCGACAACCCGACGTTGACGGCGCACTTAATCACGAGTCATTCAAGGGCAGCAAAAATCCGGAAGCAGCCCTTAGTGACCGATGCCGCATCAAGCCATATCAACATGAAGGGTGGGAAGCGGACCTTCACTGCGCTTTGCTTAGTTGTCTGCTCTGCGGGCTTTGCTGCCGTTGGTCTGAACCTGTCCATTCCAACATTTTCTTCTGTTAGAGCAGTGACGCACTGAAGCATTGGTCCAGAACCATCATTTTAGGATGCCGCCGTTCTGCGCCAGATACGAACGATTGAGAACGCAAAGAAACCTGCTGGACCGAAAAGAAATGTCAGCGGAAGGCAAGCTGCAACCAACCAATAGCTCACGCCATCGCGCCTCGCAGCCCTACACATCCAAGCCCCGATCAACAGATCAAATGTCAGATAATGCACCCAGCCAGCCATCATCGCATAGGGGTTGGAAAAGAGGTCAATGACTTCGGTAAGGCTACCAAAACCACCACCACCTTCCGAAGGAAAGAAGAGGATTAAGGTTACATATCCCGCCGAAAGCAACAGTGGGATGATGTAGCCAGAAATCCTGTCGGACCAATGCGGGATAAGCGGCGATGCAAGCAGAACAAGCCAACCCGCCATTGCAAGTAAGCCAGCTAGAGAGAAAATAAGTTCAAGGTTCATGTCGTCATCCGTGTGATTAATAGCGATATTTTACCCCGCATATTGCAAACAACTTGCATACGCAAGCAATTAGGATATAACTCCTTCATGAATGATTTCTGCTTCACAAACACTCTTCGCCTCTTGCAGTCTGCTGATCAGATAAAAGCACGCCTGTCGGGAGAATTCGCTTCTGTCCACGGGCTGTCGGTTAATGAGGTTTTTCTGCTCATGCATTTGGAGCAGGCACCTCTTCATCGTCTGTCTCGTGTTGAACTTGCAAAACGGATGCACGTAAGCGCATCGACCATAACCCGCATGGCAGCGCCTTTGGAAAAAATCGGAGTAGTTTCGCGACAAGCGGACAGCAGAGACGCAAGGTTGGCGTTTGTCGTACTGACAGCATCTGGCCTTGAAAAAGTAAAAGAGGCGCGTGTCACATTTGCAAAACAGGCAAGCTACGTGTTTCGAGATCGCTGGACCGATGAGGACTTGGAGCAGCTTTCCAGCCTGCTCCATCGTTTTATTGCCGATGCCCCCGGCGATCTAACTTAAAGTTAGCGATGAGTTAAGTTTGGGTTCGAAGTTGCCGTTCGCCGCGCCGCCCACCAAGATCGGCTTTGGGCCGTTTGTGACAAATGCTGCAACCATTACACTTCGATAGTAAGGGCGGAAAGGAGACCTTCGCTGCACTTTGAACCAAGGTCTGCTGTGCGGGACAAAGCTGCCGTTAAAGCAAGCTCATAATTTGCCAGAACCAAAGGCTTTGAGGAATAATGGGGTCGTCTAAGTCTCCTATAAAATGCACTCTCAAGGTCCGCAGTTTATCGGCTTGCCTGTGTTCGAACAGGTATAGGCTCTGCACTTTTCCGAGCGGCATTCGTCCGTGCTCTACCGGGATGGATATCTGGGTTTGAGTTAGGAGCGCCCGAAGATGTGACGGAGCATTGTCGTCTTGGTCTGGTCTGTGCTGATATCTTCCGGGGTTCATCGGCACAAAATGTTCAAAGAACGCTACAATGTCTGAGGCAACATCTGGGTCTGCATTGGCCTGCACGAGAAGCGACGCACCGGTATGCGTGCACCATAACGTGAGCAAGCCTGCCTTGAACGCCCGTTGCGATACTTCAGCCTGAACTTGGGTACTGATGTCGACCAATGACTTGCCTGGCACTTCAACGTGCAGATAAAAAAATCTTGTCTCATCGTTCACCAATCTACGTTTAGGACCTTCACAGGTTATTTCTGATCCATCAGAACCACAGGCATTCGAACAATCTTCCCTTACGCGAATTTGCGGAAAGCCCTCAGGTTGCGGGTTATAAAGCCACTGAGAACGGCCATTTTGGGTGGCATTCTGATATAGGCCACGGCCCAACTGCGGGGAAACGCAAATTCACGCTGGCCTTGCAGTTGAGCGAAGCAAGCTCATAGGACGGTGGTGATTTAGAACTAATGCCAAGTGCTCACGTGATATCCACCAGCCGCGCGCAAGGATGTGTCAGTATATTCCCTAGCTTTTTTCTTCATCAATTCACGCCAGTTCAACATGGCATCAGACACTTCCTAACAGTCTGGGCGCACGGTCCTGCCTTTCGCTGACGTGCCGGGCCGGAGCTGGTTTCGCAGGGCCGTTAAAAGTCATCGAATTCAGGGACATTTCCGAGGCGAACGATGAAAGTCGGAGAGCTGACTTCCCCAGAGCTTGGATCTTCGACAACCATATAAGCGTCTGCACCAGCGCAGCCCTCTAGTTGGCTTTCCCGCTCCGCGCGTTCTTGGGCCTGTGCTTCTGTTGAATGCTGGAACTGCTTGTCGATTTTCAGACCTGCCTGCGCCCCTCGAGTGCCCTTCTTTTCAACGTAGGTTTGGCAAATATAGTGAGTTTTTGAAGTGTCTTCTTGGGAGTCTGACATTGCGGCCTCCTCGGCTGGAAATCGAAAAATATTGGAACAATTGATAGGTTTTGACCAATCCCAGAACTTTCCTACACTTTAAAGCAGAGCTTGCGCGACGCGTGTAATTGGACACTGGGTCTATTGATATGTTAACTCGCTATGCGCTTACTGCCCAATTTGCAACTGGCCGCTTAGATCTACATTTCCAATGACAATAAGGGCTGGTTGCGGCCATTCGCTACGCCGTCCGCGAAGGTCTGCGATGGGCCGTTTGTGACCGATGCTGCAGTGTGCACATTTCGACGTTAAGGGCGGGAACCGGACATTCGCTGCGCTGAGTATCGAGGTCTGCTGTGCGGAAAGGCTGTGTGAAAACTATCGAGAGTTTCGACAAGCGACGAAAATTGCCAGATTTAGGTACTTTCTCGTAGAGCTGAGCCACTAATTTACCCGCCCGCTGGCCGATAGACCTTTCAGCCCCAAACCGCGAATGATTACAACGGGGATTGCAGATCGTGTCGATGCGATCAATTATGAAAATACCTCAGAAACAGATCCGGCTATCTTCCAACTGTAAAGAAATTTCGACAAGGCGACAAACGATGACTAAAACCGTGGCCACTATCAGAGCCGCCAATCTTCTACCCCTCGTACTGTGGCTGGAAGCGAACAAACACCCGACGCAGAAGTATCTGAAAGCCGTTGATTTGGGGTACTGGTTCAGTCTGGCACCTGAAAGCCCGATGCCGACGGTGAACGCCCTTGCTCTTCTTGGAAAATGCGCACGGGATTTTGGCCCCGATTTCGGATGCCAGATCGTGACCGAAAGTTCAGTTGCCGAACTGGCATATATTGGCCGGATCGCACTGGGCGCGCGCACGCCTTTTGAAGCAATGCAGCGTGTATCTTCTTTTATTAAATTGCACAGCACGCATGAATCAATTTTGGTCGAGCGAACTAAAACCGGAATTCGGATTACCGAATATTTTAAGCTGCCGATAGGCAAAGAAGATTTGCACGCCATGCATGTGCTTCTTGCCGCAATGATACAGCA
>CBDTVL010000316.1:0-4144 GCA_965363755.1 uncultured Sulfitobacter sp.
CTTTCCGCCCTTAACGCCGAAATGTGCTTGTTGCAGCATTGGTCACTCTGGGCTCACAGCCGACATTCTCTGCTCTGAAGACGAACGGCTGCTTAAATTCCGGTTCCCACTGGCCTCAATGCTCCGGCGGAAAATCTAAATATTCTTATCGCTTCATAGGGTGCGACGACCTCTTCACTATCTCACCGCCCCATCAGCGCATCGTCAAATGGGTATGTTGTCAGATTCTCAAACCCGTTTTCGGTGATCAACACCTGATCTTCCAGCTTGATGGAAAAATCGCCACCCTCGGGTGAAACCAGGGTTTCGACGCACAACACCATGCCTGCCTCAAGCGGATAGTCAAACGCGCCAGCCACGGCCTGATCCGGATAGGCCACCAACGGCCATTCATCGCACAGCCCGACTCCGTGCATCAGGCAGCCATATTTCTGTTTTTGAAACTGAGCATCCAGTACATGGGTGTTGGCTGTCAATTCCGGGATCATGACGCCCGGTTTTAACATCTCCATATTCTGCATGATGTGTTCGTGGCCGTGTTGCATCGCATAGACCATGTCAGGGCGCGGCTTTTGATCGCCAATCCACCAGCTGCGCGAAATATCGACGCAAATGCCGTAGGAACCGACGAGATCGGTGTCAAAGCTGACAATCTCGTTGTTTTGCACGATCCGTCCGCCACATTCCTGAAACCAAGGGTTTGTGCGGGGGCCAGAGGTCAGCAGCCGGGTTTCGATCCATTCACCGCCGCGGCGGATGTTCTCGGCGTGCAGCACAGCCCAAATATCATTTTCGGACATATTGCCCTGCGGCACACCGGACCGTGCGGCCTTTTCCATCACAGCCATCGCGGTTTCGCAGGCGTGGCTGGCGCAACGCATGGCCAGAATTTCGTCAACACCTTTGACGGCACGGGATTTCTCGGTGACCTCTTCCCCGTCCATAACCTCAAATCCCTGCGCCTCAAGCGCGCGCAGGCCGTGCAGCATTATCTTATCAACAGCAATACGATTATTGCCGCCGCCGTGCTCTGCAATCAGGGTGCGCACGTCGTTTGAAAGGACATCTGCAGCGACGTCGGTCTTGTCGCCCCGATCAAAGTAGAACAGATCCGCGCCAGAACGCTGTTCACGTACAAGCGGGTTATGCCTGCTGAGGAACGGAGAATTTTTGTAGTCCCAGATCACCATATATCCGTCAGCACAGACCAGAACGGCCCGAAACGGGTTGTGGGTGTTCCAGAGCTGCATATTGGTGCTGTCGGTGGCATATCGGATGTTGAGCGGGTCAAACATCAGCACCCCGCCATAGTCCCGCTTGACAATATGGCGCGTCAAGCGCTGCCATCGATATCTGCGCATGGCCTGAAGATCGGGCAATTTCAGTCCGGCGGTCGCCCATTCTCCATAAGCCAATTGGGTTGGTCCGATTTCGATCCGGTCGGCGTCGTTTGGAGTATTGTCTCCCAAAAAGGCGCCTTTGGTTGGGTCGATCTTGCGTTTGGAGCTATGGTGCTGGTTCATATAGGTCTCGAAAATAGAGTGATCCATTTCAGAATGCAGCAGGACAGCAAGCGCTGGCGTGTCCGTTTCCGACCTATTTTGGGGTCGTTTTTGCGGGACACAATCAGGCTGGCAGGTTAAACGCGGGCATGGTCGAGATATTGCAACACTCTGTCCCCTATGACGTTTTTAACCCGCACGCCCTGCCGGGGGTGCGGCCATTGGCTCAAGATGAATGGCTGATGGTGGACGCGGCTTATGGCGCGCAAATGTCGCGCCGGGCAGACCTGCTTGCCACAAGTCGCGACACCGTCATCTATCTGGAAGACTGCGCTGAGGCGGCAGCACAGGAACTTCTGGAGACAGTTCTGGATCTCTTGCAACGCCGCTTTGACAGGTTTGAGGTAGGTGCGGATACCGTGCGCCGCCCGGATGGCTTTGTGGTTGAGATTGACCGAACAGACCCCCTTGGAACACTTGGTCACCTTGTTCAGGAGGATCTGTGCCTGCTGCAAAAACGCGGCGACGAACATGTGCTGACCGGCGCGGTGCTGTGTTTTCCGGCTGGATGGCGCTTGAAGGAAAAAGCAGGTCATCCGTTGATCGGTATTCACACTCCGGTCGACAGCTACGACGCAACACTTGCCCGCCGCGTGCAGCGTTTGTTTGACGGGGTGCGCGCAGGTCACCCCATGTGGCGCTTCAACGTGTTGTGGTACCAGGATCCTGAACTGCATCAGCCTTACGACCTGTCCGAGCATGGGGCGGCCCAACGCGGGCCTGACACATGCCACTATCTACGCTCTGAACGTCAGTGCATCATGCGGTTGCCCAAAAGCGGGGCAGTGCTGTTCTCAATTCACAGCTTTGTCGTTCACATTGATGATCTCGGTCGAAAAAGAGCGCCGGTACGTGGCCCAGAAGCTGAGGGCTGAAAGAAACAGCGCCCCAATGCCTGCAAGCCCGGCGACAGCCGGATCGGTCTCAAAGTTGGCCAGAACAATGGCAATCAGCGCCCAAACCACAGTTGTGCCGTAAAGCGGTGCGCGACCCATGGAGATCTGGAGGGCGGCAGTAAAGGCAAGGGCTGCGCTCAGAACTGTGATGGCGGCGTTATGTGCGCTCATGTAACCATAACCGCCAAGCAGCAGGCCCAAAGCGACAAAACTGGCGGCACTCAACCAGCCTGCATAAATTGATAGAGGTGCGCGGATCCACCAGCGATCGTGCTCGGGAGCTTTATGAAGCGCCGTCAAAGCACCGATCAGCATCAACCAGATCAGCACTGTTGCCCAGACCGGGCTTAGTTGCGACACCGGCAGCCAACTTGCCCCCAGCACCATCGACACAATCAGGGCCGGGCGCATCGCCTCCCATTCGGGATGATCTGCACGGCGTATCAAACCAAAACCCATGCTGACGACCAGCCAAAAATAGATAAGCCCCCAAATGGCAAAGGCATATCGGGCGGGGTTGATCGGTGCGTCGATCTGCGGAATCGGGAACTGATGCGGTCCAAATCCAGCAAAATCACTGACAAATAACGGCGATAGGGCAAAGATCACTGCAGTGATGAATGCCAGAATAGCTTTAAAATGCAACGGGTTAATCCTTCAACCTAATGTAAAAGGCACCCACCGCGTTTTTACAGCAAATGCCCATCCGATCCGATGGTTCCTTTGCCCTTCAAATAGGGGCGCAGCACCTCAGGCAAAACCACTGATCCATCTGCCTGCTGGCCGTTTTCAAGAACCGCAATCAGACAGCGACCCACAGCCAGACCTGATCCGTTAAGAGTATGCACAAACTCCGGTTTTCCGCCACCGTCAGGTTTGAAGCGGGCGTTCATCCGCCGAGCCTGAAAGTCGCCGGTGGTCGAGACCGAACTGATCTCGCGATAGGTATTCTGTCCCGGAACCCATGCCTCGATATCGTAGGTGCGGCGCGCGCCAAACCCCATATCGCCGGTGCACAACACCACAGTGCGATAGGGAATGCCCAGTTGCTCCAGCAAATCTTCGGCACAGCGCAACATGCGCTTTTGCTCAGCGTCACTTTCGTCCGGGTGGGTGATGCTGACCATCTCGACCTTTTCGAACTGATGCTGGCGCAACATACCGGCGGTGTCCCGGCCCGCTGATCCGGCCTCAGAGCGGAAACACAGCGTGTGCGCAGTCATCCGAACGGGCAGGGCGGCTGCGTCCATAACCTCGCCCGCTACGGAATAGGTCAGCGTGACTTCAGAGGTCGGGATCAGCCACCAGCCATTGGTGGTCTGATAGCTGTCATCGCCGAACTTGGGCAGCTTATCAGTACCATACATCGCTTCGTCGCGCACCAGCACAGGGGTGTTGCGTTCGCTCAGGCCATTTTGGTCCACATGGGTGTCGATCATGAACTGCGCCAGCGCCCGGTGCACCCGCGCCACAGCGCCTTTGAGCATGACAAAGCGGCTACCGGACAGTTTGCCGCCGGTTTCAAAGTCCAGTCCGGCGGCAACACCGGTGATTTCAAAATGCTCTTTGGGTTTGAAATCAAACGTAGGGATCGTGCCCCAGCGGGTGACCTCGACATTGTCGTCTTCGTCCGCGCCGTCAGGCACATCGTCGTAGGGCAGGTTCGGGATTTCGGCGAGCATTGCC
>CBDTVL010000317.1:0-4097 GCA_965363755.1 uncultured Sulfitobacter sp.
ACTGGGTCCAACTGCGGATTTAACAATCAGATCCGTTTTATTGTACCTACCCAAGCGTCGCCCGCTGTAATCAGACGCCGCGCACCACACTCCACGAGGACTCGCTCCGGGTTTTAAAACCACTTCATACTCGGTTGCTGTTATTGGATTGACGTAGAGCCAGTTGATTGCGCGGAACGTATCAGCACCAGCCGGAAGCGCACCAATGACCAAGGCGAGGACCGCAAAAAAGATAGCATTCATAACAAGCAATCCTCAATCTGAATGTAAGGGGCGGTTGCCGGTGGAGCATCCAATTTTGGGGATTATAGCCTTTCTCTGAACGCTTCGTAAGGCGTCTTTGCGCGCAAGAAAGCGCGCGCGATCAACAGAACGTCACCATTCGCCTATCTTATCTAACGGTGAAGTCGGCTGGTATTGCAGAAAACTATGCGACGGCCCTGCATAGATATACCGGTTGCCCGATCAACCTGCGCCTGTGAGGTCTTGTGCGATCATCAAGGCGTTGCCATCGGGATCATATAGGGTCGCGGTGCTAACCATGCCTTCAACAACTTCTGTTTCACCATCGAACTTCACACCCGCAACTTCGAGAGCGGTCCGAGCAGCATCAATATCCGAAACTCCAAAAACAGGTACAGTATTTCCCGGTGTGGGTTCGGCCTGTTCGCCAAGTCCCAGCGTCACGCCCTCTGTCAATGTTATCATCTCGCTCCATCCCGCTTCATCGATGTGGTGCAGCAGTTCAAAGCCAAGTTTTTCGCTGTACCAAATTGCACTCGCGTGCCGGTCTCTAACCGACAGGGCAAGAGTGATCGTGTTATCCAATGTTACAATGGCCATTGCGCTTTCCTTTGTGTCTAAAATATATAGACTATACTTTATGGACATAAAATCACTTGTCAACATCACTTCGCGCGCGTGGTCTCTAACCATCTTGAAGCTGATGAATAATGGGGTTCCCGGGCGTCAGGCGCCTCTGCTTGTTGCGTCTGGCGCAAGTCGAACTTCATTTGCACATAGTTTGGCTCATCTGGTTGGTCTGGGATTGTTAGAGCGTAATCCAGGGCATGGGCATCCATTAAGACCAGAGTATCGGTTGACCACGCAAGGCGTGAAATTTGCAAACCTGGCCAATGCGATCGCGGACGCATTTCCTGACACAGATGAACCTGCCTTGCTCCGCCGGGCGTGGACTATTCCCATACTGGCGGTGAGTTGCAAGCCGCGACGTTTCATCGAAATAAAGAGTGAATTGATGCCCGTAACAGATCGGGCGCTGTCTCAATCGCTGCAAAACCTTGAAACGCAGCACTGGGTGGTTCGCAAGGTCGATGTGAACGCTCACCCCCTTCGGCCAATCTACCAGGCGGTGAACCAAGGTCTCCACATCAGTAAGGCCATTCGCCAGACCATTTGATTGCTTAAAGGCAACAAAGTCCGGAGGCCGTGTGAAAACACTGCAGTTGGATCAAATCGGGTTTCTTGGGTAATGCGACTTTTCACTCAGCCTGTCTGCTTACCCGCCGGATCATGCAGGTAGAAGCGCCGAACACCCCACGGTTCGTCGGTCAATTCATACGCGATTGCGTGACCCAGCTCACGGGCACGTCAATAGACAGTATCAACGTCATCAACTTCAATAGAAAGGTCTGGGACCGGCGTGCCGGAACCGCCTTCTGTGGCAAAGCTAATTTGGATTGGGGCGACCTCGCCGGAACCAAGTGTAACGATCCAACCGTGATCCATTAAAACATCCAAATCAAACAGATCGGAATAGAATTTCCGCACATCGTCGACACAGCTAACAGCAATGTTTGATACAATTCGTCTGACTGACATTTTTGATCTTTCCATGGTGC
The DNA here is from genome assembly GCA_965363755.1 of uncultured Sulfitobacter sp. Lineage (GTDB taxonomy): Bacteria > Pseudomonadota > Alphaproteobacteria > Rhodobacterales > Rhodobacteraceae > JL08. The sequence continues at coordinate 1,863 of CBDTVL010000317.1, forward strand.
AGATCATCCCTATCGCGTTTCTGGATGAGGGTCGCGTTTGTCGCGCATTATTCCACTTCATGCAGGGCGCAGCGAACGACAGGAACGCGCCCAAAGTGACGGATGCTCCGAAAGCAAGCATGACTTGGGTGCAAACGCACGGTCGCCACAACCCGGCCAAACCACGGTAGCATGCCCGGCCTTCCGAATGCACTTGCGAAGCACGGTTTTTGCGTAGATTGGTCGCACCTAATTCCGCAGGGTCCCTGCCATAGCCGGTGAACAGTGCCACTGCCCAGACGTAAAATGTCCCTATGCGCGAGACCATACTGCAATGACTAGCCCCGCATCCATCCTTGCTCCTCCATTGCAGACCTATCGCGGCGTTATCACTGATCCCGACCGCTGGCATACATGGACGCCCAACAAAGGCGATATCCTTGTTTGCACTCCACCCAAGTCTGGTACGACCTGGACGCAAGCCATCCTTGCTATGCTCATTCATGGAGGGGTGGACCTGCCGGAGAAGATACCGATCCTGTCGCCTTGGGTCGACGCCAATTTGGGGATTCCCGCTGACGACGTCGCAGCCACGCTCGCATCCCAGGCCGGACGTCGGGTCATTAAGACTCACACACCGGCCAATGGATTCCCAGTTTGGGAAGGCGTCACGATAATTGCGGTTTATCGCCATCCTCTTGACGTCTTCTTCTCGCTTCGCAAACATACTGCGAACAAAAAGACCGCCGAAGAAGATGACCCGATGCGCTGGCCCGTCTCGCGCTCGATCCGTGCGTTCATTGACGGCAAGACCGACATCGATGATTTTGATCGCGATACTCTCGCGACATTGGCTGCGCACTATACTGAAACTGCGCTCTCAGGCAGGATTCCGGATCTCAAGCTGTTCCATTATTCTGACATGCAACTAGATGGACGACGCACTGTGCAAAGGCTCGCCAAAGCAGCTGAGATCGACGCCAGCGCAACATTGATCGACATCGTGGCCGACGCCACGGCTTACGGCGCGATGAAGGCGAAGGCGGCGGATTATGCGCCTGTGGCAGGCACAGGTTTTTGGAAATCTGATGCAGATTTCTTCAACTCCGCCACTTCCAGAAAATGGGAAGGTTGTCTCTCAGAGGAAGAACTGGGACTTTACAGTACACGGCTTGCCGAGCTGATCCCAAGCAATCTGGCGCGGGCCTGGCTTGAGAATGGCGGAGATTAGAACTCCTTTGATTTCACTTAACTTGGCATTGAGAGTCACCAGCCCACTTCGTCCGCTCGGCAAGCATTGGAGCACAAGGGGCGAACAGCAAGGTTGTACCGCTGTGCCGCCGTTCAAGGGATGCAGCAGTCCGACAAAACTGATTTATTACGTCAGATGTCCGCAAGCAGCCCAAAGTGACTGAAATCGAATAAGCCTCACAGGCCGCATTCTGCATTTTCTCAATTTCGCCACACAATCGGATTACACGCTCCAAAAACCGGGAGAAATTGATGCAACGAGACAACAAGGCTGATGACGCATACACCAAGCGAAAATTGGGGGAGATGGGGCGCGGCTTCTTTCCAGACCTAGTGCGTGACATACTCGGCCAACTGATTGTAGCGGTGGTTGTATTCGTTTTTGCCACAGGCGTTTCCGCTGCCGTCTGTCTCTACTACGGCTTGCCTTTGGTGTTGTCGCTAATTGGTGGTTTTCTGGCGATTGGTGCGGTCTTCTTTATTAAGTCCATCAGCATGTTTGACTAAATTGCGTCGGTGCAATGCATCCGTCATGCCGTCAAAGTCGCGCTCAAATTCCGAACGCATCGGGCCGGAGGTGAATGTTACCTCATTGCCAGACCGACGATCAGTTTCAACCGACTAGCGGAGATGTAGTCAGAGTTGATCCCTGAGGATTTCCTTTATGTGTCGATTGGAGGCTCATAAGGTCGCGCCTTTGGAAACCTTCACGGAACCGCTGCTTTATAGCGCAGGTAGGGCTCGCCAAAGCGCTGCTCTAGGCCTGGCTCTTCAACGAACACGAAATACACAGTGTTGAGAAGAAAGAAAAAAACCGCCCAACCCACCAAGGCCGGGCTGTTCAACGCCGCAGCCTCCGCCAGTATCAACAAAACAGCGGTGGACAGCATCGGGTTCCGTACGTGGCGGTAAGGACCGCTGACCACGAACTTCAGCGGCGGGTCCCAAGGTGCGGGCGTCCCGTCCCCTTCAGTGATAAACAGTTTCATTGTTATGGCCGCCAGT
>CBDTVL010000318.1:0-4089 GCA_965363755.1 uncultured Sulfitobacter sp.
AATGCATCAAAGCGTAATGCTCTGCATTACTTGCGGCTCAATCACATCCACATTGGGTAATGCATCAATCAGCGCCTGCGCTGATTGCTCCAACAGCGGGAAGGTTCGATAGTGGCACGGGATCACCGTCTTGAAGTCAAAATAGCGTTTTGCCGCATAAGCTGCGCGCTTCATGTCCATCGTGAAATGGCCGCCCGCGCATAGAATTCCAATGTCCGGGGCATGCAAATCCCCCATCCACTCCATATCCGCCATTACATCTGTGTCACCAGAGATATAGAGCGTGCGGCCTTCGCCGCTGATCATGAAACCGGCCTCTGACCCGGCATAAATCGGGCCACTGTCACTGCCAATAGACGAAGAATGAACGGCGTTGACCATCGTAACGGCCACATCGCCAAGGTGGACGGTGCCGCCTTTGTTGAAGCCAACCGTCTGGACGGTCTCAGTTGCCTCCCAATGGCTCATTAGATCGTAGATACCAACTATCGGTATATCCAACTCGCGCGCGATGGCCAAACTGTCGCCCGAATGGTCGCCATGACCGTGGGTCAGCAGAATGTGCGTAGCCCCGCTGGTTGCCGCCGTCTTGTCATGGCCCTCAAACATCGGGTTGCCTGTTAGCCACGGATCGACCAACAGAATCTGATCGCCGATTTCGACGCGAAAGCTGCTATGTCCAAACCATGTTATTTGCATATCATTCTCCCTTGTTGCCCGACAGACTAATCGCGGTGCTGCGCCTTGCCAATGGATCAAAAGCCGTGGTGATTTACGCGCTCTACCCATCCTCTATTGCGAACATTGCACGTTGATCCGCGCCACAGGCTTGCAGGTGGCGGGGCAGGGCGGTAAACGGCCCTGAACACAGATTTAACAGGGGCGCTCCTATGTCCATCGACGAAAATACAGCTGCCCGGGTGGCAAAACTGGCCCGCATCAAGGTTGAGCCAGAGGCGTTGCCGGCTCTGGCCTCTGAATTCAATACGATTCTCGGCTTTATCGAGCAGCTGAACGAAGTTGATGTGGACGGGATTGAACCGATGGTTTCGGTCACACCGATGCACGCGCCTTTGCGGGATGATGTGATCACCGATGGCAATCAGCAAGCCGCCGTTCTGTCCAATGCGCCTGACGCTCGCGAAGGGTTTTTTGCTGTGCCCAAGGTGGTGGAATGATGTCGGAACTGAACAAATTTGGTCTGGCCGAGGCCCGTGATGCCTTGCGTGCTGGCGATGTGACATCTGTTGAATTGACCGAAGCCTGTCTGCGTGCCATCGACAGGGCGGATGCCCTGAACGCTTTTGTCCATAAGACACCTGAAATCGCCGTTGATCGTGCAAAAGCTGCGGACACCCGCATTGCGGCCGGGGATGCCCCGGCGATGTGTGGCCTTCCGGTTGGGATCAAAGACCTGTTCTGCACCAAAGGCGTCGCCTCTCAGGCGGGCAGCCGCATTCTGCGGGGCTTTGTGCCTGAATACGAATCCACTGTGTCCCAGAACCTCGCGGATGCCGGGGCGGTGATGCTGGGCAAGCTGAACATGGACGAATTTGCCATGGGCTCGTCCAACGAAACCAGCACCTATGGCGACGCTGTTAGCCCCTGGCGGCGGGGCAATGATGATGCGGCACTGACGCCGGGCGGTTCGTCGGGCGGATCAGCCTCGGCGGTTGCGGCAGACCTTTGCTTGGCGGCGACCGGTACAGATACCGGGGGATCAATCCGCCAACCCGCAGCTTTCACCGGGATCGTTGGTATCAAACCCACTTATGGACGCTGCTCTCGTTGGGGTGTTGTGGCTTTTGCCTCCTCGCTTGATCAGGCCGGTCCGATGACCAAATCTGTGCGCGACGCGGCAATCATGCTCGGCGCGATGTGTAGTCATGATCCCAAAGACAGCACCTCGGCCAACTTACCGGTGCCCGATTTCGAGGCCGCGCTGACGGGCGACATCAAAGGCAAGAAGATCGGAATTCCGAAAGAATATCGGATGGAGGGAATGCCGGACGAGATTGAAACGCTCTGGGCCGAGGGCATCGCGATGATGCGGGACGCTGGCGCAGAGATCGTTGATATCTCGCTGCCCCACACAAAATACGCGCTGCCAGCTTACTACGTTATTGCCCCGGCCGAGGCGTCCAGCAATCTCGCACGTTATGACGGCGTGCGTTATGGCCACCGGGCAACGCTGGCGCAGGGCGACGGCATTACAGAAATGTATGAAAAGACCCGCGCCGAAGGATTTGGCCCCGAGGTACAACGGCGTGTCATGATCGGAACTTATGTGCTGTCAGCCGGATTTTATGACGCCTATTACAACCGGGCGCGGCGGGTGCGGGCGCTGATAAAGCGTGATTTTGATCAGGTCTTTAGCGATGGGATTGATGCAATCCTGACACCTGCAACACCTTCTGCGGCGTTCGGGCTGGGCGAGATGGCAGATGCTGACCCGGTGAAAATGTACCTCAACGACGTGTTCACTGTGACTGTTAATCTGGCGGGCTTGCCCGGGATCGCCGTGCCCACTGGGGTGAACGCACACGGCCTTCCCTTGGGCTTGCAGTTGATTGGTCGCCCGTGGGAAGAAGCTGACTTGCTCAATTCCGCATATGTTCTGGAACGCGCCGCCGGATTTGTGGCCAAACCAGACAAATGGTGGTAAGTTTCTGCAACTAAAAAATGAAACGACTGGCATGAGTGGGATCTACAGGATGCACAGAGTTTTTGCGGTGCTTGCACTGGGATTAGTGACGGCCTGCGCGCCGGCTGTTCCAGACAGTGGGCCTAAATCGCAGGGCGTCAACTCTCCGGAGCAGCAGCGCGCACGGGATGCAGCGCTCGCCAATCCCGGACTACCGTCTCCCTACGCCATATCCGGCGAACCTTCCGGCGCACTGGTGACACCTGTCGTGGTCACGCCACCACCACCTGTGACGCCCACTACAACGCCCGCCGCCTCGACCGGCGGCAACGGTGCGGACATCGCGGCGGAAACCACAGCAGCTTTGGCGGCTACTTCTGCCAACTCCGGTGTTGCCCCGATCGAGGCCAGCCCGTCCAATCCTAAGCCCCTCCTTTTGGACAACCCGGGCATTTCAAGCGAAAACGACTTTGCGGCTGTCAGCGAGCAGCGGACCATCGAAGGCGACGCAGACCGTCTGGCCAGTAACCGCGAACAATACGAATTGATTGCGCCCACAGCGGTGCCAGAGCGCACAACCGGCGCGCAACCCAACGTAGTGGCCTTTGCTCTCGCGACAAATAACCCACGCGGTGTTCGTGTCCACAACCGATCGGCGTTGAATTCGCAATCCAAGAATCGACGCAATTGCGCAAAATACGCCTCCGCTGATCTGGCGCAAGAGGACTTTCTGCGCCGGGGTGGACCAGGGCGGGACCGCAAAGGCTTGGATCCCGATGGCGATGGATTCGCCTGCGGCTGGGATCCGGCGCCGTTCCGCACGGCGGCAAACAACTGAGCCGCGAGGCAAACAGCATCTGGCATCCTTCGCCCAATTTTGGGCCGCGACGGGATGGGTTGAAGCCCGATTTGATCGTTTTGCACTACACTGCAATGCAAAGCGCAAAAGCCGCCGTTGAACGGTTGTGTGATCCTGCATGCGAGGTGTCCGCGCACTACCTCATCAGCGCGCAAGGGCAGCTCACCCAGATGGTCGAAGAAGACATGCGTGCTTGGCACGCAGGCGCGGGCACCTGGTGCGGTCAGGGTGATGTCAATTCACGTTCCATCGGCGTTGAACTCGACAATGATGGCACATCACCTTTTGCTGCTGCGCAGATCGATGCGTTAGAGATCTTATTGCGCGGTATTATGAAACGCTGGTCTATCCCGGCGACTGGCGTCATTGGCCATTCTGACATGGCGCCCGGGCGCAAGATTGACCCCGGACCCCGGTTTGACTGGGTCCGTCTGTCCCGACACAAACTGGCCGGTCACAGCTGTTCTAAAAACCCGGCATTGCCGCCCAATGCAGATCTGTTTTGCAAATTGGCCTGCGCCGCAGGATATCCGCAGGAGGCTGATTTCGAAACCTTGCTGGGCACGGTTCGGCTGCGTTTTCGACC
>CBDTVL010000319.1:0-4082 GCA_965363755.1 uncultured Sulfitobacter sp.
CCGGTGGCAAACCGCAGGTCTTCCATTGGTTTGCGCTCAAAGGCGATGAACCACGTCCGCCGTTTGCCTTCGCAGGCATGTGGCAAATATCGCGGTATGAAACCAAAGAGGGGCCAGAGACCTGTGAGACGCATACGTTTCTGACGACAACCGCAAATGAAATTGCAAAGCCTGTGCACCCTGACCGCATGCCGGTGATCCTTGCGCCCCAAGATCATGAGCAATGGCTGCAGGGCAGCGAACAGGACGCGCTTGCACTGCTGCGCCCGTTCCCCTCTGAACAGATGCGGATTGTACGGATTGGCGCAGAACAGGGCTCTGATCCGATTGACGACACTGCATGAAATTCCTGTGTCTGTTCATTCTCACATTGGGCGCGATTTATTGGCTGAGTGAGCAAAAACCGCCGCGCGTCATTGCGTCGGGCGAGATTTACGTCATTGACGGCGACACCATCGACATCGCTGACGTGCGCTATCGCTTGATCGGCTTTGACACACCGGAGACCTACCGCCCCGAGTGCGACAGCGAGCGCCAACGGGGAGATCAGGCGACGGCGCGATTGCGCGCGCTGATCGATGTAGCGTCCGAGGTCGCTTTGAACGTGCAGCAAAATCGCGACAAATACGGCCGGTGGCTTGCCACTTTGGAGATTGACGGCCGGGATGTTGGAGACATTCTGATCGGCGAGGGCTTGGCCCGACGATACAATGGAGGGAAGCGCCAGCGATGGTGCTGACGGTATTGGCAGGCGTCTCGTCCTGGTGCGCAGCACGTCCGCGCGAATGCGCCGGGCCTGACAGGGGCAGCGGGCTTGCCCTTTGATCTGTCAGGTCATCTGAGACTGCCCCAACGACCTACCGGTCTTTGGAGAGAAGTCCATTTGGCGTGATTGCTGTCAGATTATCTGGCGTGCGTCGCGTGAGTTCGGTGCCATCGCTGGACATGGATGCCTCCACAAATTCGGTTTTCTTGAAAACACCGCCATCTGCTTCGACCCAAGTGGTGCTGTCGCCGTCTTCGCGCGTGATCGAGCCGTCATGGGGTTATCGTAACGAAGCTGCGGGATGTTGCATAAGCAAGTAGTTGTTTTCAAATAATTTTGGGTTGGTCATTCCTGCTAAATATCTGGTTTTGCTCAATTTCATCCTCAAGGCCTGTCAATTCTCCTGGTTTGCAGCTTTTGTCGGGTAATTTTCTTCATTCTGACGTGGGTTTCTGTGCTGCTCAAGATCAAAGGTGATGGTGCCTTTGAGGTTGATATGTGCATGAGCAATCGGAGCGATGTGGCGCATGTGGCTTTGGGGCCGGTTCCATTCCGGGTGCTTGGTTGCCTTGTCGTATTGATGCGCGTTCCATGCAATGACGATGTTTGTCAGCAGCGTCAGAGCACCGGAGATTGCGGCCATTTGCTCGCGGGTTCGCCCCCGCCGTGGAGAGATCGGTCCGTTGTGGATGGCCCGTTGGAGCGTATGCATGGACTCGATTTGCGACAACAGACGCTGGATTTCCTGTCGGAAAGCCGGCCTCCCAAAGTAGTCGCAAAGGAAGACGGATCGCTGAAGTTTTCCCAAAGTCTCTCCAGCATTGTAGACCGGCATTCCGATCGATGCAGAGCTGTGTCGTTCAATGGCCCAAACGGCGCTACACCAACCGCCTTGCGTCGAGGCCGCCAACCTCAACAGCCCGTCCCAGCCGAGAGCGATTGCACGTCTCGACAAGGTTCGTGAGACGATTTGTTCCAGAGGTCTTGGGACTTTCGTATCCTTGAAGACGTAAAGCTTGCGATCTGCCAGACGCGCCAACCTTGGGCAGATATCGAAGCCTAAAAGTTTCCCCAGCCCCATCGAGAAGTGGGTCACGCCATGCGTGTCGACAGCCACTTTTTCCAGACTGCCCCCGTCATGCCGCAATGCGCCTTCTAGTGCAGCGCCTGCCTGTCGCTGATTCAAAACGAGTGGCTGGTCGTGGATCAATGTCCATTGATCGGAGAGATGAGCGTATGTTCCCATGGCCGGGGTTTTGCGCCGCGGATCGGACCGGGCGGACCACAGCGTGCGTGCGGCGTCCAAACTCATCATATCCGCAGAGGCGGTCATTCCACCGCCCCACGCCTTGGCCACATCGAGATTTGCAGTAAAGGCGGCAAGAGCATCATTGGCTTCTCTGAGCCGTCCGGACGCTTCAAGTTTCCGCATCATTTGTCCGACGCTATCGGCACTGACACCGGCAACCATACGCTCGATATCAGCAGGTGTAAGATCGGAACCGAGTGCCATGATCGCGGCATAAAGTAGGATTTGCTCGCGATCCGAAGCCGGCGGCCGGCCAAGCAGGGTTCGGGACATTCCCGTAAGCCCATCTGTCGCGATGATGACGTCTGAGAACTGTATTGGCCCAAGAGGCACCATTACCTGACGCCGTGTGATTTCGACACCGTCATCGACGTCTGACTTTGCTGGTCTGGGCAAGGAGATACGGCCATCTATCAATCGCAGGGTTTCGTCTTCGAGACTGATCATGACCTGATCGAGGCCCGCTTTGAGTGCCTTCTCAATTCGGGAAACATAGCTTTCTGACGACTTTTGCGGCATAAGATTTCGACGGAAGCGACTTCTATCTTTCTCCCAGAGGTGCCTTGGAATCAGATGTTTATCGAGATCTCGATGGTCCCGGCTATGCGCAATGCTAACCGAGCCATTGCGCAGGCTTCGTTTGACCAGCAAAACGGTTGCCGCCGTCCAGGAGCGGTGTGCCGCTGCCCGATCTTCGTCAGCCATAAACCGGTCCCACGGTCGTCCAAAAACATTCTCCTGGTCAAACGGGAGCTCGCTCCCGGTCGCGGTCTTTAGCGCGGAAAATGCCTCGCCTAACGGATGGCCTTCGGGAAGCTCAAGCTTCAGCACTGAGGCCGCGCCCAACAAACGGGACAGATCGCCAATGGCAATTGAAAGCTCCTGCCTTGTGGCCATCGCCCGCGTGAGTGGTCGTCGTTCTGATCTGATGGGCTGGATCAAAGTCGTAAGGCTGGCGCGGAGCTCTTCAGCGGTCAAAGTTTCGTCCCGAACCAGATCATCAATCTCAGCAATCAACGCCTGCAAGGGCGATGCCAGCCTCGCCACCGTTCGGATTGCGCGGTCGCGCGCACGGCGCACAATGTCATTGACTAAATGATTGAAGAGGTCGACCGCGCCATCCGTCAGCACATCTAGTCGGTGCTTCAAGAAGCAGGCAAGCTCGATCGTCCTTTGTGGTTCAGTGATCCGTTCCAGGCCAGATGCCTTGCGCAAGGAAACACGTCTTGCAAGCCGCGCCACCTCTGCATCAGGCAGACCCAAGGCCAATGAGTCCGAGCCAATATCCCGGAGGTAAGCAATCTTGGCCGCCTGAGCCTCCAGTGCCGGTATGCTCTTCCGAGAGGGTCCTGCGAGCAGCCATTCAAACCGGCTGAGCCCTGGCTCCAAGTGTGCGGTCAACGCGTCAACCCATACAGCTGCCTTCGTACCGCCCACACCATTGATCAAAGCAGCGAGCTGTTTGTCACGCCGATCAATCTCGCGCCGAACCAGACTGCGCAATTCTCGGTCTGCAAACACGACATAGTTTCGCGCATGCAGCCATCGCGCGGCCTTGCCGGTAAGTATTTCGGGCGCGGTTGAGCTCAGAATTTCCTGACGCACATACTGAAGCAACCCTGAGCGCGCGCCTGCACTGGCTTCTTGAAATCCAGCCAATTCGACCGCCAGTTTTCGGTGGCGAAAAAGCGTGGTCCGGTCCTGATAAAGAGATCGAAGCGACGCGAGATCAGGGGAAGGCAAATCCAGTTGGCTGGCCACATGCTGAAGCACAGATTGAGGAACCAAGCGCGCCGACATTTTGGCATGGCCGGTCATCTTCACAACGCAAAGATGCAGGGCCAGGCCAAGTCGGTTCAAATCGCCGCGGCGCTCTCGGATGGCGGTAATCTCGTCAGGCGCCAGCGTGAAAAATACATCACTCTCAAGATCAGAAAGTGGACTTGAAAAGGCCGCCTCGCCGATCCTCGCTTCTTCCAGAATCATAACCTTCCTCCAAAATGGGGA
>CBDTVL010000320.1:0-4079 GCA_965363755.1 uncultured Sulfitobacter sp.
GTGATTGATGCCCGGCTTGTTGGGCGGGGCAGGGGTGATGACCATATGGCAGTTGGAAGTACGGGTCAGGTTAGCACTGGGAATCCCAGCTGGAATAAAATTCAACCTGGCATTAATTCCTTCCGAGTAGAGCTCCTTCAGCAGGCTGGGGAAAATGAGGCCCAGAGGAAAGTCGTTGGTCGCAATAGTGAATTCCACCGGATCCCGAGTGGGATTGAAATCGCCTTTGTGAGAGAGTGTACTGAGCCGGTTAACAATATCTTCAATCGGCTCTCGGAGGGATTGGGCTCTCGCAGAAGGGATGATTCCTCGGCCATCTCTGATGAACAAGGGGTCATCGAAGATTACCCTGAGCTTGTCGAGAGTGTGGCTTACCGCTGACTGGCTGACTCCCATCCTTCCCGCTGCTTTCGTCACCGCGCCCTCTTCAAGGACGGCGAGAAAGGTCTTCAGGGTCTGCACACTGAGGTCCGAATGATCGATTTGGTTCATGTATACAATCACAATAGATCATTAGACGTTATCGGTAAAGGCCTGATAGGTTGAAAATAATTCCTGAAAATTTCCAGACAAGTGGCGCGCGATGGCAGGCATTACCCACCAACCAATCGAAATAATGAAATCCAATACCACTCCCCTCATGCAATGTTCACGTATTCTCGTCTGTGCCTCTTTGATGTGGGCAGGTCCGAGCGCCCTCGCACAAGACAAGGAATCACAAACCGCGAAGCAGAGCTTTGATCAAACAGATGATATTCTGGCCCGAGCCCTCGCCATTGAGGATGTCGAATACAAGATCATGGTCCAGCGAGCGACTCAAACAGCAATCTGGGCAATGCCCGCTGCCGGGATCATCGACTTTTTGAAGGGCATCCGCCGTGATCTCGACGGAGACCTCGGCGATGTCATCTATCTGAACAAGCCACTGGGGTCCGACGACGGTTTCCTGACCGCGAATGATGTGACAGCCTACGCCTGGGGGGTGCTTAGCTCAGAGAAGGGTCCCATCGTGATTGAAGTCCCGCCCGCCACAGATACGGTCAGCTATTTCGGCAGCATCGTGAATGCTTGGGACGTGCCCCTCGTCGACGTGGGTCCCTCTGGGGATGACAAGGGGAAAGGCGGAAAATACCTGATGTTGCCTCCCGGCTACAAGGGAGAGAAGTCCAAGGCCGAGTTGGAGAAGGAGGGCTACATCGTCTACGAGACCGACACCTACATGTACTCTTTTTCATTCCGGCCGCGTTTGTATAAGGGTGCCACGGACAAAGATGCCGGAGACTACGCACAAGGGATTAAGGTTTATGCTCTCTCGGAAGCAGGCGATCCCCCGCCGACCCGACACATTGACGCGACTGAAAAAAGCTACGATAGCCTTCCTTACTACAACTACACCTATTTCCAGGACATCAATGATTTCGTTCAGCACAATCCCATTCGCCGCCAAGACAAGGTCATGGTTTCGCTGCTGAAAGATCTGGGTATCGAGAAGGGGAAGCCTTTTGAGCCGACGGACCGGCAGAAGAAGGCCATGGAAGAAGGGTTGCTGCTCGCCTATGCCTCCATGCAGAAATTCTTTGTGGCACCGGGCAAGGCGTGCATCCCCCTATGGCAGGATAAAAACGGGAAACTGAAGTCCCAGTGGTTGATCTGGGACTTTGCCCCCGGTCAAGCCGATGCCGGGTTTACCTACGAGACCGAGAACGAAATTCTGGTGGATGACCGGGCGGGTGGGAACTACTTCTGGGTCACCTTTCTGCCCAAGAACCTGGGCGGAGGCACCTTCTATCTGACCGGCCTGCGTGATTCCGACGGCGACATGTATGACGGTAAGTCGACCTACAAACTGAATGTCCCGAAGGATACTCCGGCCAAGGACTTCTGGTCAGTCATCGTCTACACCATGGAAACGAAGAGCTTCGTCCGTGATGTTGAACGCGTGGGACTCTCATCACGCGATGCGGATACCATGCAGGTGAACGATGACGGCTCGTATGATGTCTATTTTGGTCCCAAAGCGCCCAAGGGCAAGGAGTCAAACTGGATTCCGACGGGTGAAGACTTCTTTCTGCTCTTCCGCCTGTATGGTCCCGAGAGCAAGACGTTCTACAAGACCTGGATGCTCGGAGACCTTGAAAAAGTTAAATGAACAAAGTTGGAAGAAACCTAAGGAGAAGATCATGAAAAATATGCTAATCGTGGCGATGGTGACCGTTTCAGCAGTGAGTTATGCTCAGGCAGAGCAGACCAAGGTCCCCATATCCATCACGACACCGGATATGGTCGAATCGAGGATTGGGACACTCCAATTCAAGGATGGATATCCTATCGGCGATACCGCGGCAAAAGTTCAGGATGAACTGGACTATATTCATGGCGTTGATGCCTTCATGAATTCCATTAGTGGCGTGTCGATATACGCACTCCGCAAGGGTTTTGCTGATGTTGGTATAAACGACGGTGACTTCATCTATACGTCCGAATTATTGGGCTCGAAATCGTTGTTCCTGACCGCAAATGCAGACACGGTTTATTTCTGGGGCAACCTTGATCTCAGCAATGGCCCGCTCGTGGTAGAAACTCCGCCGATGGTGCTCGGCATCTTTGATGATCTTTGGTTTCGGTGGATCGGGGATTTCGGGCTTGCAGGTCCAGACAAAGGACAAGGCGGAAAATTCTTGCTGGTTGGTCCTGAGTACGAGGGTGTGCTCCCCGAGGGTGGCTATTTTGTCTATCCTTCGCGTATGAATCACATCACCATGCTGTTTCGTGCTTTTCTCGAAGATAATAGCCCGGACGCATCTGTAGCCAATGTTAAAAAAACGCTGAAGATCTATCCGTATCAGGCTGGCGGTTTTGGCAATAGCGTTGGCAGCTTCCTTGCGGGTAAAGCTCCCCTGGTCAAGGGGGTCGACCCCAGGACCCCTCGGCTTGTGGAGGGATCAGGCTTGGCCATGAATACCGTGCCACCGAATGATTTTGGTCATTATGAAATGCTTAATGATCTCGTGCAGATGGAACCTGCATCAGCACTGGACGTGGAAATTGCCGGTCAATTTGCAGCAATCGGCATTGTAAAGGGTGAGAAGTTTGCTCCCGATGCGCGTTTGAGGAAAATTCTTGACCAGTCGGTGGCCTTCGGTAATGCCGCATCGCGAACCATCGCAATGGGAGCTCATCCAACAGATAACTACCGTTATTACGATGAATCGTCTGCGTGGTACAACATGTTGTTTGAAGGTGGTTTCGAGTTCCTGAATCCACCGCCGATGATCACCAAGGAGGGTGTCAAACCATTCCCCAATAGCGGGGCACGAAAACTCCATTCGCGCACATCATTCTTCTATACCGCGACGGGAATCACACCGGCGATGTGCATGCTGCTGACGGGGGTCGGTTCTCAATATCTCATTGCCACTGTAGACATGAATGGTGAGCCTTTCGATGGTTCCAAAACCTACAAAGTCGTCCTGCCAAAGGACATCCCTGCGGCCCGCTTCTGGTCATTCACCGTCTACGACAACCAGACTAGGTCAATGTTGCAGACTTCACAGCCTTTCCCTCGCGCTGGCAGCCAGAGCTACCCGTCCCCTGCCGCGGAACTTAACGCCGACGGTTCAACCACGATTTACTTTGGCCCGAAACAGCCGGAAGGTATTGCCGACGGAAACTGGATTCAAACAGATCCGAGCAAAGGCTGGTTCACCATCCTGCGTCTCTACAGCCCGCTGAAGCCTTTCTTCGACAAAACCTGGCGCCCCAGTGAGATCGAACTCGTAAAATAAGCAGCGTACTTTCTGCATCATCGCGAGCTGCTGGGCGGCCTAGCCCGGGCGGCGTGGGAGACCGTGCTCGAGCTGATGCGAGCGGCGGTGGGCGACGAGACGTTCAGGCCCAGGATGGTCGCCGTCGTGCAGACGTCCGGGGATCTGGGCAATTGGCACCCGCACACACACGCCCTGGTTTCGCGCGGGGGATGGACGCGGGATTGGGAGTGGGTCCCGGTTCCCTACGTGGATGAGCACTCGGCGGAGCTGTTGTTCCGGCACAAGGTGATGCGCCTGCTCCAGGACGAGGGC
>CBDTVL010000321.1:0-4071 GCA_965363755.1 uncultured Sulfitobacter sp.
TTCTAGTTTTGAGGTGCCGTCGGGCAGGCAATCGAGTTTTTCAACAGAATAAGCCGGAAGCCGACTACCTGATTCTACCGACCCAAGGTCAGCTCATCGGACCAAGTTGCCTGATGCGAATGCGGCATAGGACTAAGCAACGAGCAAGGCTCCGGTGCCTAGGACGCGTAATCGCCACAACCTTGCAGCGACATTGCCCACTTAACGCAGTTCACCCAAACTTAACGCGGTATGCCCGGGCACGGGAGTGCAGCCGGTGCATGTCATCGTCTTCGATGCCAAGCTCGTCGAGATGCCGGACCAGCGAGTCCAGGTAGGTGAAATTAGGCCCGAGCCCGCCTTCGGCCACGGCAATCATCCGGGCGGCCTCCTCTTCGGATAGGTCCGGCATGTAGCGGCGATTGTTCCGGTCCATTACAAACACCAGCGCGTCAACCGAACCCTGCGGCGTTGCAACCTCCTGAAACACTGGCCGGTAGGCCCCCGAAAACATCTCACGCCGCCACATGTATTCGGTTTCCCGTTCAACCAGCGCCGCCGGTATGCGAAAGACGACGCCGTCGCAATGCCCCCCTTCGTCGAGCGCCGCCATCAGTCCCGGCCGCTCATGGCTGCCGCGCCCGCCTTCGAGCCGCATGCAGAACCTGCGGCGCCAGCCAGGCAAGGCGCCGAAACGGTATTCCTCCAACTGTACCGCCGGGTCCCAGATTAGCGAACCGTAGGCAAACACCCAAAGATCCTGCGACAACCGGCCAGACAGCACCGCATGCCGGTTGGCTTCACGGGCGTCATGCTCCATCCGCCAACCCGGCGGCCAGCCCTCGGCCTCAGCCTGTGCATCGAGTTCCGCAAAGCGGCCGTTGCCAAAGCGCATTTCGGATGTGTCCGGCGGTGTGATCAGGCCGCGCAGGGCGGGCGTGTGGCGGAAGACATGGTGAGCAAAGGGCATGAGGCGATTTAGCCGGTTTTTTGCCTGCGGGGCCAGAATTGTTTTGACTAAACCGGGATCATCTTGCTGCGCGAGGCCGGCGGCAGGGCAGAACCGATGCGGCCGAGCGGAACCCTGCTCTATGGCGGATCTGTGCTGGTTTCCGTCCAGCGTCAGTGCCTTTATACAACGCTCCCCGAGTCGAGCGACATCAGCACCCTTAGACTAGAGCTGTGGCAACCGCCCCATCGCGCAAGAAGCTCGAGGTATCGCGTTGTCGGCTCAGTTCAGAACAACGATGTATTTCACAATTCGGTTGTTGTCGCTGTCAGCAAAGAAGAACTCTGCGCCGCGACTGACCACGCCTTCCGGATCATCGAGGAGGCCCGGACCTTTACCAGGTGTTCCAGTCCCGATGACGCCCAAAACTTCATTGGCAATCGGATCGATCTTTAAGACCCGATGCGCCTCTTGGTCTGCAACATAGATAATTCCACTAGAATCGAAGTCCAAATATCGTGGGCCGACAAATCCAAACTGCGACCCCTGGACCATGTGCATTAGTTCAAGGTCTTGGGTGAACTGCACCAGACGCCTTTGGAAATTATCAGCCACCCAAATTGTTCCATCAGGTGCCTCGGCGACATCGTGGGCACCTACCATGCCACTTGCGGTCGCCACTACGCGATCGCCGTCAACAGCGAAAAGCTGCCCTGTGCCAGACGCCATCACATAAATCCGACCGTTCGAATGGGCGAGTACGCCTTCTGTGCGCGGGAACGGCCCCAAAGTGCCGAGGTTAGTCGGCACATTTCCTGATACATCATAGACTACTACAGCACTTAGCCCTGTTGCGGCCACGTAGAGGCGGCCGTCTGTGCCAAAGGACAGGTCATGCACTCCAAAAAGAGCACCGTCCCCAATGCTGCCGATGACCTCCAGAGTTTCCGGGTTCATAATCGCGATTTGATTGGCGAACTTGTCAGCAATATAGAGATTGCCATCTGGGCCAAAGGTTAGATCGTGCGGATCGTTCAGCACGGGATCACTCGCTGCGACAAAACTCGCGAAGGGAGCGGAACCTTGTGCCATCGTCGAAGTCGGCAGCAGCAGCATGGCTATGACAAGCCTTAACAAAGTACGCCTCCTCTGACATCGATAGAACGAACGTAACGCGAATTTCTTGGTTTGTGGAGAGCATTGCTTCAGGCGGGATCGGACTTCGCTTCAACTCGGATTATGTCCCAGTGCGCTTCGCGATCGGCGCACCCTTGAAAAAATAGTGGCACCGGATCTTCCGTCCGGCGCCACTGGTCGAGACCGCACTTGGATGGAGGGTGAATACCCCATCCCCGTCCGTGAGTGGTTTTTGCGCGATCAATCAAGACCTACGTTAGTTTGTGTATCGGCCTCTCATGAACCGTTGATACCCATATGGTGCGAGGACAAAATGCATCTTTGCGCGCATTGGCCAATTTTTTGTGAGTTCTTGCCAATATGGCAAAAACTGAAGATCGCCCGGCGAACTGCCGGTTATAGATTGAGTTGAAACTCTCTGAGGCCTGCTAACTTATCCGGAGTTTGGTCGGTCTGTGATCATTTACTCCGGGCAGATGACGCCATACCCTCTTCCTCAGAATATGACGACTGGAGCCCCCGATGACCACATCCAGACCCCGCGCACGCGATCTTGGCCTGCCTTTCCCGGGCCAGCCCGGCCCGCAAAACGCCATCACCGATGTGCCGGGCGTGCATGTGGGCTTTACCACGCTGACCGATCCCTCCAGGAATATCCGCACCGGGGTGACCGCCGTTATCCCCCGCGCCGGACTGACCGAGCCGCGCCCGGTCTGGGCTGGCCAATATGCCTTGAATGGCAATGGCGAAATGACAGGCACCCATTGGATCAACGATGCCGGTTACTTCATGGGACCGGTATGCATCACCAACACCCACTCCGTGGGCATGGTTCATCATGGCACCACCCGCTGGATGATCGACACCTACAACGATTACTTCCGCGAAGAACATGCATGGGCCATGCCGGTGGTCGCCGAAACCTATGATGGTGTTCTCAATGACATCAACGGTCAGCATGTCACCGCCGAGCATGTGATTGCCGCGCTGGACACCGCTGCCCCCGGCCCGGTGGCCGAAGGGTCAAGCGGTGGCGGCAACGGCATGATCTGCTACGAATTCAAGGGCGGCACCGGCACCTCCTCGCGGCAGGTCAACCTAGGGTCCAAGCCCTATAACGTCGCCGCACTGGTGCAGGCCAATCACGGCATACGCCCCTGGCTCAACATCTTGGGGCAGCCCGTCGGCCAGATGATGCTCGAAGATCGCCTGCATGAGCGCGAGACCGGATCGATCATTGTGATCCTCGCCACTGACGCGCCTCTGTCCAGTCTTTCGCTGCGTCAGACCGCAAAGCGCGCAGCCCTCGGCATTGGCCGCGGCGGCAGCCCGGGCGGCAACAGCTCGGGCGATATCTTCCTTGCCTTCTCGGTTGCGAATGACCGGCCAATGCCGCAACAAGACGTTGCTTTAATTACGAAAACTGAGCTCAACGAGCAACTGCTTGATCCGTTCTATCTTGCCGTCGTTGAATGCGTCGAAGAGGCTGTGGTCAATGCTATCGTTGCCGGTGAAGATGTAGAAACCGTCAAACCCACGGGGCTCGTTTGTCGCGGTATCGACACCCAAAAGCTGTCTGAGTTGTTTCGCAGGGTGTAGGACCGGCGCTCTCAAGGAATTACAATGACAACCGCCGGAAAATCATGGCGCAGCCCCGGATGGCAGGAGATCTTTACGAAGACACACCTTGGTACGGCTCACGCCAGATAGCGCCGCACATGAAGCGTCATGGCCATAAAGTTGGGCGGCATCCCGTCCACGCATGCACACCGGCATTGACCAGCTCAAGCAGAGTTTGTCTGGTGTACGCATGCTTCAGGCGTCGAATGCGTTGTGTCTCGGCTATTGGGCGGGAACTAGCGGCCCGATTGTATCTTATTGATTTGGTGATGACGTTCCGAAGCTAGACGCAGCTAATATCTCGGTGCTTTTGTCTCAGATCCGCGAGTTGGCTGGCTGCCAGAAAGACTTCCTCCCGGAGCCATCTTTGTCCGGAGGTTTGGTTT
>CBDTVL010000322.1:0-4052 GCA_965363755.1 uncultured Sulfitobacter sp.
CGAGTTTGTTGTCGATATCAGCGCGGGTGCGGATCAGGGGCATGGGCGTCTCCGGGTTGACACAGATTAGCGTCATGATCGGGTGTGTGTAACCTCTTTCTATCCGCGCACGGCGCAAATATTAGGCGGGACTGCTTAGAAGGATTTTGCACGGGCCGGTGCCCATGCGCCGGGGTTTTCATTTACGACAAAAGGGTCTAGGGGTCAGCGCTAACACCTCCACTGCGCGAAAACCCCAATTCCATCAGGAAAACCCATGAAAAAAGCCATTCTGGCCTCGTTTGCCAATCGCCTTGTTATGCCTGATCTGCGCTGGATGCCGGAAGAGGGGATGAGTGTCGGGCGTATCCGGATTGAGTTGCTCGCCGGGTTGACCGTTGCGCTGGCGCTGGTCCCCGAGGCTGTGGCCTTTGCGTTTGTCGCCGGCGTGCATCCTCTGGTCGGGTTGTATGCCGCGTTTATTGTCGGGCTGATCACTGCGCTAATTGGCGGGCGACCGGGGATGGTTTCGGGGGCCACGGGTGCGTTGGCTGTTGTCATGGTGGCGCTGGTTGCGCAGCACGGGGTCGAATATCTGTTCGCCACAGTTGTTCTGATGGGGCTTTTGCAGGTGTTTGCCGGGGCTATGCACTGGGGAAAGTTCATCCGACTGGTGCCGCACCCGGTGATGCTGGGTTTTGTGAACGGACTGGCGATTGTTATCTTTTTGGCTCAGATGAGCCAGTTCAAGGTGCCCGGCAGTATGGTTGACACCGGGCACGGCCTGAGCGGCGGGCAGTGGCTGTCGGGCATGCCGCTGTTCCTGATGCTGGGGCTGGTGGCGGCCACGATGGGAATTATCTGGGTGATGCCGCGCATCACGCGGTTCATCCCGGCGCCGCTTGCCGGGATCGGGATCATTGCCGCTGTGGTCATTGGCTTTGGGCTGGACGTGCCGCGCGTCGGCGATCTGGCATCGATCGAGGGTGGGTTGCCGCAGTGGCATATTCCGATGGTGCCGTTCACCTTCGAGACCTTCGAAATTATCCTGCCATACGCCGTCATTCTGGCCGCAATCGGATTGATTGAAAGCCTGCTGACTCTGAACCTTGTGGGCGAAATGACCAACAGGCGGGGCGGCGCATCACAGGAATGTATTGCGCAGGGCGTGGCCAACACCGTCACCGGATTTTTTGGCGGTATGGGCGGGTGCGCGATGATTGGTCAGTCGATGATCAACGTGAAATCGGGCGGCCGGACCCGGGTGGCGGCAATTGCTGCGGCTGTGTTCCTGCTCCTGTTCATTCTGGTCGGATCAAGCATTATTGAACTGATTCCGTTGGCCGCCCTTGTGGGGGTGATGTTCATGGTGGTGATCGGGACATTTGCGTGGAACTCGTTGACCATTCTGCGTCGTGTCCCCAAAACCGATGCCTTTGTCATCCTGTTGGTCACCGTTGTCACGGTGATGGAGGATCTCGCCGTCGCGGTTGTTGTGGGAGTCATTGTGTCCGCCCTTGCTTATGCGTGGAACAATGCGCGGCGCATCCATGCCGAGACATATGTCACGCCAGAGGGCGCCAAGGTCTATCAGGTTAACGGCCCTTTGTTCTTTGGCTCTTCTGAAGGGTTCGCAGAGCTTTTTGATCCCACACAGGATCCGGATGTGGTGATCGTGGATTTTGCCGGCAGCCGGGTTGTGGATCAATCCGCCTTGCAGGCCATCGAAGCCGTGGCGCTAAAATACGAGGATGCAGGCAAGCGCATTCAGCTGCGCCACCTTAGTCGCGATTGCCACAAAGTTCTCAACAAGGCGGGCCACCTAATGGTCGATAGTGATGATGATCCCGACTATGAACTGGCTGTGGATTATGCGGTACGTACCGGGATATTGGGCGGTCACTAACTCGCCGGCAAACCCTTTCGCATTGTCAATGTGTCCTAATCATCCGGGCGGCCTAGCTCGAACAAATCACGCACGTGGGTATAGTCACGATACCCAAGCCGGGCCAGCGGTTGATAGGTTGTAATATCAAAGCGCCCGTCTACCAGACATTCGTCGCGCATGTGGATGCCGGTCACTTCGCCCAGCACCAGAAAATTGCTCTCTCCCTGCAAGGTCACAATCTGAGTCAGCCTACATTCAAGGGCTGCAGGTGCTCCCGCAACCCGTGCGCAGTCGATTGTCTCGCATTGCTCAGCCGTGAGACCCGCATGGGCGAACTCATCAACCTCTTTGCCCAGCATAGCTGAGCTTTTGTTCATCGCATCGCGGGCTGAGAACTCTACGATGTTCACACAAAACACGCCGGTTTCGCGGATGTTGCTTACACTGTCTTTGCTGCCCTCTTGATCAGGCTTGTGTCCGGTCGAGGCAAACATCACCTGTGGCGGCACATAAGCCACAGCGTTGAAGAACGAATAAGGCGCCAGATTATTGCGACCATCAGCGTCCCGGCTTGAGATCCAGCCGATCGGACGGGGTGTCACAATAGCATTGAACGGATTGTGCGGCAGGCCGTGGCCGTCGGCGGGGCGATAGAACATGTGTCTCTCCTGATGTTTGCCCAATCTCTAATGTCGTGCTACGGCGATTTCCAGCAAGAACGGAGAGAACGAGCAGTGTACGAACTTCGGCCAGAACGGGCAGAAGATTACTGGGAGGTCGAGGCGCTATATGATCTGTGCTTTGCCCCGGGGCGCGAAGCGTTGTCGTCTTATCGTTTACGCGATGATGTGCCGCCTGTGGCTGAACTGTCCTTGGTTGCGCGTGATGCGGAGCAGATACTGGCCGGTGCGATCCGGTTCTGGCCGGTTTTTGTTGGCAATGCTGCTGCGTTATTGCTTGGTCCGATTGCTGTGCACCCGACCCGGCAGGGAGAGGGGCTGGGCGCGGCTCTGATCCGAGATGCGCTTGATCTGGCACGTGCAGCGGGCTGGAAGCGTGTCATGTTGGTTGGGGATGCGCCCTATTATGGCCGGTTTGGATTTCTGCCGCTGGCAGGTATCGAAATGCCGCCACCAACCAATCCGGACCGGGTGCTGGGGCAGGATCTGTGCCCTGGAGGATGGGAGGGTGTTGTCGGAGCGGTGCGATCTGCGGACAAGCAGTCTTGAAAGCAGCCACGACAGGCCCGATGTTGAAGAAGGACCAAAAGGACGTTTTTGATGCCTGATACAACCGCCCTGATTGCAATAGATGTCGACGCGGAACTGGATCGGCTGGCGGCGCGGTATAAGGCGGCTGGCGGAGTCGGTATTCAGGTGCTGAACCTGCTGGGTGGCAAGGCTGACAACCTGCTGGATCGCTTGCCCGGACCGGTGCGCGCCGGGTTGGAAGAAGGCGCTGCAAAGGCGCTGAAGGTCGCGATGTCCGCCGCCCATGTATCACGAGGAGTTCTGCCGGATCAGGCTGGCTGGCTGAACACTGCCGCTGCGACCGCGATGGGGGCCGCTGGCGGCTTTGGAGGATTGCCGACCGCTTTGGCAGAATTACCGGTCACCACAACCGTTTTGCTGCGCGCAATTCAGGGCGTCGCGGCAGGGTATGACTTTGATCCTGCAGCCGAAAATGTTCAGTTCGATTGTATTCAGGTGTTTGCAGCTGCGGGCCCTTTGGCGAATGATGACGGGGCTGATCTGGGGTTCTTGTCGGTGCGACTGGCGCTGACGGGGGGGGCAATGCAGGGGCTTATTGCGCGGATCGCGCCGCGCCTTGCCACGGTGTTGGGCCAGAAATTAGCTGCGCAGACGGTGCCTGTTCTGGGGGCGGTTGCAGGGGCTGCGACAAATTACGCCTATACCAGCTACTATCAGGAAATCGCACATGTGCATTTTGGATTGCGCAAACTGGCGATCGACGCGGATGTGCCACAGGAACAACTGGTTGATCGGTTGCGGCTGCGCATGAGCAAATCAGAGGTTCCGCGGGCATAGGCCGCCATCAACAATTATTTGGACAGATTCCAAAGGGTGCTGGTCAGCGCTGAGACCAAAATCTATATCCAGCATCAAAGGACCTAGCCTAGCCCGTTCGATTAGAGATCGACCAATCCCTGAAAATTGACCATCAT
>CBDTVL010000323.1:0-4011 GCA_965363755.1 uncultured Sulfitobacter sp.
CTGTTTCTTTTCGGTAGATAACTGTAGTGCTAAAAATGATATTGCCTAGCTATTTATGATATTGTAGTGTTAATAATGAGACGGTTTTGTCTTGTGGATAAACATCTGTTTTTGATGAGCCCAAATTGAGGAAAGCTGCTGTGCGCAATGAAGATTTGGCGCTCAGGCGTGTGAACGTTCTTCGCCCCATTTTAGATATCGAAAAGCAGGGGCGGCCAGTTAGTGCTGCTCTGGAAGATGCGGCTTGGGAATTGGGCCTGTCCAAGAGCCATACTTGGCGTCTGTATCGTTGTATGAAGGAAAACGACGCACGTTCTAGCGCGCTTGAGTTGGAGCGTCGTGGTCCCAAAAAGGGCACGCGTCGATTGCCCGAAGGTGTTGAAAAGATCATTGAACGTTGCCTGAGGCAGCATTTTCTTGTTCGTGAACGTCCGAGCTTCTTGCGCGTTGTCGGAGAGATACGTGCCGAATGTGCCGCAGGCGGTTTCACTGCTCCCGCGCGTGAGACGATCAAGGCGCGTTTGGATGTGATCGACCAGCGAGAAGTGCTTCGTAAGAGGAGAGGCGCAAAGGTGGCCGCGACGGTATTTGCGGCGCGTCCTGGACGGCTTGAAGTGGTGCGGCCTCTTGAGGTTGTTCAGATTGATCACACTCCTGCTGATGTCATTCTGGTTGATCATATCCACCGGCAGCCGCTTAATCGACCATGCCTAACACTTGCGATTGACGTGGCTACTCGGATTGTCTTGGGGGCGTATGTCAGTTTCGATCCGCCGTCGGTTCTATCGGTAGCGCTGTGTCTGGATCATTGTGTTCGGCACAAGTCAGTGCGTCTTCCAAAAACATTGGAGGAGTTGGAATGGCCCACTTCGGGGATCCCGAAAGCGATCTATGTCGACAATGGGCAGGAGTTCCACAGTGCCGCGTTCAAGGGGGCCTGCGATGAGTGGGGGATCGGAATTGAATACCGACCAGCTGGAGGTGCGCATTATGGTGGCCATATCGAGCGGCTGATCGGAACGACCATGGGGGCTGTGCATGTGCTTCCAGGCACCACACAGTCCTCGACGTTGGAAAAGGGTGACTATGATAGCAGCAAGAATGCTTCACTTACGTTGTCCGAGTTTGAGGACTGGCTTCATCTTGAGATTTGCCGCTACCACAACGCCACCCACAGCTCGCTTGGGCGGACGCCTCTTGCGGCTTGGGCGGCTCTTGGTGGCGACGATGCGGGCAGGCGGGTTGTTGATACCGAAGCCTTCAAAATTAGTTTCATGCCGTTTGAACGTCGTCGGCTCGGACGAACGGGTATCACTTTATTTTCGGTTGGGTATTGGAGCGATGCCTTCGGTGCAATGATCGGGCGCACAAAGGGTAAAGCCGTGGTCAAATACGACCCGCGCGATCTGTCACAAGTCTGGATAATCGACGAAGATGGGCGCGCGATCGCGGCACGCTACAAGGATCTCAGCCATCCTCGTATATCGCTCTGGGAAGCCCGGCGCGCGCGCAAGCAGTGCATGACAAGAAGTGGCGGCCGTGTCAGCGAAAAGATGTTGTTCCAAGTCATCCAGGAGCAAAGGCGGATTGCAGAGATGGCGCGGCAACAGACCCGCGCTACCCGACTGGATACTGAGCGCGGGGTGCGCCAACCCCAAAAACAGCCGTTGCCACGCGACCCGTCGCGCGAGATGTTTGCAATTGATACCGGCAACCCTGATCTTCCAACCTATCCGATTGATGATTTTGATGACCCCCGACGTAAGAATTGAATACATTCGCAGCGATCGGTGGATCGCTTTTGAGCGCGCCACGATTGTCCTTAACCGGCTGACATCGATTATGGAAATGCCCAAGCAGAGCCGAATGCCCGGCCTAATGGTCTATGGCAGCTCCGGCATTGGCAAAACCATGATCGCCAAGCGCATGGCCAGCCAATACCCGGCAAGTTACGACGCTGGTCTTGGGGTCACAAAGACACCAGTTCTGCTGCTTCAGGCTCCGCCAGCACCTGATGAGCGGCGGTTCTATCAGCATATTCTGGCGTCGATCGGAGCACCGATGTGGGGACGTCATACGGTCTCGGAGCTAGAGGTGCGCGTGCTGAGCCATCTGCGTGATATGGACTTGAAGATGTTGATGATCGACGAGGTCCACAACCTGCTTGCGGGCAGCTACCGCGAACAACGCAGGTTCCTGAACATGTTGAGGTTTTTGGCCAATGATTTGTGCGCCTCATTGGTAGTGTTCGGCATCAATGAAGCCTTGGACGCGATCCGCGGAGATGACCAGCTTGCCCGTAGGCTCGATGAACACTTCCTGCCATTGTGGGATGATGATGTTGAGTTCTCTCGCCTGATCCAGACGCTTATCGCAGCAATGGAGTTGGAGCAGACCTCGGGTCTCAGGATCAATTCCCTGCGAACCATTCTGAATGTAACCGGTGGCGTGACATCACGGGTGTTTACGATGATCAAAGCGCTGGCGATTGAAGCCATTGAGACCGGCGAAGAACGGATCACAGACGAGGCGGTTCAAGCTTGGCAGCCTGTCTGGGCCAAACACGCTTGGAGCGTGCGCCGTCAACCAATCTCAGCAGTTTAATGAATCCATTGCCTTTGCCGAGGTGTTCGCCACCACTTAATGACGAATTGCTGTCGAGCTGGTTAACGAGGTTGGCCCGTGCCAACCACTGTGCGGTGGAAGAGCTCTGCCGCTATCTCAAACTACGGGGGGGCAGGGCGCCTGAGACGATGGCTGAGCTCGCGGACGTAGATTTCGATCGGTTGGTGCCATTGCTCCGGACATCGCGCCGTAAGCTCGTTTCAATGCTGCTCGACGAACACGACAGCTTTCCGATCCAATGCATTGCCCGTGAGAATTTTCAGCATTGTTCTCAATGTGCCGATCAGACCCCCGGGCTTGCTCTGCGTCATTGGCGCTTTGTCTGGTCGCTGACTTGCGAAACCTGCGGGTCAGAGCTGGTGCCCATCCGCCGTGGAAATGGAGAACCCCGGACCATATCGGGCAGGCTCAAAGCAAGAGCTATCAGGGGAGCGGCGTTCTTAAAATCTGCCAATTGCAGCCGTTCCCTGCGCGATGCGCGACGGATAGCTTTCGCAGTGCGTATGACGGGCATTTTGGTCCCGCACCTTCGCCATGGCGCCCTGATCTCGGGCAATCGATACCACAGGTTTACGCTACTTGCAGCGATCGGAATGTGTGCATCGCGGCCGTTGCTCAAAGCAGCAGTTGTCATTCGCAATGACGAGATTGCCGTCGACCAACTTCGGACCGCGTTTCGGTACCAACGGAGAACTCTGGCGAGGATCATCAAGCTTTCAAAACTGCTTGGTGAAAGGATCCCGAGATGCGAACCAATCGGGCAGATGACGTGCAAATCGATCGACGCAGCAACTATTTTGCCGGTTTCTGGACGACATCTCGCAGCAGCACGTCGGGCAATCGAAGATCTCGGCCCAAACACTCCGCGCCACAAGCTATTGAGCCACGCTGCGGCTATCTTGGAAGGGCAATAAAGTCCAGCCAGCTAAAATTAAAACAGATCGAATGCAACCTGTGGATATCTCGAAATTAACTCTACTAAAACCGCTCCAAAACCACCCTAATCTACAAAATCTCATAATTAACACTACTGTGACAGCTGCTCTCGTGTCACGCTGTTTGATGGTCATCAAGCAAACAAAGGAATTATGTCCGAGCTTAAGGGCTCAGGGCGATGGCAGAACGGGCAGACTTGTTTGATCTGACAATGCCCAAGGGCGAGGCGCTAGAAAGCCATGTGCCCTCCCCTGACGCTATTGATTATCACAAAGGTTAGCGATAACCTTGTGCCCGGTAAGGAGGGTGAATTTGCTTTCCAGTTAACCAGAGAAATTGCGGCCTGTGCTCAATTTTTCGTATTGAGGGTTCAAGGAAATGCGGATCATGATCGTCGGTGCAGGTGCGGTTGGTGGCTCACTTACGTGCAGGCTGCAAGAAGGTGGCCAC
>CBDTVL010000324.1:0-3948 GCA_965363755.1 uncultured Sulfitobacter sp.
GCCCACCATCCGCTTTCCGCCGGAACCAGCCCGACAAGCTGTCGCCACTTTGGAGCGGGCAAGGCGCTGCGGGACTGGCCATTCCACGTGACATTGCCGTCATTCGGATCGAGATCGGCAATGGCGCGCAACAACAGCGACTTGCCCGAGCCGGAAGCGCCTCGGATCGCAACGCATTCGCCCGCTGCGATACCGAGATCGACGGGTCCGACAAACAAATTTTTCAGATTTTCGATCTGCAGCATGTGGCGGAGTATCTTCCAGTTTGGGGGAGTCTTAAGTGACATTGCTGGTCGAAGGATAGTGAAAGTTTGCTGGTCTATTCCAGACATTTGCTACAGTCAGTTTGAATCTTTGGTTCTTAACAGTGAACCACCGTGCAGCGAGGGCCAAGTCGCTAACATCTCGGGTACAATAGACCAAACGGACGGCTATCGGCTTCGCAGCAGTGAAGGAAATTCAACGTATCGTTTAATGACACGGCCTCCTTATTCAGGAGGTTCGCTTAAATTGGACCGGAGGAAGACAATCGCCAAATTCACCAGAGTTCGTTCTTTATGTTTCGGAATAAATTCCAAATTCTGATCAGTATGAGGCCGCGCCATTATCGCGATGATGGATGCCATGGCAGCGCAGGCGGGCCCGGGCGCGATGCGTCCGGGTTGGCGACACCTAAAC
This sequence comes from uncultured Sulfitobacter sp., assembly GCA_965363755.1. Classification (GTDB taxonomy): domain Bacteria; phylum Pseudomonadota; class Alphaproteobacteria; order Rhodobacterales; family Rhodobacteraceae; genus JL08. The sequence goes on from CBDTVL010000324.1 coordinate 679, forward strand.
AAACATGTGGGCATGATCGGAGCGACGCAGCCTCAAAGGATAATCACTCGTCAGATAGTCGGGATTTCTAATAATACTATTCATGAACGGCTTTGCGAAGGGGCCTCTAGATAAGATCCGGACGGTGCGTGATGAACAAGACAATAGCTTTTGAGCGAGAGGCTTCATGGCGATCCCGAAGCCGCTTCCTTGCAGTCTGAAGTTTGAGCCGTGCGACATCCAGATGACGCAGCGCCTGTTCACGTCGTTCGTAAAGCTTGCGAATACGCGATCCCGGATTGCCGATCTGCCAAAAGCCATGTCCGAGAACATCCGGAAAAATTTCGGCGACGTGGCTCAGCCCTCTGTGCCAGTCTGCGTCTGCGCGTGTATAACTCTGAGTGGCATTGATGACCACTCGACGATTGATCTGAAGATCAGTGTGCATTGCTATCATCTCCATATGATGCTCGCGTTCCGCCCTCGCCCTTGAGATCAAAGTGCGCGCCATACCATAAGCATACTGAGGCTGTGCCGAGTCGGTCAACAATGGAGCCGGGCAGAAATCCCAGGCGGCCATGATCTACACTTTGCGCATCGGCCCCAAGGGCGCTTGTCTATTTGGTGGCGGGCGCGAGGACCAGCAGGTCCTAAAGCAAACAGAAAAAGGGATTTAGGCTTGCCTAAATCCCGCCTGACCCAACAAGAAATGGCAAAGGATGTTTCATCCTGCGCGAGCGCAAAAGGGAGCGTTACCCGAATGGGCAGATCACCGCGACCTGAAGCGACCATGGCACAAAGCCCCTGCCCCGGCTCGGCAGAGACGGCGCAGGGGCAATTGAGACAGGGAGATCAGGACGTGGGGTTCTGGGTGGAAGCCGGTCTGCCGGCTGGAACCTAGGGCTCGGTCACGAGCTGAATGGTTCGGGATTTGTCCAGTGTCACCAGTTGGGGCGCCGTTCATGTCTCAATCGAACAGACGCTCGTCCCACCAAACCGGAGTTTCGATCCCAATTTCGACAGCCTTGAAATCCAGATGGCCAATATTGAAGATGAAGTTTCTCTCCATCCGCGCAAAAGCAGATGGAACGGTCAGGATCGCAGACTGGTCCTTTTTTGCGTATCGCAGCCGCCCGAATTTCCTAATCGCAACGAAGGGCTACACACCCGTTTCATCATTCAATGCGTGGTACTTTTATCGCACGTCGCTGACGCGCGGCCTCTGTGAAAGCACGCAGGGCCTTGTCATTGAACACGGGGCTGAACGCACCAAGCCGTCCATTCGGATCGAGGTAAAATGACGTTTCCAGAACATCATGATTGTATTCGTCCAGCATAACCCAAAGGCGCATATCGGAATCGAGCCCTGCTCGGGCGCGTTCGATCTGGGGAACCTCCAAGGCCAGCCTGTCCTTGCCCGGCTCTTTGGTCGTGATCGGCAAGATAAACAAGTTGGTTCGCCCGTCATGGCCAACAACGGTTGCGACAAACGCAGACGGACGCATTTTCCGACCATGTTCTGCACCCGACTCATGTTCCCGCCGCCAGAGGTATTCGTATGACCAAACGTCGCCTTGCTTTGGTGTGGTCATTTTTTTCCCTCATCGGGCTGGTCCGAAAGAGCAGTCTCGAGCATAGCCAGATGTTCGGCAGGCATTTCTTCCACGGCAAACGCCTGCCGCTCATCCTTCTTGAAACGCTGCTCATAATCCCGAATGCTCATCAGGACATAGCGGGGCTTCTTGTGCTTTGTGATGGTAATAGGCTCGTGACTGGCTGCATCGAGAACATCGCCAAGCGTTTGCTTTAGGTCTGTAGATGGGAAAGAACGCATTTCAGGTCTCCTTTTGTCTAAATTAGACAAAATGGACGTAATAGACAAGTGACTATCCGCCGCGACTTGCGAAAGAGGCCCCACATGAGTGGGGCCAACACGTCCTTCCCCACAAGTGGGGCTCATATCAGATATCCAGTTCTGGGACCGTACCCCGTGATTTAGCAAGCACGCCATCTTCGGTGATGGCGGCAATCGTGGTTGGGGTCCGACGGGATAACTCGACACCGTCACCGGACATCATGGCGTCGACAAATTCGGTCTTTTTCAGCACCGCCCCATCGGATTCAACATAAGTCATATCCCCATTCAGATCGTGCGACACAGATCCGTCAGCTTTGATCCGCACCCAAGCCCCGTTGACCTGAACAGAAATCAAATAATCCTCAACCACAACGCCCTCCCAACTGGCGCCGGGATCGCGGCGCAGTACGATCTTGTCCGGGCGAAGTTTTATCTGCACGTCACGCGGTTCATCCTTGTCAGCGCCTTTCACCACCAGAAACGCCTCCTGCTCATCCGGGTTTGGATGGATGGTCGCATTGCCATTCTTAGGGGGCCAGACCTTGGCTTGTTCCCGCTGATTTCCCTTCGGGTCGCGATGAAACCCAACGTAAAGCTGCGCCGACTTCCACACCCGCGAAATTGTTTCTGTCACCTGCACCATATCGCCCCCTCACATCTCAAATTCATCTTGGTCAAACATTGCGGCACATCAATCAATTCACCTGGGAATGTACAGCACCGTTTCCCGGGAACGCGGCCCCCAAAGGGGGGCCAGTCACAGGGAGGTATCAGAAGCACTCAGGAACCCAAGCATCGATCCGTGCCTTCTGATCTGCTGTCACGCCGCACACGTGTCGATGATTGGTGTCGTTGAACAGCTTATGCAGTGCCCCATTCTTTTCGCCTTTCCTGGATTTTGCAAAGGCTGTGTAGGCGGCGCTCTCCGCACTCAAATCCAGAAGGGACATATAGAGCGCGTCAAGCTGCGGTCCTTTCAGACGTTTGAAGCAATTTTCCAGTGAAGGTGTCCAGATGGCCCGAATATCCGCATCGATCTCGACCTCGATCTCCACCATAAATTCCGACCTCTGGGTTTTGAATGCCCGCGCAAGGAAGACTGTGATCTCGCCGTTGCGAACCTTCTTGCCCGCCTGCCGGAATGCGGCAAACGCACCAACCCTGCCCTGCCCTGTCATATCCCGGAGGGCCTCATGCGCCTTCTCGACCTCCTCATCCCGCTCACCGCCAAGGCGCGGATCAAGAACAAATTGATCGTTGATCTCAGGCACGTTGCGCTCTGTCGCATTGTAACCCAACCCGAACACATCATTACAATGGCCAGACGCCGGGGACACACAAAAAGCAAACAGGCTCAGAAGGTAGTCAGGTTTCTCCAAAAGCGCTGTTTGCACCGATGCCAGCCGGATCGCCGTCATATCGTCCACGAACTT
>CBDTVL010000325.1:0-3931 GCA_965363755.1 uncultured Sulfitobacter sp.
AACCTGAACCTGAACCTGAACCTGAACCCGAGTCGAAACCTGACATCGCCCTCCCCTCGTTTATGCACAAACCCGCTGAAGAGGCGCCTGCCCCAATGGCCAAAGTGCCGCATATCGTGGATGCGCCGGATGGTCCGCCTGAAGATCAGATTGAGGTCCCGGCGGGAATGCTCGCCCGCATATCCACTCTGGACCGTATTCCTGCCAGCCAGATCGATGCAATGCGCGCTGTCCAGGCACAGCTTGAGGCATTACACGCGCGCCTGTCCGGGACCGGCAAAGAGTAAAGCAAAAGTGGCAATTCCCCCTTGCCCCCGCGTGCAATTCCACTATGAACACCACATCGTCGGGCTATGGCGCAGCCTGGTAGCGCGTCCGTCTGGGGGACGGAAGGTCGCAGGTTCGAGTCCTGCTAGCCCGACCAATTTCATCCGACGATATCGCCCCGATCCGCCGCGCCTCCTCTTTGCTGGCGCGATGGTGGCAATGAATTCGAAGGGTTTGAAATGATTGGTGTAATCCCCAACCAGCAACTTTCGGAAATGATCTCAGACGGCATTATTGCCGCTGATCGCTCTATTGTTGAGGCTCAAATACAGCCCGCCAGCCTTGACCTGCGTCTGGGCACCACAGCTTACCGTGTACGGGCCTCATTTCTCGCAGGTACCGGTCAAAGCGTCGAGACCCGCCTTCAGGAATTCGAAATGCACCGCGTCGACCTGACAAACGGGGCTGTGCTTGAAAAAGGCTGCGTCTATGTGGTTCCTTTGATGGAATCTCTTGCACTTCCTGATGAGACGCAAGCGGTCGCAAATGCCAAAAGTTCGACCGGCAGGCTGGATCTGCTGACCAGAACGATCACCGATGGCGGGGTTGAATTTGATCGCATACCAGCCGGCTATCACGGACCGCTCTATGCTGAAATCTGCCCCCGCTCTTTCTCGGTTCTGGTGCGCCCCGGAATGCGCCTTAACCAAATCCGGTTTCGAACTGGACATGCCGTTCTGGACGACTCCGAACTCACTGAGCTTCATGCCACCTCTCCACTGGTGGATGGTCCGGCAGTGATCGACGATGGGCTGGGATTCTCCGTTGACCTTGAATTGCCAGACACTGATCTCGTGGGATACCGCGCCAAACCGCATACCGGAGTCATTGATCTGGACCTGATTGGCTACTACGACCCGGCTGAATACTGGGAAGACGTGCGAACGACAAATGGTCAGATTATTCTTGACCCCGGGGCGTTTTACATTCTTGTAAGCCGCGAAGCCGTTCATATTCCACCAGAATATGCCGCCGAAATGGCGCCATATCTGGCTATGGTTGGTGAATTCAGAGTCCACTATGCGGGATTCTTTGATCCCGGCTTTGGACACGGAGCAGCCGGTGGCACCGGATCACGCGGCGTGCTTGAAGTCCGCTGCCACGAAGCACCATTTGTTTTGGAACATGGACAAGTTGTCGGGCGGCTCGTCTACGAGCGCATGGCAAAAGTGCCAACCCAGCTTTACGGGGCCGGCATCGCCTCCAACTATCAGGGCCAGGGCCTGAAGCTCTCCAAACACTTCAAATGAGACGGATTGACGTCCAACCCGTCTGATTTTTCGACCGTTTAGGTCGGTTTCTTGGGTTTGCGACCCAGCTTTGCCGCCTGCCCCATACCAACATTAATACCTTTGTTGATCGCCTTACGCATTACCATACGTACGATCATATTGATGACCTGATTGACGTTCATATCTGCCTCCACAGTTGCTCAATAGTTCTTATAACGATGAATCATGAATTTTTCAGGGCACTCATCGCTTAGTCCTCAAACAGTTCCGACTGCCCTTCGACGGCTTCTTCTTCTTCATCTTCTCCTTCGCCCATGACCGGCAATGCACCGGATGGAATGCGGTTTTCCAGCAATCCCGCCGCGCGCAGTTCCTTCAGGCCGGGCAAATCACGGGCACTTTCCAGCCCGAAGTGATCCAGAAAGCTCTGCGTCACCACAAATGTTACCGGTCTTCCCGGCGTCATCTTTCGGCGGCCAAAGCGGATCCACTCCAGTTCGAGCAGTTGATCAACGGTGCCGCGTGACACGCTGACGCCGCGGATTTCCTCGATCTCGGCCCGCGTCGCCGGTTGATGATAAGAAATGATTGCCAGTGTCTCGATCGCTGCCCGGCTGAGCTTGCGGGTTTCCACAGTTTCCTTTTGCATCAGAAATCCAAGATCGGACGCTGTCCGGATCGCCCAGGCATCGCCCACTTTGACCACATGCACGCCACGCCCGTTATAGCGTTTGCGCAGATGCACCAGCGCCTCGGCGGCATCGCACCCATGCGGCATCCGGCTTTCAAGCTCACTCACGCTTACTGGCTCGACGCTGGCAAACAGTACCGCCTCAACCATGCGCTCTTGTTCCCCCATTGGCGGCGCTTCGAACAGGCTTTCTTTTGCTGCTTCAGTATCTTGCGGCACGTTTCTAATCCTTTTTACGCAGCTGAATTGGAGCAAATAACTCACTTTGCCGGATTTCCAGATGGCCCTCTTTCACCAATTCCAACGTTGCCGCAAATGTCGAGGCTGTGGCGCTGCGCCGTCGTTGCGGATCAATCTCCCAGCCATCGGGTAAATAACTTGACAGATCAGTCCAGTCCCCGGCATATCCAATCAGCCCGCGCATCCGGTCCAACGCTTGCTCCATGGTGAACACCGCGTCGCGGTCCATGACAAACGGGCGGAAATCATCGCGAGTACGAATGCGGGCATAACCCTGCATCAGATCAAGCAGCGTCGCGGTGTACGTCACCCGACGGGTCCGCTCAACGGTTTGTGGCAGACCTCGAGCAAAAAAGTCCCGTCCCAATCGATCCCGCGCCATGAGCCGGGCTGCGGCATCACGCATCGCCTGCAATCTTTCCAACTGAAACGCCAGATGCGCCGCCAGTTCTTCACCGGACGGTCCCTCCTCGGTCGGGTCAGGTGGTAACAGAAGTCGAGATTTCAGAAATACCAGCCACGCGGCCATCACCAGATAGTCAGCGGCCAGTTCAATCCGCAGCACCTTGGCCTTTTCGACAAAGCTCAGATATTGCCGTGCCAGATCGAGGACAGAGATTTTGCGCAAGTCCACCTTTTGCGTCCGCGACAGCATCAGCAAAAGGTCCAGCGGTCCCTCAAACCCGTCTACGTCAACGATCAACGCCTCAGTGGCCATCCTTTCGGTGACCGACAGGCTATCTTCCTCGAATGTGTCGTCAGCCATAGACCTGCCCGTGCAAAAGCGCCTCAAGCTGGGCTTCGCAAGACGGAATGTCAAGCGCATCAGGGGTTAGGCGGGCCGCCAGCGCGGTCTCAGCACGGGCCTGCGCCGCATCGGTCATGTCACCTGCTGCTGATGCCACTTCTGCCCGCTCTGCCAGCGAACCGTTACAATGCAGAATGACGTCGCATCCAGCCGCGATTGAGGCGTGGGACAGGTCGGCCAACGTCCCTTTTAGAGCTTTCATCGAGATGTCATCTGTCATCACCAGACCGCCAAAGCCGATATCATTGCGGATCACCTTCATGACATCGGGCGAAAGTGTCGCTGGCGCATCGTCAATTGCGTCGTAAACGAGATGTGCGGTCATCCCCATCGGCAGATGGTTCAGGGCTTGAAACGGTGCAAAATCGCACACCTCGAGTTCCGCAATACCCGAGCCAACAGTGGGCAGATCATAATGACTGTCTTGCGTTGCCCGCCCATGCCCCGGCATGTGCTTTACAATTGGCAGGACACCGCCGGCCAGCAGCCCCTCTGCCACTGCGCGACCGAGGTCAGCAACTGTGTCAGGGTTGGATCCGTAGCAACGATTGCGCAGGAACTCGTGCGTATGCGCAAAGGCGACGTCAACCATGGGCGCGCAATTGCTGTCAATTCCCAACTCCTGCAATTCAT
>CBDTVL010000326.1:0-3926 GCA_965363755.1 uncultured Sulfitobacter sp.
TCACCCGCACCTTCGGCGGCTGATCAGACGGTCTTGAGCACCAATCCTTGACGATGCATGAATGCAAAACAAGCAGGCTGAGTTTTTTTGTCATGAAATGGTAACGACTACCATTGCCCCATCACGATACGCTTGAACAGCATTGCCAAGTTGTTTGAAGACAAAAGCAGGCGACCACTTTGGGTCACTCACTCTTTCTTTTCCTGTTTTATCAAAATGGCTAACGTCATGATATTGTCCGTTATCAGCCTAATTGGGAGTATTCACATGAACCTTGTTGCAAAATCGGTGGGCACCATGATGGTCGTATGGAGCTGTTTTGGCCCTGCTTCTGCAGATTTTATTGGAGGAAAGGAGCGTTGGGATGAATTGGATGCCTCTGGCAAGGTAGGCTATGTCATGGGCGCATACGATGTGGGGAAAACTCCATACATAGGCTCACCAGTTTACCGATATGTCGTGGACAGGGGAAACTGCGTTTCAGATATGGAGCTTAGCGAAAATCAACTGGTCGAGATCGTTGAAGGCGAATATTCAGATCTTTCGAAGTGGGACAAATCTGCGAATATTGTTCTAAGCTCAGGCCTCAGAAAAATATGTTTAGACCATATGAACCGTGCACGAGCAGAGCGTGGCGACAGGCTGCTTGAATGATCGGAGGAGCAACGGTTTGGTGAGATAGTGGGGGACGGCGCGGGGCTATCTATCGGCAGGGTCTGTATGAGCGGGTTGCATCCCGATCCATGTGCCGCCCTTCAATCTCGTAGCCTAATCCGATGCCTGCCTCCCGATTGCTCTGGCCCATGCTGTTGAAGAGTGCTCCGAAAGCAATGAAGAGCACAACCACACCTGCGGTGAAGATTATGCCGCGCAAAGACCACGCCATTCAGAGAGAGCCGTGGTTCAGATCGACTTGAACTGGCTGCGCTTCGATAGGCCGCGCTGCTGATTGAAGTGGCTAAAACGGATGAGTGGCCAGGGTTTCCTCCTAATCGGGGGCGTTGGATGCGCGCATAGCCTGCCCCACGGCTCGATAAAACCGTATCGGGGCGTCAACAGAGAGCCACCTCTAGTCACGCACCAAATCAAAGCTCAATCTTGCCACTCGGAGAGAGCAGTTCTAGCATTCCTAGGGGCTGTATGGACCCCGCATGATTGCAACGATCTTGTTAGGTCTAGTTCAGAGGTCACGATTACTGACGTAAACCGATCTTTTTGACCAGCATCAAGGCTCTGTAGCCGCCAGTTGTGCGGCTCGAAATCAACGGAAGCATCACAAAGCACCTGGCGCAACCGCTGTTTCCAAGGCCAATTCCATAGACCTCAATGGAAATAGCATGCCCAAATGGCCCCTCTTGGCCCCCCAAATCAAGCTTTCCCCATAAGGTAAAACCCAGCCCCCGCAGCTTCTTCCTAGTCAGATTTGCCAACGCAGACCAATGTCAGCCCAGCCTGAGAAGTTGCGCACGGGGCCCATGGGAAAAAACTTAGTGACGGATGCTGCAGCAAGTACATTTTGGCATTAAGGGCGGCCTCCGGACCTTTGCTGAGTTGGCCTTCAAGGCCTCAGAAGCGGGACAAAGCAGATATCGATCCGCCCCATGTCGAAGACGAGATCGGCGAAGGAGGGCCAAGACGTTACGAAGGGTTTTTAGTATCCATGTTTTCATCCAGCCCCAATGGTTCGGCGGAGGCATCCTCGGCGATTTCGGGGCCACGTTCTACAGAACCAAGTGGCGGGTAGTCTAACGTGCCGCGAATACGCTCGACCAGCGAGTGTGCAAATCGGGGGAATGGCAGACGTCCGCTTCGTCGCCAAGCCGCAACATTTTCTTTTGCCGCCTCAGTGCGCTCGCTGTCGAGCCCTTCGTCTTGGCCCGCGTACATGGTCACCGACGGGAATGCGAAGCTAGTGCCAGACTCACTCACAATGTCTTTCACTCGGAGTAAGATGTCCTCGCGGATCTCATAAAACTCGTTCCACTCACGGGTTTTGGCGTAAACGCGTATCTCGATGTCGAGCGATGACGCGCCATAGCCGATGAACCTAACGCGGACTGTGTCGCTGGCAATCATGGGATGGCTGTGCAGCATACCGCGCATTCCGGCGAGAACGTGGCGCAGCTGATCCCCGTCGGTTTCGTATCGCAGGCCGATGACGTGAAGCATTAGCATCTCGTCGCAGCGTGCCCAGTTGATGAGCTGCATGTCCGCAAACTGGGAGTTTGGGATCGAAATCAGAGTACGGTCAAGCCCTCGGACCTGTGTCGTCCGAACGCCGATCTTTTCCACCGTGCCCCACTTGTCGCCAAACTCGCAGAAGTCTCCAACCTGAACTGGCTTGTCGAGATAGAGTATGAAGCCGCCAATCAGGTTTTCCAGTGTCGGCCGTATGGCCAGCGCAATCGCGATGCCGCCGATGCCGAGACCTGCGAGGATGCTGAACACGGGTAGGCCCACCTGTTGGGCGCCATAAGCGAGGACGATGACGCCGCCTATTGCTCCGATTAGTCGGGCAAGAAGGCGATACATGCTGGCGTCAAGACTCCTGTCGGGAATGCGTGGGCTGAGAATGATCCACTCAAAGAACGCTAGTGTGAGCAACCAGATCAGATAGGTGGCGGCAATATATGTGAGCGCGATGATGCCGGAATTGCAGAATATTGCGAACCTGCCTGTAAGATTGATCTGGAGTTCAAAAAACGACTGGAAGATCACCAGGAAAAAGATCAAAGTCAGTGGCCACAGCGACATCACAAGCTTATGCCCCAGGCTGCTCTCAAGTCGTCCAGAAGCGAGAATGCGATGCCATCCTGTGAAAAGAGGCAAAACCGCGAGCGCCATGATCAGGACCGCGAGCACTTTCCAAATCGGTGTACCTAGGAGGACAGCATTAAGCGGTTTGGGCATGCCTGCCACTAGCCAGTTCGGGATCATCCAGCCGGTTAGTTGGGGCCACATTCTGCTCCAGCTTTCGATATCGATCGAAGAGTGAAGTGGGATACGTTCAACCATACGCGCAAAGTCTGGCGCTGTCCTGATTGTCTTTGCGCCGAACAAATACTCTCCGACCTGCTCACCTTCCACCAACCGCATGATCCTAAAGGGCGTATTCGGGATTAGATAGCTGGTGACAGATCCATCCGCCTCTAGGCTCTTGGCGTCAGGAACGCCTTCCATGTTTGGAAGAACGATGCGCCCGAAGATGTCGAGTAAGTGGGCGACCGTCTCGCCCCCGATGTCCCGGCGGACTGATGGTGCCACCTCGGACATATCGATCAGGGTCGTCATCTGTATAAGTGTCGCGAGAATCTGGTCTTCTCTAGCCCTTGTTTTCTTGACAAAATACTTGCCGAGCTCGGCTTCGAGATCACCTCTGAGAATGATGAAACTCTTAAGTGTCTGCTGCGGACTGTCGGTGCGGATCGGGCGTACGAGAAGGTCGGTCTTGGTGGCGTCATTCGTTGCTGCAACACTGGACTCGGGATCAGGCGTCTCCTGAGCGGTTGCGCCGCCTGTAGACAGAACCATTGCGGCAATGCAAAGGGACGCCAGAAAGCATCGCCGCATATGGATGATACTCGACAGTAGAGTTATTTTCATACCCCCGATCAGCCCTCTAAAGGATCGAAACATTGACGTCATAGTCTTCAACCTTTCAAGGGCTCTCGGGGCACAGGCGCCATCACCGGCAGAATACATCAATGGTTTCAACAACCCAAGCCGTCGAAACTCAGCTCCCAGTTGTAAAAGTTCTCTGCCTTTGAAAGAAGGGCCGCTTGTACCCCCACGCATGACCCCAACATCGAAAGACCCTTGCCGTCACTCAATAGATGCTATGTCGGATAATCCAGAAAAATGTTCCATTCTCTATCTCACAACAGATAAAGGTCGCGCTCAAGATTGAAATGGTTGTGAACGGAAGA
>CBDTVL010000327.1:0-3919 GCA_965363755.1 uncultured Sulfitobacter sp.
TAGTTTCTAGCTATTGGATTTGGCCCTTTGTATGTCCAGCGATATTCAGGTGGTGTCGGGCCTTTGTTACGACCGCCTTGCTGCATTTGTTCCCAAGCGTGAGCGATAATACCTACGGATCGCGACAGGCAAAACAACCCTCGGGCCAGCGGGCCAGCAAAGCCAAGTTCTGCGTAGATAACAGCCGTCGCCCCGTCAATATTCATCGGAATGGGCCTTCCCCTACGCGTGTTCAGAACGTCCTGCACAGCTTGACCTATCTGGCCAAATTTCCCGTTGACAGTACCTGCTTCAGCGGCTTGCGCGACCAACCCCAGCAGGCGTGGCGCCCGGGGGTCTTCCGGCGTATGAAACCGATGGCCGAAGCCCGGAACATATTTCGTACGCTCTGTCTGCCAGCGGTCAATCATCTGTTCGGCCGCGGTATTAACGTCCAAACCGCCCAGCACGGCCGCATCGATCCAGCCATATAGCTCCACCGCTTGTTCCCCCGCCCCGCCATGAACATCATCGAGCATGTTGACAGCAGAGGCCATGGCGCCGTTGAGGTTAAGTCCACAAGTCACAGCCATCCGCGCAGCAGCAATCGAGGGTGCTTGTGGTCCATGATCCACGGCCGCGACCAAAGCACATTCCAAAAGATCGGCCTGCTTGGGGGTCGGCAGTTCACCCCGCGTCATCAACCAGATCATCTGTGGAAAGGACACATTGCCAATTAAATCCTCGATAGGATTGCCGCGTAACCGGATTTGCCCCGGCGCCATGTCAATGATTTCAGTAGTCCACCAATCGGAAACATCATTGCGCTGTTCAGTCATACCACACCATCCTTTTTCAACTTATCTATGTCGTCTTTGGACAGCCCCAATTCGCTCCAGATTTCGTCATTGTGTTCGCCCAAGGTTGGCGGTGGGGAAGTCACGGTTGGCGCGGACCCGTCAATCTTGATACCAGTCGTGGCCAACTGGATGTCGCGCTCGACACCCGGAACATCCTTATATTGATGTAAAAAACCCCTATCAGCAACTTGCGGCATGGACAGAATTTCCGGAACAGTCAGTACCGCTCCGGCAGGCACACCAATACAGTTCAGTTCTTTGACCCAGTCGCGGCCAGGTCGGGTTTCAAGCACTCGCTCAAGCTCAACCTTCAGGGCAGCGCGGTTCATTTTGCGCGCCTCACGCGTGGCATACTCGGGCTGCTCTCGCAGGGCGTCTAGTCCCAAGTGTTGGGTCAGCAAGATCCATTGTTCATCTTTGTTTGCAGCAATATTGATCAGACCACCGCCAGCCTTGAACGCGCCGGACGGTGCGGAGGTGACGTTTTCATTGCCATTTGCAGTGGGTTCCACTCCGGCGATCAGGTAGTTAGAGACCACCCAACCCATCGTAGACAGAACGGATTCCAACATCGAAACGTCGATGAAACTGCCCCGTGGATTGCCATTGAGGGCAGCCGAGATAGCAAAGGCCGCAGTCATGCCGCCCACGGTATCCGCCACCGGGTAACCCACACGCAACGGTGCGCTTTCATCGTCACCTGTGATGGACATAACCCCCGACGCCCCTTGAATGATCTGGTCATAGGCCGGGCGATGTACCCAGGGGCCGTCTTGGCCAAAACCTGAGATCGCGCAATAGATCAGGCACGGCTTCACATCTTTGAGGGTCTCGTATCCGACCCCCAAACGCTTCATCACGCCAGGTCGGAAATTTTCGACCAGAACATCGGCGGTCTTAACAAGTTTCAGAAAAAGCGCCTTACCTTCGGGTTTCTTCAAGTTGATCGTGACCGACTTCTTGCCAGCGTTCTGCGCCAGAAAAGAGACGCCCATGTTAGAGTTGTTCAGATCCGGGTCCGCGCCCAATTGGCGGGCCAGATCCCCGCGGCCAGTGGCTTCAACCTTGATGACGTTTGCTCCGAGATGTGCCAGCTGATGGCAGCAGAACGGGCCCGCCAAAACATTGGTCAGGTCAAGAACACGTATGCCCTCAAGTGGCTTTGACATAATGTGCCCCTATGTAAGCGTTGGCTGATATCAGAAGAATAATTGCCGCAGCTGTTAGATTGCGACAGACGTAACTGGGAACGCAAGGTTCTTGAGGTTGGTCGAAGGTGCGCGCCCCGCTGCAGTCGCAGTGCAAGGTCTACCACGATGGCAAGAAACAAACGGCGGACCATTGGGCCAAGCGGGGGTATATAAGTTCAAAAGGTTTTGAACCGGGGACCGGCGTGGGTAGACATATTTTTGCGCGAGGTAATTTGGAGGGGTGCCCCAATGGTCGCCCCGATGTGACGCAAGTAATTTCTTAGTTGAGAGTCGCCCCATCTACGGCGACACTCAGTTGTATGCAGAGGTCTGCCCGAGCCATATCTTTGCAAATAGGGGAGCATCCAATGGGCGCAAAAAAATACAATGACCTTCGATCTGCTCGCTGGTTTTCTCCAGATGATCTGCGATCGTTCGGTCACCGGTCACGGGCTATGCAAATGGGACTGTCGAGTGAGGACTGGGAAGGCAAACCGGTCATCGCGATCCTCAACACCTGGTCGGATGTTCAGCCCTGCCATATGCATTTCAGGGACCGAGTAGAATTCGTTAAGAAAGGCATTCTACAAGCGGGAGGCATGCCTGTAGAAGTACCGGTTCATTCACTGGGCGAACAGTTCCTTAAGCCAACATCTATGCTTTACCGCAACATGGTCGCCATGGAGGTCGAGGAAGTTTTGCGTTCTAACCCAGTCGATGGCGCAGTGCTGATGGGGGGCTGCGACAAGTCGACCCCAGCGCTCGTGATGGGCGCAGTTTCTATGGGTTTGCCATTTATCTACCTGCCTGCAGGTCCGATGTTGCGCGGCAATTATGCTGGCAAAGCGCTTGGGTCTGGCGCTGACGCGTGGAAGTATTGGGACGAGCGTCGTGCTGGCACGATCTCCAAGCAAGAGTGGCAAGGCGTCGAGGGCGGAATTGCACGTTCCTATGGCCATTGCATGGCCATGGGTACGGCGAGCACTATGACCGCCATTGCTGAAGCCTTCGGCTTGTGCTTGCCCGGCGCGTCGTCGATCCCAGCACCTGATGTCAACCATCAGCGGATGAGCGCGGCATGCGGGCGGCGCATAGTGGACATGGTGTGGGAGGACCTTAGCCCAGCCAAGATAATCACAGAAGCCAGCACTAGGAATGCCGTTACCGTTGCCATGGCAACAGGCTGGTCAACAAATGCGATTATCCACCTGATAGCCATGGCTCGGAGCGCAGGTATTCCATTGGAACTGGACGATTTGGAAGCGATCGGGCGGACAACTCCTGTTCTTGCCAATATCCGGCCATCTGGCACCGAATACCTCATGGAAGATTTCTTCTATGCAGGAGGGCTTCCTGCTCTGATGAAAGAGTTGGGCGACATGCTGGACCTAACGGCCCTGACGGTCACAGGCCAGAACCTTGGCATCGGCATCGGGAATGCGCAGAACTACAACAACGACGTGATCCGCCCTTTGTCCAATCCGGTCTATCACGAAGGCTCGCTGGCTGTTCTGAAAGGCAACCTTGCTCCGGACGGCGCCGTCATCAAACCCGCCGCTATGGACCCGAAATTCATGACACATCGCGGTCCTGCGATGGTGGCAGACTCTTATGCAGAGTTAAAAATATCATCAATGACCCAGACGCCCCGATCACCGCCGATCATGTTTTGATCCTTCGAAACGCCGGTCCACAAGGCGGCCCTGGGATGCCTGATTGGGGTATGATCCCTATGCCGCAAAAGTTATTGAACGAAGGCCATCGCGACATGGTGCGTCTGTCGGATGCGCGGATGAGCGGCACAAGCTATGGTGCCTGTATTCTTCATGTCGCGCCTGAGGCATTTATTGGCGGTCCACTCGCCCTGATCCAAACTGGGGATATCATTTC
>CBDTVL010000328.1:0-3896 GCA_965363755.1 uncultured Sulfitobacter sp.
GTGAACTTTCGAAAGAGTTTGGTCTGATCAAACATGTCTTCTAACTCTTCCATACGCGATTTCGTATCTTCCCAGTTCAGGTTTTGAATAGAGGAAATCATCGTCTCAATCAGAAGAAGTGTTGTTGCCATCGAATCCCATGCCGACGGAACGACGATACGGCCACTAAAACTGATATGCGTCAGCCGATGAATGGGCGAGCGCCATTGGTCTGTAAACAGGACAATCTTTGCACCCTTTGCATGGGCCATTTCAGCAAGTTTCAATGTGTTGTTCTCGTAGCGGCGCATGTCGAAGATAACAAAGACATCGCCTTGTTTTACGTCCAGCAGGTAGTGCGGCCAGGCATTTGACGTCGATTGGATGTGCGTGGTTTTCGGGTGGATCACCTGCATATGCAAAAAGAGGTATTCGGCAAGCGTGTGTGTTACGCGACCGCCAACAATATAAAGATGCCTGTTCTTGTCGGCTACCAACGCGCAGGCTTGGTCAAACACCGCAGGTTCAATCTGACCGAGCGTGTGGCGGATGTTGTCGATCACCGCATCGGTGAAGCGGTTCAGCATATGCTCTGATGGTGCGCCGCCAGCCCATGTATCATGCTTGGCGATTGGGTTCTGTGCCTTTGCCTTGAGTTCCTCGCGCAAAGCGGCCTGAAATTCAGGATACCCTTTAAAACCAAGTTTGTGGACCATCCGCGCCACTGTGGGAACAGAGACGTTTGCATCTTTGGCAAGTGCCGCCAGCGGACCAAGGCCCGATGCCGGATAATTCTCAAGGATCGAATGGGCCAGTTGACGCTCTGCCCGCGTCAGTTCATCAAGCCGATGTTGAATCAAATCCGAAATGGTATGTGCTTCGTCCGACATGACCCGCCCTCATTTTGATCGAAAAAATAACACAACAGATAGAGCTGATAAAAAACTACGCAATTGTGTTGACAGAATCCAGTTTTGGCAAGCACATTGCCTAACGAAAAGGTCAAAACGGTGTGCTAGGGGGATATTTGGAAGAGCATGTTCAAACCTTGAATCCCAATGGGTCATCCTCGGTTGTGTTGGTCTGTGAACATGCCTCCCATGAGATTCCGGCATCATTTCACAAATTGGGGTTATCGGCTGAGGCCAGCAAAAGCCATGCAGCCTGGGATCCCGGCGCAAAGGCGGTTGCGGAACGTCTTTCTGTGGCGTTTGATGCTGTGCTGATTTCCGCAACGGTGTCGCGGTTGGTCTATGATTGCAACCGTCCACCGGATGCCGTCGATGCGATGCCCACCCGCAGCGAGGTGATCGACATTCCGGGGAATGTCGGACTAGGACCGCGTGACAAAGTCGAGCGAATACAGACCTATTATGAACCCTTTCGTCAGGCGCTTGTGGACCGAATTGCACGAACGGAAACACCGGTTGTTGTTACCATTCATAGCTTCACGCCCATCTTTCACGGCGAAAAGAGAGAGGTTGAAATCGGGGTGCTGCATGACGCAGACTCGCGGCTTGCAGATTCCATGTTGAACTGTGCCGCACTGCATACTCAGGCCAGTGTTCAACGCAATCAACCTTACGGGCCAAAACATGGCGTGACCCACACGCTGAAAGAACACGCCATTCCCAACGGATATTTGAATGTCATGTTGGAAATTCGCAATGATCTGATCCGAACAAGACCCGAACAGCACGCCATGGCGGACATGATCGCAGGATGGGTTGTCGATGCGTTTTCTCGGACGGATGAACTGGGAGTCGTCCAATGCGTGGCGTGATGCAAGGCTATATCCGCTTAATTGATGCGGTGAATTATCGGGTCGGGCGTATTACGATGTATGGCATTTTTGTTTTGATGGCCATTTTGCTCTGGTCCTCGATTAACAAAACCCTTTTCGTCCCAACACTTTGGACGCTGGAAATGGCGCAGTTTGTCATGGTGACCTATTACATCCTCGGGGGGCCCTATTCGATCCAGCTGGGCTCCAACGTTAGGATGGACCTGCTTTATGGTGGCTGGTCCAAGCGCAAAAAAGCTTGGGTTGACGTACTGACCATTTTGCTCCTGATCTTCTACCTTTGCGTGCTGCTTTATGGCGCTGTTAGCTCCACGGCCTATTCACTGGGATATTGGGGTAGCGCGCCATTTTCGTTCTTTGGCGGCCTCATTACTGGTGGGGAAGAGATCGGTACGATGGAGCGATCATCTTCTGCATGGCGACCCTATCTCTGGCCGGTCAAGGCCGTGATGATTTTGGGTATGTTCCTAATGCTTTTGCAATGCATCTCGGAGTTCTTGAAAGATGTGCTGCGGCTGAAGGGCGAAACGATCTGATGTCCTATGAGCTGATCGCAACCCTGATGTTTTCGACGATGATGCTGATGCTGTTGACGGGTCAACGTGTATTCGGCGCGATCGGCTTTATCGCTGTTGTCGCCGCGCTGCTGCTCTGGGGTGATCGCGGTGGTTTTGACATCGGTTTTTCGGCGGCAATGAAGCTGATGAAGTGGTATCCTCTGCTAACCCTGCCAATGTTCATTTTTATGGGTTACGTACTGTCAGAATCCAAGATCGCTGATGACCTTTACCGGATGTTTCACGTCTGGATGGGTGGCGTGCGCGGAGGGCTTGCGATTGGCACAATTGGCCTCATGGTCCTGATATCAGCCATGAACGGGCTGAGCGTTGCGGGCATGGCGATCGGGGCCACGATTGCACTGCCAGAATTGCTTAAACGCGGGTACGACAAGCGGATGGTCACCGGTGTTATTCAGGCCGGGTCGAGTCTGGGCATACTTGTGCCGCCCTCGGTGGTTTTGGTGCTTTATGCGATGATCGCGCGCCAGCCGGTCGGGCAGTTGTGGCTGGCGGGCGTTATTCCCGGCCTGATGATGGCGACGATGTTCATTATCTACATTGCTGTGCGCTGTTGGAAAAACCCCGAGCTTGGGCCAGCTCTTTCTCTAGAAGAGCGCAATATTCCCTTGGCCGAAAAGCTGCGATTGCTGCGTGCGGGGCTTCTGCCGCTGGTGATCTTTGCGGTCATGATGGTGCCCTTTGTCAATGGCTGGACCTCGCTGGTGGAAAGTTCTGCCATTGGCGCGATGGCTGCCTTTATGGCCGCCGTGCTGAAGGGTCGGATGACTCGCCAGGTGTTTGAGAACTCTGTGCGCAATACGCTGGGCATCACTTGCATGTTCATGTGGATCATCCTTGCCGCCCTCGCATTTGGCGCGGTCTTTGACGGGCTGGGCGCAGTCAAGGCGATCGAGAGTCTGTTTACCGAACGCCTGGGCCTCAACCCTTGGGTTATTCTGATCCTGATGCAGCTGTCATTCATTCTGATGGGCACATTTTTGGATGATACTGCGATGCTGGTCATCGTCGCGCCCTTATATGTGCCGCTGGTAGGCGCGCTGGGCTTTGACCTGATATGGTATGGAATTCTCTATACGATCACCTGCCAGATTGCCTATATGACGCCGCCCTTCGGCTATAACCTGTTTTTGATGCGGGCTATGGCCCCGCCAGAGATTTCAATCCAGGATATCTATCGCTCCATCGGACCTTTTGTTCTGGTGATGGTCGGGGCGTTGGTGCTGGTGATGATCTTCCCGCAACTGGCCCTTTGGTTACCAACTTATGTCTACGCAGATTAACCCTAGAGAACTCCGCGAACGGAGCATTCAACCAACCAAGGAGACGATCATGACTTCAAGACGTTCATTTCTACGCACAGCCGCTCTAGGCGGTGCCGGTGCGCTTGCCGCGCCTGCAGTTGCGCGCGCCCAGACCGCGATCAAATGGCGGTTTCAGACGTACGCCGGTGCTGCGCTGGGCGAGCATGTGACCAAACCGGTCATCGATTACATCAACACCGCTGCCAATGGCGAGTTGGAGATCGAGCTGTT
>CBDTVL010000329.1:0-3855 GCA_965363755.1 uncultured Sulfitobacter sp.
CTCCAAAGTGGCGACAGCTTGTCGGGCTGGTTCCGGCGGAAAGCGGATGGTGGGCGAATCGAGTCGTCGAGCACTTCGAGACAAAATCCGAATTGAACGGTCTGCTCGACGCCGTTGGCCTGCCGCCGGACCACGGAACATCTCGTTTTGTGGTTATGTCCCGCGATAAGTTTGACGAGCTTGTAGAGCGTTCTGATCCTCGGATTGCCCGTGCAACATCAGATATTCCAGAAGGTGAGGCCGCAGCTTTGACCAAAGTGCTGCAAGGTGTCCTTGATGGTTGATGCGGATATTTGATGTCCTGAATGTACAGGACTGTGCCCTACACATTCAGGGCCGGCGCTGTTCGCGCAGAACCGCTATCGCGGAGTGCACCCGTCAATCAAGGCAATCGGCAGACCGACAATTTGATCACAAATAGATGGACCACAGGATTTGTTTTCTCAAGCGACTAGGCAGGTTTAGTAGTTGGGCAGTGTTCTGGGACTACAATTTGTTACCAAGTTGCAAGAAACTGTGAGCCTGGGTCACGTTGCCACTTGGCTGGCATTGTAGGATATGAGGACTTGGATCGGCTTCGCAGTAAATAGTAAGCAGATACAGTGACCCGTAGGTCAGAAGCCGATTCACGACTTACCCAAAGGTCCGAACGAATTCCTCAACCGATATCCGGGCTGAAAGGCCCACTTGTTCAATGGCAATGATAGGGTTTTGAGCCTGCGTGGCAGCATTGACCTTTTGGTGAATCTTTTCTGCATCCCCCGCCATGTGCAACCGTAGTTTGCTCAGAAACGGTGACCAGAGCGGTGTTTGTTTCTGCGATCCCTCGCGTGGCTAATATCAGGGAGGCGAGAGTGACAATACTCATTACCGTATTCACACGAAACTCCAATCCTATGTGATTTGATTGTAACTTCTTTGTTTGCCATCCACGCGCAAGCTGACATGCCACAGATCAATTCCTTCTGGCGACCTTCCAACTGTTGCCAGGCAAACACGGCAGATTTGAATTAGCGTACAACCTTATTCAAGTTTCACGATGTTTGCTTTAATAAGGGTGTGGAGCTATTAAAGGTTGGCGTGATGACCGAAGTTCAAAACCAAAGACTAGGTTCATTCGTTGAGACAAGCGCAGGCGGAGAGAACGTGCGCGCCTTTGTGCCTGCTCCTCTTCCTCCGGTCCCGCCTTTGGATATGCCCGGAATGATGCGAGTCTATGAACGCGCGATCGCGGCAGTTGGGCGTCTGGATGGCGTCGCGACGATCCTGCCATCAACACCGCTCTTTCTCTATATGTATGTACGCAAGGAAGCTTTGCTCTCGTCCCAGATCGAGGGGACACAATCTTCACTGTCTGACCTTCTGTTGTATGAGAACGATGAAGCTCCAGGTGCTGAGCTCGATGATGTGACGGAGGTTTCAAACTACGTCGCCGCCATCGAGCACGGCGTCGGGCGTATTCGGGGTGGGTTTCCGCTCTCGTTGCGCCTTATCCGAGAAATGCACGAGATCATGCTGAAGTCCGGGCGCGGCGCCACCAAGCAACCGGGAGAATTTCGGCGATCGCAGAACTGGATTGGAGGAACGCGCCCGGGCAACGCTTTGTTTGTCCCGCCGCCGCCAAATGCTCTGGGCGATTGCCTGGGTGCTTTTGAGCGGTTCCTGCACACCGATGATGTTGGATTGCCACCGCTCATTCGGGCAGGCCTTGCCCATGTGCAATTTGAGACTATCCACCCCTTTCTGGATGGTAACGGTCGATTGGGTCGCCTCCTCATAACATTGATCCTGTGCGAAGCAGGTGTTTTGCACGAACCGATCCTCTATCTCAGCCTGTTTCTCAAATCGCGCCGGAACGACTACTACCGGCTCCTTCAGGAGGTGCGGCAGGCAGGTGCATGGGAAGCCTGGATGGAATTCTTCCTGACCGGTGTCGCCGAAACTGCAGAGCAGGCGTCGGAGACCGCACGCGAACTGATCACAATGTTCGATACGCATCGCCACACGATCGGTATGCTTGGTCGGTCAGCGCCATCTGCATTGCGCGTACACGAGCTCATGCAGGAGCGCCCGATCGTCACGATTAAGACCGTCGCAGACAAATTGGGCACGTCATTCCCAACAGCAAGCGGCGCGTTAGAAAAATTGGCCGAATTGAAGATCGTGCGTGAGACGACGGGCAAACAACGCGGTCGCGTTTACGCATATTCGGACTATCTTGCGCTGCTGGATCGCGGCACTGAGCCTTTTACAACTTAACTGGCACGACATACAAAATTTGGTACCAGTACCCACCTCTCGCATTTCTTTTTCTTCTAAATAGCCTTCGGGGATTTGGTTTCACCAAACGCCCTTTGTCTGTTTGCTTTAGGACCTGCTGGTCCTCGCGCCCGCAACCAAAATAGACAGGACCCGTGTCCTCGCGCGACGCGCTGCGGGCCGCGCCAGTCCTGTCGATTTGAGTGGCAGTTGCTCACCCCGGCACTTCGCCAGTGGGTCAGGTTTTAGAGACGACGCCCAAGAGGGCTGATCTCAAAACCAGCACCAAAAAGAGCGAGAGACCGATATGTCCACCAGAGCCACCTACCAGATCGAAGATATGACGTTTTACTGCCATCATGATGGCTATCCGGAATATGCCGCTGTGCGGTTTGCCCGAATGATTGCCGCATTCAACGTACCCACAGTGGATGACAGCTTTCGTGAGATCGAGGACCGGCGCGGTTCCCTGATGTTTGCGTTTGTGCGGGGCAATCTGGATGCACAGCCAACCGAGAGCCATGATGCCCACGGTGACACAGAATGGCGCTACACAATCAGGTTCTGTCAGGAGCAAAAGCTCTGGGTTGTAAGTTCTGAGGCGCGCAACTGGGAGGCGTCAGACACTGCTGCGCGCTGGCGCAGTGAGCAGAGCCTCCCGCTTGATCAGTTCATCGCAGAGCACGGCGCAGACTTTGAAGCGGAACCGGTTGTGCAATTTCACCTTGAAGGCGGCACCCATATTGCCACAGCAAATGCAGCAACTGGGATAGCGCGCAACCTCGATATGCAGGCGGTCCGGTTTGAAGGCAGCAATCCGAACAAGGCGCGATACGCGGCGCGTGCAGCGGCATGGACAGAGGCTGCGGCTTACTCAGCTTCAGCGCGCTGAGCAGTAACAGAGAGCGGCCCCCGAGTGGGGCTGCCATCCTTCCCCCTTTTCAAGACGGAACAACCCCCATGTCAAATGACCTTAGAAATTCACCTATACAAATCCCTCATGACCAGCGGTTCAACAACCTGTGCAAAGGCGACACGTTAGACCAGTTCGAATGGTTTGAAATTATGCCCTGCCGCAACGACGAAAGCGAAGGCGGCGTTGTCCAGTGCGAAGCCGGATGGGCCGAGTTCTGGGGCATCTATGGCCGTGCCAATGAAGGAACCCAAGACGTTCCGGAATATCTTGCAACTGCCGTGCATGATACAATCACAGCGCTGGAAGCCGTCTGCATTGCCCGCCAGATCGCCCTTGAAACCGGAAAGGGCTTTGTGGCTGGCGATAGGTCCTTCGGCCAATTTCCCCGCCGCAATGGGCGGGTGACGCCTGTCTCTGAGTTCACCGAGATTGCGGAAGACCTGACCTTTGCCATCCACGAGGACAACGAGGCAAATATTGCGCCTGAAGATCAGCGCATAGATGATTTTGACAACCACCCGCTGGCCGATCTGCGCGAGGCTTTTGTTGAGTTCTCGGATTACTCCGGCAGCGACCAGCGCGACCCCTATCAGGAGATTGCAGCATGAAGTTGAAAATCTACACCCTCGCAACAGACGACAACAGCGGCACTCATGCAGAAATTTTTGGAACCGAAGCAA
>CBDTVL010000330.1:0-3853 GCA_965363755.1 uncultured Sulfitobacter sp.
GATGTCCGCTTTAGCTATTTGGCTATCGATCAAGGAGCGCGACGATCTCTGTGCAGTTTTCTATCTTGCCGCCACAGCAGTCCGCTATCAGGAACTGGACTAGCGCATTCACAGTTGCAAGGTTGGCTGCATAGTGAATTTCGCGCTGGTGGCGCGTGGCAATAAGAACGCCAGCGCGTTTCAGGATTGATAGGTGACCTGATAAAGTCGATGGTTTTGTGCCTAACTGCCGGGAAATTTCCAAAGCAGGCAAACCTTCTGGGCCAACCTTAACCAGCAACCGAAAAGCGGCAATTCGGGTTGGTTGAGCGAGGGCTGCAAAGGCTTCAATAGCGTCGGGCTGGTTCATATTTCGGTAGTGCCCGAAATAACGAAGCTTGACAAGGCGCTTTGTCTGAATTAGCTCGAAATTACTTCGGCGTTTACCGAAATGTGAAACGAGGGGACCCGTGTGGCTGGAACTTTAATCACCTCAGAGGTGGACTTTGAGGCGTGCGGAAAACACTCAGGTTTTCTGCGCGTGCCTAATTCGGTTCATCGTTCAGCATATGGCTGGATTCCCGTACCTGTCGTTTCGATTAGAAACGGTGAAGGGCCGACCCTATTGATTATGGCGGGTAATCATGGGGACGAATATGAAGGCCAGATTGCTGTATCAAACCTTGCACGCGAACTGGACCCTGCCGATATCTGCGGTCGTCTGATCCTGATGCCGATGGTGAATTACCCTGCCGCACAGGCGGGTTTTCGGACTTCTCCCTTAGATCAAGGCAACCTCAATCGCCTCTTTCCCGGCGATGTGGCGGGCAGTCCAACTGAAATGATTGCCCACTATATCGAAGACGAACTTATGCCCTTGGCCAACTACGTTATTGATCTGCATTCGGGCGGCAGTTCGCTGTTTTACCCCCCGACATTGTTGCGCGGGCAAGGGCACAGCCCCGAGGAAGCCCAGGCTTTAATACGCATTCAATACGCATTTGATTTGCCTTATGCTTGGGTTTTTACAAGCGGTGGTGGGCGCGACAGTACAGCACGCACTGCGATGGGGGCGGCCAACCGCAATGGCGTGATCAACGTCATGGCCGAGCTTGGCGGCGGCGGTGAGGTTACGCCTGACATTTTGCAACGCACCGAGCGTGGATTGCGCCGCATCCTGCACACGCTTGATATGTTGCCCACCTATACGCCAGACGCGGCGCAGGGCACGCGTGAGCTAAACGCGCAAGGGTCAGTCTTTTCTAATACTGCAGGCCTTTTCGAACCGCTTAAATCCATCGGGGAAGGTGTGTCGAAGGGCGATGTGGTCGGACGCGTTCACCATCCTGATACGCCGCAGTCAGAGCCAGATATGATCATTTCGCCCTATGAGGGCATCGTTTTGTGCAAGCGGGCGATGGCGCAAGTGGTGCGTGGTGACGCAGTGTTTCAGATCGCGTCCGATGCTGCACCCCGTAAGGCATATGCATGACCACGCATCCCGTTACACTTGAGGACATTCGCGGTGCAGCCGCAGCGCTTGCAGGTGTCGTTGTGCGCACGCCAGTGCTTGAGAACGCAGATGTGAACGCGCTGCTTGGTGGTCGGCTTCTTCTCAAGGCCGAGAATTTCCAACGCACAGGTGCGTTCAAAATTCGAGGGGCATACAACCGGATATTGAATCTATCGCCTGAAGAACGCGCACGCGGGACAGTCAGCTATTCATCGGGCAACCACGCGCTTGGCTTGGCGCGGGCTGCCCAAATGCTGGGGTCTTCCGCCATCATAGTGATGCCAAGCGATGCGCCTTCTGCGAAAATAGCGGCGACCCGCGCACTGGGTGCTGAGATCGTTACGTTTGATCGCGACACCGAGCGCAGCGCAGATGTGGTCGCGCAAATCCAATCCCAGACTGGCCGCATTGAAGTGCCGCCAAGTGCGCATGGACAGGTTCTTGCGGGGGCCGGAACTGCGGCGTTGGAGTTGCTGGAAGATGCAGGTGAACTTGGCACTGTGTTGGTCCCCTGCGGGGGTGGCGGGCTTACTGCAGCAACTGCTGTGGTCATGGCGCAAGCATCACCACAGACACAGGTTTTCGCCGCTGAACCTGCGCTCTTTGATGACACAAGGCGCTCGCTTAAAGCGCACGAGCGCCTTGCAAACCCTGTGGGACAGCGGACGATCTGTGATGCGATCATGACACCAATTCCGAATGAGGTGACCTTTCCAATCAATCTTGATTTGCTGGCTGGTGGCGTGACTGCCAGTGATACAGACGTCCGTGCGGCCATGCGTTTTGCATTTGAACGCTTCAAGATCGTGACAGAGCCAGGTGCTGTCGTCGGCCTCGCTGCGGTCCTGAACGGTCAGGTCGACATTAAGGATCGGACTGTCGCGACCATCATCACCGGCGGTAACATCGATATAGCTAGGTTTTCGGCCCTGATTGAGGACGCATGATGACACTTGAAAGACGGTTGATGGCCGAATGGCTGGGCACCTTTTCACTGCTCGCTACGGTCATTGGCTCTGGCATCATGGCTGAACGTTTATCTGACGGGAACGTGGCGATTGCGCTGTTGGGCAACACGATACCAACCGGCGCGATCCTTGTGGTTTTGATTACCATCTTTGGGCCGATTTCAGGCGCGCATTTCAACCCGGCCGTGACGCTCAGCTTCGCTTTGCGGCGCGAAATCGCAAAGCGCGATGCGGGGCTTTACGTCATCGCGCAGGTGTTTGGTGGTATCGTTGGCGTGCTTGCGGCGCATGTCATGTTTGAACATCCGTTGATCGACCCCTCGACTACGATCCGTAGTGGTATCGGCCAATGGGTCGGAGAGTTCGTGGCTACTTTTGGTTTGGTCGGGACAATCCTCGCCTGCATCAAGGCGCGACCTACCGCTGTGCCCATGGTGGTTGGACTATACATTACAGCAGCCTATTGGTTCACCTCTTCAACGTCATTTGCGAACCCAGCCGTGACGATCGCTCGCGGATTCTCTGACACTTTTGCAGGGATCGCCCCCACTGATGTCGCGGCCTTTATTGCTGTCCAATTAGTCGCTGCTGTATTGGCGACTTGGTTCTTTGGGTGGCTGCTGGAGGACGCAAAAAATGACTGAGAGTTTTGATTTTGACGAGGTAATCAATCGCCGCGAAGTTCCCGCGCTTAAGGTGCACCGGATGGTTCTTGGTGCAGATGGAATGGACCTGTTTGCTGCCGGTGTGGCCGATATGGATTTTCGCGCGCCACCTGTGGTTTTGGACGCGTTGGCGCAACGCGCGTCCCACGGTGTTTTTGGGTATGAAGCAGTGCCAGATGGGCTGATGCCTGCCCTCACGAATTGGCTGAAACTGCGACACGACTGGGCTGCGGACCCCGAGCATATTCTGCGCGCGCCCAATGTGCTCAATAGTCTGTCTATGGCAGTAAATCTGTTTACGGATCAGGGGAATGGAATCATTGTCCAACCTCCGGTCTTTTTCGATTTCGCCGACATCATTGTAGAAAACGGCCGCCATGTGGTGACAAACCCGTTAATCCTATCGGGCGGCCGCTATGAAATGGATTTTGAGGGGTTGGAAAACTGCGCTGGCAAACCGGGTTCGAAATTGCTGTTTCTGTGTAATCCACACAATCCCGTTGGCCGCGTCTGGTCCAAAGCAGAATTGGCAAAGCTTGGTGCGATCTGCCGAAAGCACGGCGTTGTTGTTGTATCGGATGAAATCCACGGCGACATCACGTTTTCAGGCCATGAATATACTCCGTTTGCATCTGTCTCGCCGCAGGACGCATTAAACAGCATTACCTGCCTTTCACCCGCCAAGAGCTTTAACATCGCGGCGTGTTGCAGTGCATTTACAGTTGTGC
>CBDTVL010000331.1:0-3831 GCA_965363755.1 uncultured Sulfitobacter sp.
GGTTTGTCGGGATTGCCATCGAAGGGTCCGTTGTAGATGCGTTTGGGTTCGAAAAACACCACTGGGTCATCCGACTCGATGGCGCTGATCAAGAGTCCCTTGGCGTCGTAGGGGTTGGACGGCATCACGGTAATGATGCCGCTGACGTGGGTGAAGATGCCTTCCGGCGATTGCGAGTGTGTCTGTCCGCCACGAATGCCGCCACCGCAAGGTGTACGGATGGTGACGGGTGAAAAGAACTCACCGCTGGAGCGGTAACGCAATCGTGCCAGCTCGCTGACGATTTGGTCGAAACCGGGGTAGATATAGTCCGCAAACTGTATTTCAGCGACCGGCCGCAGACCATTGACGCCCATACCAATAGCGGTGCCGATGATGCCGCCTTCTGAGATCGGTGCATCGATAACGCGATGCTCGCCGTATTTCCTTTGCAGTCCGTCAGTGCAGCGAAACACGCCGCCAAAGTAGCCCACGTCTTGGCCGATGACAATCACACTGGGGTCTTTGTCCATCATCACATCCTGCGCCGAGCGAATGGCTTCGATCATATTCATCTGTGCCATTACTCGTCCCCCGTCACTTCTTGCATGCGGCGACGCTGTGAATTGAGGTTGCTGGTTGTCTCTGCGAACACGTCATCGAACATGCTGCTGGCGTCGAGATAGGGGCCTTCGGTCATGGTACCGAAGGTTTGCGCCTGTTTCCATGCCGCGGTGACCTCGTCTTTGAGTTCATCGATGAGACTGTCGTGCTTGGCATCGGACCAATGACCCTCGGCAATCATGTGTTGTTTCAGACGTTCGATAGGATCGCCTAAAGGAAACGCTTGCCACTCGTCCTTTGGCCGATACTTGCCTGGATCGTCACTGGTCGAATGCGCGCCGCCACGATAGGTCACCAGTTCAATGAGTGTTGGGCCACCATTGCGTCGGGCACGATCAGCAGCCCATAACGTGGCAGAATAAACAGCTAGGAAGTCATTGCCATCAACCCGTAGACCGGGGATGCCAAGGCCGAGCCCACGAGCGGCGAAGGCGCGATTATTGCCGGCCGCTGTGCCTTGGAAGGTGGAGATCGCCCACTGATTGTTGACCACATTGAGAATGACCGGTGCCTGATACACGGCGGCAAAGGTCAGCGCGTGGTGAAAGTCAGCCTCTGCGGTGGTGCCATCGCCGACCCACGAGGCGGCAATATGATCCTCGCCCTTGATCGCGGAGGCCATCGCCCAGCCGACCGCATGCGGATATTGCGTGCCAAGATTGCCGGATACTGAAAATACGTTGCCACTCTTGGAGTGATACATGATCGGCAGCTGACGGCCCTGGCACATGTCTTGTGTGTTGGACAAGCACTGACACATCATGTCGACTAGCTTAACGCCGCGGTACATGAATAAGCCTTGGTTGCGATACGACGGGAAGCACATGTCACCAGATCGCAGCGCCATGCCTTGGGCTATGGAGACAGCTTCCTCGCCGGTGGCCTGCATATAGAAGGAGATGCGACCCTGTCGCTGGATTTGCCACATGCGCTCATCGAAGACTCGATTCAGTAACATCCAACGCAGCCCAACCTGTAGTTCGGTCGCATCGAAATTCGGGTTCCATGGGCCCTTGGCCGTATGGTCGTCATCGAGTACGCGAATAAGCTGCTCACTCAAGTGCTCGATTTTCGACGTCGGCGCGTCAGTAGGTGGCTTTTCCGCGTGGCCGGCCGGCGTCAAAGCTAGATAGCTGAAGTCGGGTTGTTCGCCGGGCCGCGCGCTTGGCCGTGGAATATGCAGTCGCGATTGTTTTGCCATGCGTCTCTTATCCTATTGTCTGTCCTGCAGCAGCGACGAGGCTTTGTGCTAACTCCTCAGCGAGTTGCTGGGTGCTGTTACCAGTAGCGTCTGAATTCATGAATAGCTTTTCTAGACGCAGCGGAATTTTTTCGACATCGGCCTGCACCTTGGCGGCCGTGCTGTCTCCGTAGTACTCATGCGCCACGCTAATGATACCACCTGCATTTATCACGTAGTCTGGCGCGTATAGGATGCCGCGTTCGGTGAGTGCTTGTCCGATGGTGGCATCACTAAGCTGATTGTTCGCGGCGCCCGCGATCACCGTCGCTTTGACCGCATCAATTGTGTCGAGGTTCAGTAGGTTACCCAGAGCACAGGGGGCTAAAACATCCACATCGGTGGCTAGAATTTCATCTGGGTCAACGATAGTGGCGCCGTAACGATCCTGCATAGCGACTGCGTTGGCAGCGTTGACGTCAGCCACCAGCAGCGTGGCCCCGGCGTCCGCCAAATATTCACACAAATGCGCCCCGACATGCCCGACACCCTGCACTGCAACGCGTAGACCGTTGATTGAATCACTCCCCAGTCGAGCTTTAACCGCGGCCTTGATGCCTAAGAAAACGCCCATCGCCGTCCAGGGTGACGGATCACCGCCGGCGCTGTCGCCGTCTTGCGGCAGTCCAGAGACGAATTGAGTCTGCGTGCCGACATGGCGCATGTCTTCCACTGACATGCCGACATCTTCGGCCGTGATGTAGCGCCCGTCGAACGAGTCAACGACGCGACCATAGGCCTGCAATAGTTCAGCTGACTTTGGACTAGTCTCACTGGCTAAAATAACCGCTTTGCCGCCGCCAAATCGCAGTCCTGCGACCGCATTCTTATAGGTCATGCCGCGAGACAAACGAAGCGCATCGGTGATCGCATCGTCGCTGCTTGCATAAGTCCAGCGGCGGCAGCCACCAGCGGCTGGACCTAATCTGGTGGAGTGGATGGCGATGATGACCCGCAGCCCGGTCGCGGCGTGATTGAAGAAGTGCAGCGATTCATGCGCGTCAAACTCACTGTGATCAAAAACCGCCATGCCTGTCCTCCGCTGCTTAGGTTGCAATTGGGTTAGTTGAATAGTATATCGCTATTAAGGGTGATAAAATGTGCAAATCGATGCGTTGAATTGGAAATACATGCATAATCTATGTGTTTATAAATAAAAAATAACTCATAATATGCAAGCTAATCTACTCGACCTAACCGATCGCAAGATACTACATTTGTTGCAAACCGAGGCTAGCATCAACGCAACTAGCATCGGCGAGCGAATCGGGCTTTCGCAGTCGGCATGTTGGCGCCGCATCCAGCGCATGCGCGAAGAGGGCGTAATCCAAGATCAGCCGGTGATCTTGGATCGTGAAAAAGTCGGCTTGACCACGATGGTATTCGCGCACGTCAAGTTGACTTCCCACGGGCGCAGCAAACTGTCGAGCTTTGCGGAACAAGTGAAGCGCTATCCGGAAGTGATGGATTGTTATGTATTGCTGGGCAGCGTCGACTTCTTGCTGCGCATAGTGACCGAGGACATTAAGGCCTATGAGCAGTTTTTCTTCGGGAAGCTGTCGCAGCTTGAGGGGATTCAAGAAGTGAACTCGAGCATCGTCATGTCGGACATCAAGCATACAACCGCATTGCCTATTGGGTGAAGGCTATCGGGCCTAGAATGCGGCGATCTTGTAGACGCTGGGTTTTAGGTTGTCGCGTGGATTTGCAACGGCCTCGAAATGCATTCCATTTTCGAACACGAGCTTGACCGTTATCCGCTGTGGTTAGCAGGCTTTGATTCGATGCAACCCATCAAGAGTGAAGTTTTTACCCAATACTGTTTTGTTGATCGGGTCGTTAATTTAAAAGTTACCAATATCGAATCAAATTATAACTATCGATGCAGCTGTGATGCCCGGCAAAGTGCAGGCCCGAGCATCCGACGAGGTTTTTTTAATCCGCTTTTAAAGGCTATGTCTGATAACCCGGTAGGTTAAAAACGTTCG
>CBDTVL010000332.1:0-3831 GCA_965363755.1 uncultured Sulfitobacter sp.
TAACGTTTCTTTCGCTAGAGCGATCCTTGCCTCTGGCTATCCCAGAAGCGAAGGCTAGGACTTTACGGGATCACCAAGCCGCTTTTCCCACCCTTTTTACTCATCGGGAAGTGGCTGTGCTCTGGTCGACCTGCAGGCGCTTCCAGTCCTCTGTCGGGTAATAGGGCGACGTAACGCTCACAACGAAATCGTCCGCGACACTCATGGCGGTTGGGTTCGTCGCTAAACCCAATGATCGGGCAACAGGATGATCTTCGGCGCCGCCACAGTACCGCCGCGTAGATCTGAAAAGGCGCTTTGGCCAGTGGCTAACGGGCGTGTCTCGATCCAATCGAGCGGACCAAGCCGACCGTCAAAAATTGCCTGCGCCGTCTCTCTGAAATCGGCGGCAGTGTAGGTATATGTGCCGATGAACTGAATTTCCTGAAGAGTCATACGACGAATATCCAGACCACCCGTTGCCGCGCCAAGACCAATATGCGCAATCACGCCGCCTGGGCGAACTAGGGTACAGGCATCAGCCCGCGTTGATGCATACCCGACCGCATCAATCACGAGATCGATTGTGCCTGCGGCAGCCATGGTACTGTCGCCGGGCGCGCAGGCATTGAACCCTGCAATCTGTTTCAATGCTGCAAGGCGCAGGTCATTGGGTTCAACCAAAGTGATATCGCTGGCCCCGAAAGCCCTGAGCGAAAGAGATGCGCCAACGCCAATGGCACCGCCACCAATCACAAGACAGACCGCATCTTCGAGAGGGCGATCCAGTGCACGGTCGGCCAGCCCTATGGCGTGCCATCCACACGCCAAAGGCTCGGCGAGGGCCGCGTGTTCCAACGAAACCTCATCTGGTACAGTGACAAGATTGTCGGCAGAGATCGCGACTTGCTCAGCAAAGGCGCCCGCGCGCGGAGGCAATGATATGATCTCACGCTGGGCGCAAATATTGGTGCGGCCTGAGATGCAGGCGGCACAGGTTTTGCAGGCCACCAAAGGGTTTATCGCAACCCGGCGTCCGTCCCGCAGGCCGCCGACAATCACGCCAGCGGCTTCGTGCCCAAGGATCAGCGGTGCCGGTCTGCGCTCGTCATGGCCAAGAAATGCATGCATGTCGGATCCGCAAATGCCCGTAGCCATAACACGCACCAACTCTTCGCCGCTTTTAGCACAGGGCTCGGGCACGTCGCGATAGTCCAACTGCTCGACTCCAGTATAGATCAAGGCTTTCATGTTGCGGTGCCCTCCAACAGCTATTTCTAGCCTGTCCAGTGACATGATCCGCCCCCCGTCGGCAAGAGACGCCAAACCGTCAGTGAGGTTTGACAGTGCCTCTTGACGGTCCATTTATGCCTGGATAATTTGGCACCGCGCAAGTATCGGAACGTTAGTATCATGCTTGCGTCTCTTGCAAAAACTACCGTTCTCTGCCTATTGAGTAAGCGCTTACATCGCGGTTTGCCGGCGGCTGAGCTATCCAGTGATCGAATGCCCGTAGGGATCTATGATTGATCCGGACCCAAGGCGCCGACTTACATAAGGATCGACAACAAAATGAGCGGACTCAAAGTGCCCACGCTCGAAGATGTGGCTCGGTTGGCGGCTGTTTCGACGGCAACGATTTCGCGTGTCCTTAATTATCCTGACAAAGTCAGCATCAAAACCAGAAAAAGAGTTGAGGGCGCGATAGATACACTCGGCTATACGCCAAATTTTGGCGGTCGGGCGCTTGCTTTAAACCGAACCACAACCGTCGGGGCTATTATCCCGACAATAGCAAATGCGATGTTTGCCAGCGGCATTCAGGCCTTTCAGGAAGTCCTGGCAGAAGCCGGCGTCACTTTGTTGATTGCGAGCACCGGCTATGATCCAGATCGCGAACTGCAACAGATCAAGTCTCTCTTAGCCAATGGAGCAGGCGGGTTGCTTTTGATCGGAAATGAGCGCCCGGAAGAGACCCGATCGTTTTTGAAGAAACGGAACGTCCCGTTTGTGATTTCTTGGTGTTATTCGAACGACCCTGCGCAAATTTTTGTCGGTTTTGACAATTACAAAGCTGCCTACGCCGCAGCCAAAGAAATTCTTTGCTGCGGGCATCGCGAGATAGCGATGATCTCGGGCATTACGCATGGCAACGATCGTGCCTTTGATCGCCAGCAAGGCGTCAGGTCTGCCATAAAGGATTTTGCGAACGGTGCGCGCCTGACTGAAGTGGTTGAAGCGAAATACGTGCTGGAACACGGCAGGTCTGCTTTTGCGACAATTGTGTCCGGGCGTGAACCTGTGACAGCGATCATCTGCGGAAACGATGTTCTGGCGGCAGGTGCAATGATGGGCGCGCGTGACAAGGGGATCAAAGTGCCGGAAGAAATCTCCATTGTTGGATTTGACGATATTGGTCTGGCTTCGGTTTTGACGCCGCCGCTGACTACTGTGCGCGTACCCCAGATCGAAATGGGCCGCGCGGCGGCACAAGCACTTCTCGATCGCATCTCAGGTCAAAGTGACGTTAGCAGTTTGGAACTAAAAACGGACTTTATAAAACGGGCGTCGCTGTCAAAACGGGCCCTTTAGACAGACCTACAGTAGAATTCACCAAAAATGGATGTGCTTTCTTGTTCGGCGCCAGAGCGGTGTTGCATTTGTGGGATTTGGGTAGGGTGCCACAGACAAACTCTATCGTGGTTCAGGGTCGGGTTTTTATTGCAAATGGGACAGCCATGTCTTCAAGTTCTCGCTAGTATCGGCCGGCGGTTTCTTGCTAGGTCAAAGCAGCCGGAACTGCGCGAAATAGCTGACCAGATCAACGTATGACTTACACCTCGTGCCTTGCCCTGTGCCACCTGAGCGATATACCAAGTCCAACCACTGTGACTTTGACTGTTCTGGGTGACGCCGACACGGTTGACCCAAAACTGTCGAAATGAAAGGGCAGGCATGAAAACCATTTTAGGGATCGGCGAATGCATGATCGAACTATCTTCGGCAGGGGAAAACCTCTGGCGACAAGGGTTCGCAGGAGATGTCTTTAACGCGTTGTGGTATGCGCAGGCACTGGCGCAGAGCAAAATCGGAGTCGCGTTTTATACGTCGGTTGGCACCGACCAGATTTCTGATCAATTGCTGGATTTCATCGAAACCGCAGGCATCTCTTGTAGCGACGCCCCCCGTGTTGCGGGCCGCGTCCCGGGGTTGTACTCGATCCATCTGGATGGGGCGGAGCGCAGTTTCAGCTACTGGCGCGAGACGTCTGCAGCACGGTTGATGATGCAATATCCGCAGCAATTATGGACAAAAGTTGCCGCTGCGGACCTGATCTATTTTTCCGGTATTAGCCTTGCGATCCTGTCGGCAGATGATGCGGCGGCGTTCCTGTCTGGCCTGCGGACCCATTTGAAACCTGGTGCTTTGGTGGCTTTTGATCCGAATATCCGCCCGCATCTTTGGGATGACGCCAAACGCATGAAACAAGTTATTTCGGACGCAGGAGCGCTGTCCGATATCGTTTTGCCTAGTTTTGACGATGAAAAATCCACATTCGGTGATGCAACACCGCGCGACACGGCGCTGCGGTATCAGTCATTGGGGGCTTCTCATGTCGTGGTGAAGGACGGTGAAAATCCAACTCTTCTTCTTCACAACGGCGAGTTTGCCAGCTTTCCGGTCGCGCCAACGACTGGTGTTGTTGACACTACGGCTGCGGGAGATTCATTCAACGGAGCCTATCTTTCTGAGGTGCTGAAGGGCAGGCCTTTGGCTGAAGCCATTTGTACCGCTCAAAATTGCGCGGCAAAGGTCGTTTGCACCAAAGGCGCACTTGTTCCGTTTGATCAA
>CBDTVL010000333.1:0-3785 GCA_965363755.1 uncultured Sulfitobacter sp.
ACTACCCTGTCTAAAACGGTACTCCGCGCATTGCGGTCGGATGCGGTCACCCGCACCCCGCTCAAGCTGGCATAGCCTGACAAGGCCGTCGTTAGCGATACCCAACCTGATCTGGATCAATGAAAACCGGCTGGGACCAGTTCAAAATGCACTAAAGGAGGTAACCCCAATGACAAAATCCAATATCGATACTCTTAAGGTTCGGCGGGCAAACCTTGAACAGAACGTGGTCGGGATCGAGGATGCGCTTGATGATGCGCCGCCAAAAGACTGGGAAGACCGTTCTTCAGAGCGACAAGGCGATGAAGTGCTCGAAGCCGTTGGAAACCAAAACCTTGACGAGATCCGACGGATTGACGCTGCCCTTGCTCGCGTGTTGGAGGGCACCTATGGAATCTGTACGCAATGTGGGAACGACATCAGTGATGGGCGACTCTCAACTCTCCCAGAAACGCCGTTTTGCAAAAGCTGCGCACAAAGCCCCGCCTAAGAACCCAACTTCCATCTAGGACTGTTAACTTAGAACCAGGTGGTCTCAGACCAATGCGATACAGTTTCAGTCTGCAGTCATATGCCGGAAGCTATGCCTAACATATCGTTTCCGCCCCCCGGCCTAGCCGAAACGCGATCGAACAAGACGGCAACGGGAGGGTCGCTAGGGGCCGGAGGGCATATCGCCCTGCGTTGCCCCGAAGCATGGCAATTTCTTGATCCCTAGGCGAACCAATTCAGAAATTTGAAGGGTGGTAAGGCTGTTGCCTTGCTTTACACGATTGCCAGTGAATGCAGGCAGCCCGCATGTCGCATTCATGGCCGAAGAAGTCGAATTTGCTTGATGAAAGGCATTTGTTTCGCTGATGATGAAGTTGGACAGTCCTGAGTGCGCTTGTTTCATTGGTGTTCAATCTGAGCAAATGGTGCCCAACATTCGATTGTCCAACAAAACTGAGAGGCGGAAAGCCTGATAGGGAGGACATTTTAGTGAATCATTGTCGACACAGAAAGCCCACTTGGCATCTGGCCGGGTTGGCCGCATTTTTTCTGGTGATGCCATTAGGCATTGCCCACGCACAAGAAACGCAGACCGCTGATACAAGCATGGCGTCGCAAAAACCTACGATTACTTTCACGTCATGGACGGGTCCCTATATGCGCAGCCAAATGCTGGGTTTTGTGCGGCCCTACGAGGCTCAGAATGAAAGCAAGGTAAACGTCGCGCATTACAATGGCGGCATTGCTGAAATTCGCGATCAGGTCGAAAGCGCGAATGTTATCTGGGACGTGGTTGATCTGACACAAGCCGATTCACTTCGAGCTTGCGAAGAAGGTTTGTTGGAAGATCTGTCAAGTATTGATTTACCCGATGGCGCAGATGGCACGCCATTCCGCGAGGATTTTGTCGAAGGCGCGCTGAACGACTGTGGCGTTGGGGTGATCGTCTGGGGCACTGCCTTTGCATACAACAATTCTCAGTTTGCGGATAATCCACCGGCAAGCATCGCAGATTTCTTTGACATCGATGCCTATCCCGGCCCGCGGGCGATCAGAAATGACCCGACTGTAATAATGGAATGGGCGTTGATGGCTGATGGCGTCGCGCGCGAAGAAGTTTATCCAACTTTGGAAAGTGATGAGGGCGTCGAACGTGCGCTCAAGAAGATGGACACAATCAAATCGGGTTTGCAAATCTGGGAATCTGGCAGCCAGCCTGCGCGCATGCTGAATGCGGGTGAGGTTGCTATGTCTTCAATCTGGGCCACAACAGGGGCCAGTGCTGCGAAGGAAGAGGGCGCTGATTTCACCGTCAATATGGATGGCCGTGTCATCGAACTTGACCTGTTTGGCATTCCAAAAGGCAGCCAGAACAAAGACGCAGCGATCGATTTCATTCGCTATGCCAGCAGTTCAACTGCGTTAGCCAGCATGGTTGGGCATTTGCCCAATGGCCCAACGCGCAATTCTTCGATGGCGTTGCTGTCAGATGATACTTTAGCGCAGATTCCAAATGGCCCCGCTTACGAGGACAAATTGCATATTTTATCTGACGCGAAATGGTGGGCCGAAAATCACGCCCGTCTTGAAGAAGCCTTCAGATCGTGGCTGTCAACTTCTGCACGCCAAGGCGCTGCAGGGTCGACACGATAAGCCGGACATCAGGATGAAAAGGTACCAAAATGAGTGATAATACAAAAAATCGACCCGACAATCTTGTTGCTACTTCCGGCTTGTTTAAAGGAATGAACCCGTTAATGGGCATCGCCTCAATGGCGATGATCGTTGGATTTGTTTTCTTTACAATCCGAGATGTTGAGACCTCCAGCGCGATATTTGCATCGGGCAAGGATTTCATCATCGGCAGCCTTGATTGGTTTTATGTGCTGGTGGTCAACGTCGCCCTGTTCTTTGTGTTTTGGCTGATGATCAGCCGATTTGGTGATGTGAAGTTGGGCAAAGATGACGATGAGCCGGACTTTTCCACCTTTTCATGGATTTGTATGCTGTTCAGTGCCGGTCTGGGATCGGGCCTGATCTATTGGGGCGTTGCCGAACCAATGTTCCACATTCAGGGCAACCCATACTTGGCGCGCGAGGGCCTTGAAGCTGGTTCAGTTGGTGCAGCCGTTAACGCTGTGACGATCACCAACTTCCATTGGGGTTTTCATGGCTGGGCTCTTTACGTGCTGGTTGGCCTCAGCCTGGCATATTTTTCGTATCGCCATGATTTGCCGCTGACATTGCGCTCAGCACTTTATCCGGTGCTAAAGGAACGGATTTATGGCCCTTGGGGACATCTGGTGGACCTGATTGGCGTTTTTGGTACGATTTTCGGTTTGGCAACATCGCTGGGTTTGGGCGTTACGCCAATTGCCGCGGGCCTTGAGAACCTTGGGTGGATGTCGAACACCCAAACCAATCAGCTCATTCTGGTGGCAGTTATTACGTGCCTTGGCACGGCGTCTGCTGCGTCCGGTGTTGGAAAGGGCGTGCGGATTCTCTCAGAGGCCAACGTTATGGCCAGTCTTGTATTGCTCTTGTTGTTTATCATCCTCGGTCCAACGGCGTTTTTGCTGGGCATTACCCTTTCCGGTTTTGGCGACTACCTGTGGAATGTCATCCCGATGGGCTTCTGGATCAACGGCGAGCCTGATAATCAATGGCAGAGCTGGTGGACCATCTTCTATTGGGGTTGGTGGATCGCCTGGTGCCCATTTGTTGGGTTGTTCATTGCTCGGGTTTCCAAAGGGCGCACAATACGTCAGTTCTGCTACTGTGTATTGCTCATCCCGACGTCAGTTGTGATGCTTTGGATGGGCGTGTTCGGCGGAGCAGCAGCAGGTGTTGATCTCTTCTACAACGCAGGAGTCGCTGAAGCTGTAAACAATGATTATGCTTCAGGTGTATTCCAGACGGTTGCAGGCTTTGGATACTCGTGGCTGACATACCCGCTTACCGTTTTGATCACTGTTCTGCTGATCTCGTGGTTTGTGACATCGTCGGACTCGGGAACACTTGTGATGTGCACGATGTTATCGATGGGGGATGAGCATCCTCCGGTTAAGTTCCGCATTTTCTGGGGTCTGACTTCAGGCATCGTCGCCGGAGTTCTGATGTTGGCTGGCGGCCTCAGTGCGCTACAAACGGCGTCAATTGTCGCCGGGCTGCCAATTGCTGTGATCTTGCTGTTTATGATTTACGGCATCGTCAAAGCCTTGCACGAAGAACATCCGCTACCGGATGTCGCGGACAAATATGAAATGGAGTTCCTGAACCGCTGATCGGTTCGC
>CBDTVL010000334.1:0-3763 GCA_965363755.1 uncultured Sulfitobacter sp.
AAGCTGAATTGACCAACCTTTATTCGACCGTTAACAGTCCGACTATCTTAGATAAATTTCAATAGGTGAAGCATGGACAATATTCAGAACGACGGCGCGACGGATGGCCGGTTTGCAAAAGGGCTGACCTGGCTGGGGATTGCCTTCATAATATTGGGCGTGCTCGCAATTATTTTCCCGCTCGCGACGACCATTGCGGCCAAAGTCTTTATTGGCTGGCTGTTCATCGTCTCTGGTGCGTTTCAAATGTGGCAATCATTTTCGATCCGCGAGTGGGGAGGATTCCTGTGGAACCTGCTGATCGGGATCATGTATCTGGTCGTTGGATGCTGGCTTGCCTTTGATCCGACCGCCGGAATCATTGGGTTGACAGTTCTTCTGGCCATCACATTCATCGCTCAGGGCGTTATGGAGGCTGCCATGGCGAATAACCTGCGCCCGAACGGCGGTTGGGGCTGGATGATGTTTTCTGGCCTGATCGGCATCTTGGCGGGTGTTTTGATCATCTCGGGCCTCCCCAGCACAGCGGTTTGGGCGGTTGGCCTGATGGTTGGTATTAACATGATCTCCTCAGGCATTGCATTTTTCACGTTGGGATCAGCAGCCAAGGCGCTTGGTGAGAACGCCTAAATAGGGCGTGTTTTGGAAAAGAGGAAAAAGCCATGAAACTTCCACTTTGGCAGCGGCTGGCTCTCACAGTCATTGTGATGTTGGTCGCCGGACAGTTGGCTGGTTTCCTTTGGGTCAGGGTCCTAGGGTTCCCATTGCCAAGCTTCGTGGCCGGGGCCGTCGGCGGACTGGCTGCCTTGCCCTTTTGGGAATTTATCAAGAGGGTCCGGCCTAAGACTTAGGCCGGGCTCACCTTTGCGCTGCGACTGACCAGTTCAAAAGGCTTTGAATGTCAGTGTGGTCAGAGATCGTTCAATTCCCTTAATGTCCAAAAGGTTGTCGTTAATATATTTGCCGACATCCGCATCCTTTGGAATGTAAAGTTTCATCAATAAATCATAATCGCCACTGGTCGAATAAAGCTCTGAGTGGATCTCTCTGAGGACAATTTCTTCGGCGACGCTATAGGTTTTACCGGGCGTGCAGCGGATTTGGATAAAGACGCAAGTGGTCATTTGGATGCTCCGTTAAGTTGGCCCCAAGCTGACATATTGGACACGGGGGCTGCAATCCCTCAAAGCCGGTGCTTGGCGCCGGGACATCAGGCGCCTATAAGACCGGCGAACCGATCAGGACACCACCGATGCGCACAGCCAAGATCATACGGACCACCGCCGAAACCGATATCTCAGTCGAGATCAATCTCGACGGAACCGGCACTTATGACAATGCCACCGGGATCGGGTTTTTCGACCACATGCTGGATCAGCTCGCGCGCCATTCCATGATCGACATGACCGTTTCAGCCAGCGGCGATCTGCACATTGATGATCACCACACGGTTGAAGATACCGGGATCGCGCTGGGACAGGCGCTGACACAGGCTCTGGGCGACAAACGTGGCATTCGTCGTTACGGCTTTTGCTTGTTGCCAATGGACGACGCTCAGGTGCGCTGTGCGCTGGACCTGTCGGCGCGGCCCTACTTGATCTGGAACGCTGATTTGCCGACGCCCAAGATCGGCACGTTCGACACTGAACTGGTGCGCGAGTTCTTTCAGGCCCTCAGCACACATGGTGGCATCACGCTGCACATCGATGCGCTGCACGGGATCAACAGCCACCATATTGCTGAAGCGACCTTCAAATCCGTGGCGCGCGCGCTGCGCGAAGCAGTCGAGCCGGACCGGCGCAGCGCTGGTGCCCTGCCTTCGACCAAAGGCGCGCTTTAGCGCCATGCTGACGGCGATTATCGACTACGAAAGCGGCAATCTGCATTCGGCCGAAAAGGCGTTTCAGCGCATGGCCGTTGAAACCAATGCGGGCGACATCGTCGTCACCGGCGACGCCGATGTTGTGGCACGCGCGGACCGTATCGTGCTGCCGGGCGACGGAGCCTTTCCCGCCTGCCACGCGGCTCTGACCGGGCATAGCGGGCTGTTTGAGGCTTTGCGCGAGGCAGTGGAAGTCAAAGGTCGCCCCTTCCTGGGGATCTGTGTCGGCATGCAGCTTATGGCAACATGGGGGCGCGAATACACCGACACCGAGGGATTGGGCTGGGTTGAGGGAGAGGTCGTACGGATTGTGCCGTCTGATCGAGCATTAAAGGTCCCGCACATGGGCTGGAATGATCTGGTCATTGAAACAGATCATGTGGTTTTTGACGGTGTTTCATCCGGCGATCATGTTTATTTTGTGCATTCTTATCAATTTGATGTGGCGCGACCTTCAGATCGGTTGGCTCATGTCGACTATGGCGGCGACGTAACCGCAGTTATTGGCACTGGCACCATGCTTGGAATGCAATTTCACCCCGAGAAAAGTCAGAGCGCCGGGCTTCAGCTGATCTCAAATTTCCTGAACTGGGCCCCCTAAGGCGCCGCACTCAGTTCACCCGTTGCCAAGTACCACCGTCCCGACAAATACCAAAAATGCAACCTTTAATCGCAAGGCGGTTTCCTGTGATCTGCATCTTGGAGCTATAGGTTTTGTCACGATCGGGCGACCAAACCTTGCCATCACCATAGGCGCCATCGCCCTGCGCGGTCATGTCCCAGATGATTTTCTTACCAAGATTCTCGGATTGCACACCAGCACCGCTGGAATCAAATGGCCTGACCAGAGTGCCACAAATATTGGCGCCGCACGCCGCAATGTCTATATGCCCGAAGTTTCCATTGTCATCTTTGGCGGCTTTCCAGATTCCATAGACCGGATCGGCAAGTGCAGCCCCGGCCATCCCAGACAAACCTGTGATCAAAACGATCATCAACATCCTTTTTTTCATAGCCATGTCCTTTTGACGGTCCCGTTGTGCCGACTTTGACGTGACTGCGCCGGCTCAGGCAAGTGTAACTCAACGTCGCGTTGCATCTGACGTAAAGTCCTGCATAAGGGCCGGAGTTGTTTCTGACCAAGGCCGCGCCGATGATCCTTTATCCTGCCATTGACCTCAAAGACGGTCAGGCCGTGCGGCTTGTTCATGGCGACATGCAGCGCTTGACCGTTTTCAATGACGACCCGGCTGCGCAAGCGATGGAGTTTGTGGCGGCGGGTTGTGAGTGGCTGCATCTGGTTGATCTGAATGGGGCATTTGAAGGGGAGCCGGTGAACGCCGCGCCCGTCGAGGCGATTTTGGCGCAGACCAAAGTGCCGGCCCAGCTAGGCGGCGGGATACGCGATATGGCCACAATTGAACGCTGGTTGAGCAAAGGGCTGGCGAGGGTCATTCTGGGCACCGTGGCGGTCGAGAACCCTGACTTGGTACGGCAGGCGGCCAAGGCGTTCCCCGGACAAGTTGCCGTGGGCATAGACGCGCGAAATGGGCGAGTTGCCACCAAAGGCTGGGCAACCGAAACAGATGTGATGGTGGCCGACCTTGCGCGCTCATTTGAGGACGCAGGTGTGGCAGCCATCATCTACACCGACATCAATCGCGATGGCGCGATGCAGGGACCAAACGTCGAAGCGACAGCCGCTCTGGCCCGGGCCGTGTCCATTCCGGTGATTGCATCCGGCGGTGTATCATCATTGGCCGATCTCATCGCGCTGCGCGACTGCGGTGCAGACCTGAACGGCGCGATTTCAGGACGCGCGCTTTATGATGGGGCGATTGACTTGCGCGCAGCACTCAAAGCATTGCGCGCGCTCTAGGG
>CBDTVL010000335.1:0-3753 GCA_965363755.1 uncultured Sulfitobacter sp.
GATCAGGTGAGATTGGAAGCAGGATGTGACAAACGGTTTATAAGTTGCCGCCTGAAGTTCAACAATCTTATTAATTATCAAGGATTTCCGGACATACCTGGGGAAGACTGGATGGGCGTCTACCCTAAATCAACCGGCGCAAATACCGGTGGAAGTCTGCGATGACAGAACAGTCAGAACGTATTGTCATCGCCGCACGAGGTTGGATCGGCACGCCGTACCGCCATCAATGTGCGCAACGTGGCGCAGGCAGTGACTGCCTAGGACTTTTACGTGGGATCTGGCGCGAGGTTCTGGGAGATGAGCCGGAACGGGTTCCGGCGTATTCCATGGACTGGTCGGAGCCGCAGGGGGAAGAGCGGCTTTGGGCCGCTGCCAGCCGCCACCTGATTCCGAGACCCCTGAACGAAGACGTGTCGGGCGATGTCGTTCTGTTTAGAATGCGGGCCGGATCGGTGGCAAAACATTTGGGGATTATTGCGCAGACCGGCGATACGCCGAGCTTTATTCACGCCTATTCCGGCCACGGTGTCGTGGAAAGCCCCCTTAGTGCGCCCTGGCGTCACCGGATTGTAGCCCGGTTCACATTTCCCGAGGAGATCCGCTGATGGCAACAATTCTACTTTCGGCTGCTGGCGCCGCGATTGGTGGCTCTATCGGCGGCAGTTTTGCCGGTTTGTCATCCGTCGCGATAGGCCGCGCTATAGGTGCGACACTGGGCCATGTGATTGACCAGCGATTGTTGGGGCAGGGCGCGGAAAGTGTCGAGACCGGACGCGTCGACCGTTTCCGTCTGACCAGCGCTGGCGAGGGTGAGCCGATTGCTCAGCTTTACGGGCGAATGAGACTGGGTGGTCAGGTAATCTGGGCGTCAGACTTCACCGAGACAACAACCATAACCGGCGGTGACGGCGGCGGGAAGGGCGCACCGAAGAAGCCAACGCCAAAAACGACGACGTATAGTTACTCCGTAAGTCTTGCGCTTTCGGTCTGCGAAGGTGAGATCACAAGAGTGGGACGGGTTTGGGCCGACGGCGAGGAAGTTGCGCCAGATGACCTGAATATGCGCGTCTATAATGGTCGTTCAGATCAGCTACCTGACCCAGTGATCGAAGCGATTGAGGGTGTAGGCCAAGTCCCGGCGTATCGGGGCACAGCTTATGTGGTGATGGAAGATCTGCCGCTGGAGCAGTTTGGCAATCGAGTGCCGCAGTTTACCTTTGAAGTTGTGCGTCCGGAGCAGCGCGATGCCCCCGACGCCGATATAGCTCTGGTCTATGGCGTGCGCGGCGTCGCTTTGATGCCCGGTTCAGGCGAATATGCTTTGGCCACATCGCCGGTTTATTACACAAATGGGCCTGGCAGCAGTTGGAGCGCAAATATCAATAGCCCTTCGGGCAAGACCGATTTCGAGACATCGATGGAGATGATGCGGGAAGAGTTGCCCAATTGTCGAGCGGTGTCTCTGGTTGTGTCCTGGTTCGGCGACGATCTTCGGTGCGGGAATTGCAAACTGCGCCCCAAGATAGAGAAACGCACAAATGAGGGCAAGAATATGCCCTGGACCGTCGCAGGCCTGAACCGGCAAAACGCGCAAGAGATCGCACGAACCAACAATCGACCGATCTATGGCGGTACACCTTCGGACCAATCGGTCGTTCAGGCGATCAAGCGACTGAACCAAACCGGTCGCGAGGTCATGTATTACCCTTTTATCCTTATGGATCAGGTTGCGGGGAATTCTCTGCCCGACCCATATAGCGATGCGCTGACACAGCCAAAACTACCGTGGCGCGGCAGAATAACGTTGTCAAAGGCCCCAGGTGTCAGTGGCTCACCGGATGGTTCGGCGCAGGCGGATGCACAAGTGGCAGCGTTTTTCGGGACGGCCATTGCTTCGCATTTTGGCGTCGGCAATGGATCGGTTTCTTATACCGGACCAGATGAATGGAGCCTGCGCCGTTTTATTTTGCACAATGCGGCTTTGTGCGCCTCTGCCGGGGGAGTTTCGGCGTTTTGCATCAGTTCAGAGATGCGCGGGTTGACCCAAATCAGAGGCGCTGGCGGATCCTTTGTTGCAGTGCAGGCGTTGCGCGCTCTGGCTGGAGAGGTCCGTGCACTTTTGGGGCCCGGCACCAAAATCAGCTATGCGGCTGACTGGAGTGAATACTTTGGGTTTCAGCCACTGGACGGCAGCAATGACCGCTATTTTCAT
Organism: uncultured Sulfitobacter sp.; assembly: GCA_965363755.1. Taxonomy (GTDB): domain Bacteria; phylum Pseudomonadota; class Alphaproteobacteria; order Rhodobacterales; family Rhodobacteraceae; genus JL08. Next base: position 2,216 of record CBDTVL010000335.1, read on the forward strand.
CTCGACCCATTATGGGCGGACCAGAACATCGATTTCATCGGCATTGATAACTATATGCCGCTGTCCGACTGGCGCGATGGTGAAGACCATTTGGATGCCAACTGGAAGTCAATTTATGAGCTGGACTACCTGAAGGCCAATATTTCGGGTGGTGAAGGGTATGACTGGTTTTATCACTCGCCCGAGGCGCAAGCCGCACAGATACGGACGCCAATCGAAGACCTAGCGCATGATGAACCATGGATTTGGCGCTACAAGGATATCCGAAATTGGTGGAGCAACGCGCATCACGAACGCATTGGCGGTGTGCGGCAGACAAGCCCAACAGCGTGGCTACCGCAGTCAAAACCCATCTGGTTTACAGAAATGGGGTGTGCTGCGATCGACAGAGGGACAAATCAACCAAACAAGTTTCTGGACAAGAAGTCATCCGAGTCTAGGCTGCCGAAGTATTCATCAGGTGCGCGGGACGACCTGATACAGATGCAATATTTGCGGGCTATGTTTTCTTACTGGGGGGATGAGGAGAACAATCCCGTCTCGTTGGAATATGAAAGTCCGATGGTGGATATGTCGCGCGCATTTGTCTGGGCATGGGACACGCGGCCTTATCCCTTTTTTCCCAACAACATAGAGCAGTGGAGCGACGGCGATAACTATGCACGTGGCCACTGGGTCAGCGGACGTTCATCGTCGCGGTCTCTGGCCTCTGTGGTTGGTGAAATCTGTCGCCGGGCCGGTATGACCGCGTTCGACACAAGTGGTCTTTTTGGATATGTGCGCGGCTATATCGTGAACGATATTGCTGACGCCCGGTCTGCGGTGCAGCCGCTGATGCTGAGGTATGCCTTTGACGCCGTTGAAAGAGACGGTGTGTTGCGCTTTGTAATGCGTACAGGAGGTAGCGCTGTTGCTTTGAATCGCGAAACCCTTGCCCGTAGCGACGAATTGGATGGGTTAGTCGAACAAACCCGCGAAGCAGAGGCCGAAATGGCCGGGCGGATCCGGTTGCAATTTGTGCAAGCAGATGCGGATTTTGCAGCGCTGTCGGAAGAGGCGATTTTGCCGGATCAGGCCACGCATGCGGTTTCCGCGAGCGAGTTGCCGCTGTCATTGACCCGTGCTGAAGGTCGGCAGACAGCGGAGCGGTGGTTAACTGAGGCGCGGGTTGCGCGCGAAACCATCCGGTTTTCGTTGCCCCCATCTCTTTTAAACCTAGGCGCTGGAGACGTGGTTACCCTGCCAGAAGATCAGGGTGAGCGGGACGGGCTATACCGGATTGATCGGGTTGATCAGAGCCAGTCGCAGATTATTGAGGCCGTTCGCATTGATCCCGAGGTCTATGTTCCCGCTGACATACCAGATGATTTAGTTCCGGGTCGCTCTTTTGTGCCGCCAACGCCGGTGCTGCCACTCTTCCTTGATTTGCCGCTCCTGACAGGCGATGAAGTACCGCACGCACCGCACATAGCTGTCACAGGTGTGCCTTGGCCGGGGAGCGTTGCGCTCTACAGTTCCAGAAGTGACCAAAACTATGC
>CBDTVL010000336.1:0-3751 GCA_965363755.1 uncultured Sulfitobacter sp.
TCATGGGCCTCGGCGTACTGGTAGTATTCGTCCTTGGTCTTGAAGTCCCACTCGCTCTTGTAGGGCCAGTAGAACTCAGAGAACCACTTCAAAAGCAGCCCGCCCAACCCGGCTTTTGTAGCCACGTCGTTGATCAGGATGTCGCGCAACAGCGCCCGGAACTGCGCATCATCACTGGCATGTGGAGCCAAGGCTGGTGTCCCACCTTCGACCTCTCGAATGATCCCATATCCAAGAGCGTGGAATGTAAGCGCGTCCACGACCGCTCCAGATCGTTCTTCAATCCGGTTTGCCATTTCGGCAGCGGCATCTTTGCCAAAAGCCATCAGAAGGATTTCGTTCGGCGGCCGAATACCCCGCTGAATGAGATATGCGGCCTTGGCGACAATCACGCTTGTTTTACCCGACCCCGCTCCAGCGAGCACGAGTGTCGCGTCCTCATCAGTAACGACGGCCAGTCGCTGCTCGGGCGTTAGCGGGTTGGACTCGATCGTATCCATAAACTCCTGCATCTGCGCCAACTCGACATCGACGAAGGATTTGATCGCGGTCTCCCGCATGCGCTTTGGAGCTTTCTGAAACCCCATAACAGCATCCAACATCTCTCGTCGTTCGGATGGGAGAACACCGTCCGGGATGCTTGTTGGGAGACGTTCGAGAACCTGACTTGCCCTGATCAGGAAAGGCTCCAGCAGGCACGCCGACGGATAGCGTCTTGGCTGTTTAAGGCGCCCGACAACCTCGGCCAAAGCTCGTAATTCTGTATCGACCTTTTCAACTTGTTCGGCAAAGTGATGACGCCAGGTCGCATTAATTGACGAAACAAAATCGTCCGCATCAGCGCGCCTCACGCCTGCCACGGTGACGTTGCCACCATGCCTGAGCGGAACAGCCACTGCGGAGAAACCCATGATTTTTGTAACCAATGCAGGACTGGGTATTTCAGAAAATGGCACGTCTTTGAAACTTCGGGTCGCCAGACTTAAACCGGCATCCGAAAGCGCGATACTTCGATACCGGTATCCAAACAAGGATAGGAAAAGGCCTGCAAACCTGCCTCTCTCAATCTGTTGTTTTCCGCTTGAATGCATTTCTCAGACTTTTTTGGCTCGATCTGTCCCATCGTTCTACAGAAGAATCTGGCGACAGAAAGGCTTAGCCCGGGGTTTCCTTACGACAGCTGGGGTACTGAAGTTCCAACGATGACGTATCAAGCCAGCTAGTTGGATAACCTGTTCCGGTAGAATTCACTGATTGTTGGATGTCACTGAGAACTGACCCGGTAGCCCCATAAACTGTCACTGAGAATTGACCCATGTGAACACATTACCCTGACGGTTTTGTTCAGGGAGACATGGAGTGATAGACATGGGATTTTTGAGTGTCATTCGACGCTGGGCATTGCGTGACAAAATGCCAATACGTGAGATAGCGCGCCGGACCGGGCTGTCTCGGAACACGGTTAAGAAGTACCTTCGAGAAGGTGCTGTTGAACCACAGTTCAAAACGCCATCGCGTCCAAGCAAGTTGGATCCTTACGCGGCTCGTTTGTCTGCATGGCTTTTGGCGCAGACGCGGAAGTCTCGCAAAGAGCGGCGCAATGTTAAGCTGATGTATGAGGACTTAGTTAAGCTTGGCTATGATGGGTCCTATGAGCGTGTTGCAGCCTTTGCACGCGCGTGGCGGGCTGATCGACACCGTGCCGAGCAAACGACTGGGCGCGGTACGTTTGTGCCTTTGGTGTTCCAACCCGGTGAAGCGTTCCAGTTCGACTGGAGCGAAGACTGGGCCACGATTGGCGGAGAGCGTGTCAAACTTCAGGTTGCGCACACCAAGCTCTCGCACAGTCGGGCATTCCTGGTGCGGGCTTATCCGTTGCAAACGCACGAGATGCTGTTCGATGCCCACTGGCATGCCTTCCGCGTGTTCGGTGGTGTCCCCGGGCGCGGCATCTATGACAACATGAAGACAGCCGTGGATCGTGTTGGACGCGGCAAGCAACGTGATGTCAACGCACGCTTCCAATCCATGGCCAGCCATTATGTTTTTGAGCCTGAGTTCTGCAATCCAGCGGCGGGCTGGGAAAAGGGTCAGGTTGAGAAGAACGTCCGGGATGCACGGAACCGGTTGTGGCAGGTCATGCCAGTCTTCAAGGATCTGGGAGAGTTGAACCAGTGGCTTGAAGATCGCTGTATCGCGCTTTGGTCGGAGATAGCGCACCGGGAATTGGCAGGTTCAGTAGCTGATGCTTGGGGAGCTGAGAAGCCTATGTTGATGGTTCTACCACCAGCCTTCGACGGATTTGTCGAGCACAGCAAGCGTGTGTCCCCAACGTGTTTGATAACGTTTGAACGCAACCGGTACAGCGTCCCCGCCAGCTTTGCGAACCGCCCTGTAAGCCTTCGTGTCTATCCAGAACGACTTGTGATCGTCGCAGAGGGGCAAACCGTCTGCACGCATGATCGGATCATTGATCGATCCCACCGCAAGCCTGGCAAAGTCATCTATGATTGGCGCCATTATCTGGCGGTCATCCAACGCAAACCGGGGGCACTCCGCAATGGTGCGCCATTTACAGAGATGCCCGACATATTCCGTCGACTGCAAAACCACATGCTTCGTAAGGATGGCGGTGACCGAGAAATGGTCGATATCTTGTCCCTCGTTTTACACCACGACGAAGGCGCTGTTCTGCGGGCCGTGGAATTAGCGCTAGAAGCGGGTGTGCCGACCAAGACGCATATTTTGAACCTCCTGCACAGGCTGATCGATCCAAAGCAGGCAGATCATCCAGAGATCGACCCACCAGATGCTCTCGCCTTGGAAACGGCACCAAAGGCAAATGTGGATCGTTATGACGACCTGAGACAGGCAAGGGAGAACCGCAATGCGTCATGATCCTGCAGGGGCTTCCATTATCATCATGCTGCGCAGCCTCAAGCTGCATGGCATGGCGCATGCAGTAGATGATCTGGTCGCTCAGGGCGCTCCGGCGTTTGGGGCCGCAACCCCCATGTTGTCTCAACTACTCAAGGCGGAAATGGCCGAACGGGAAGTGCGATCGATTGCCTATCACACGAAGGTTGCGCGCTTCCCATCCTACAAGGACCTCACGGGCTTTGACTTTGCCTCGAGCGACATCAACGAAGCCACAGTTAGGCAACTCCATCGCGGCGAGTTCATAGAGAATGCGGAAAATGTCGTGCTTATCGGTGGGCCCGGCACTGGCAAAAGCCATGTCGCTACGGCTATCGGCGTCCAAGCCATCGAGCATCACAGACGCAAAGTGCGCTTCTACTCGACCGTCGAACTCGTCAACGCATTGGAGCAGGAAAAGGCCCTTGGGAAGGCCGGGAAAATGGCTGAGATGCTCACAAAGATCGACTTGGTGATCCTTGACGAACTTGGTTACTTGCCGTTCAGTCCGTCCGGCGGCGCGCTGCTGTTCCACCTTCTGAGCAAGCTTTACGAGCGCACCAGTGTCATCATCACAACCAATCTCAGCTTCAGCGAATGGGCCCAGGTATTTGGCGACGCTAAAATGACAACTGCCCTGCTCGACCGGCTTACTCACCGCTGTCACATCCTCGAAACTGGAAACGATAGCTACCGCTTCAAGGCCAGCTCAGAGGCCGCGATGAAAACAACAAAGGAGAACGCAACGTTGACCAAAGCATAGCCGCCGATACATAACTAAGAGCGGGTCAAATCTCGGTGAAAATACCGGGTCAGTTCTCAGTGACATTCAACA
>CBDTVL010000337.1:0-3740 GCA_965363755.1 uncultured Sulfitobacter sp.
GGCCGGAAGCGGTCATAGCGCCGAGCTGACCGTTCGGTTCGAAAACCAGACTGACGACGGGTCGTCGCTGCATTGGCATGGCATCTGTCTGGACAATGCCATGGACGGTGTTCCAGACTTAACCCAGCCTTTGGTTCCTGCGGGTGGCAGTTTCGAATATCAGTTCCGAGTGCCCGATGCGGGAACCTATTGGTACCATTCGCACAACCGGTCGTGGGAGCAGGTGGCCAAGGGTCTTTATGGCCCGCTGATCATCGAAGAAAACAACCCACCGCGTGTTGACCACGACATCACAGTGATGCTGGACGATTGGCGGATCGAAGAGACGGGCGCATTGATGGGCGGATTTGGCGCTATGCACGATTTTGCGCACGCAGGCCGCATGGGCAATTATGCAAGAGCCTTGGCCTCACAAGACACCGTGCGACAAGGTGACCGCATCCGCCTGCGCTTGATCAATACGGCGACAGCGCGAGTATTCCCAGTGAAGATCGAAGGTCTGGACGGCAGGGTCGTCGCATTGGACGGCATGCCCCTGATCGCGCCACGCTTGTTTGAAGACATCACGCTTGCGCCTGCTCAGCGGATCGATGTGATTGGGAATGTCACTGGCCCGGTGAATTTTCTCATGGTGACGCGCGATGGGCTTTATGAACTTGGCGGCATTGTCGTTGATGGCGAAAATAAAATGCCAGCCACCGAAGCGATTGCCGCTTTGCCCGCCGCAAGAGTTGCAATGCCCAAAGAGCAACCCGATCACGCTCTGACGTTGAAGATGGAAGGCGGTGCCATGGGCGGACGCCATGCCGGAAAAGATATTTGGGCATTCAACAGTATCTCAGGTCTGCCAGATGAACCTTGGGCGCAGTTCCAACGCGGAGAAACCGTCGTCATTGATCTTGTGAACGACACGAGCTTTTCGCATGGCATTCACCTGCATGGGCACCATTTCAATGAAATGAAATCCGATGGCACTTTAGGCGATCTTCGCGACACCTCTTTGGTTGAGGTAGGACAATCCCGCAAAATCGCTGTGGTCTTCGACAATCCGGGCAAATGGTTGCTGCATTGTCATATGTTGGGACATCAGGCATCGGGCATGAAAACTTGGGTAGAGGTTCTATGAAACGAATAGCAATCTTGCTGGCGTTGACTGCATCTGCGGCGCAAGCGGCGCATGAGTTGGATGACCGGACATAGAAAACGGCATAGTGCTTTACGCCGAAAATTGCGCCTCTTGCCATGGCGCCAATCTGGAAGGCGAGCCCAATTGGCGTTCTCCTGATGAAAATGGTGTGTTGCCTGCGCCACCTCATGACGAAACCGGACATACGTGGCACCATGACAATGGCTTGCTGTTCCAATACTCCAAATTGGGAGGTCAAGAAGCGTTGGCACAACGCGACGTCACCGGTTTCAAAAGCGGAATGCCCGGTTTTGTCGAGACGCTTAGTGATGATGAAATTTGGGATATTCGTGCCTTCATCCGTTCGACTTGGCCCGACCGTATCCAAGAAATTCACATGATGCGTAATCCGCCGCACGACTAGCTAGTTCGGCGAGGCATCCGACGCTACGGCCTCTTTGCTGCCATTCGCTGCACCGTCCTCTACTCGCCAATTTTTCCAAAAGGGCGTTTGGCCGCGAAAGTCAACACAGGCTCGATGAAAGTAAGCCATTATAGCGCGCCCGATTTTAGCCTAAGTAGGCGCTCACCAACCATGGAGGCCATGCTTTCGTCTACAATCATTTTAACTAGGAGCGCAGCCTCGCAAGCCGAACCAATTTCAAGCTGAACCGTGCCGCCGCTCTTGTCGAGTGGCGCGGACTCTGCGCGGCATAAGGGACAGCGTCACTGTCCTTGCAGAGACTGGTTTGCATTGGTCTGACAACACCCGATGCGCGGCTCTCTCGGAGTGGCGCTTGCTTTGTTCAGCATAATCTAGGCCACGACCAAGCGCTCTAACACGTCGAGCCCCTGCGTCCTCCAGAAGTGCAACAGGTCGATGAATATCCAGTTTTCGGCCAGCTTGTCACCCCGGCGGCGGTAGATATCGATCACACGGAATTCACCGGATTTATCTGTCGCGGGCATACCCATGAAGCCACCCGTCGGGGTCGCGGTGAAATTTGGCCACCCAAAGAAGCCCCCATAGTGCCCCTCGGCCATGCGGCAGATATGGCCGGTGCCCGATCGGTTGGTGAACCCAGCCCGAAACGGGCCGGAATGCTGCTTGGCATAGCGTTCAATCGTGTAGGTCGCCCCGATCCCCGCCGGGCCCCACCAGATCATGTCGTCATGCCATGTCCGCGCCAGTTCTTCCTCCAGCGGCAACCCTAGATCCCACTTGCCCAGGTCCGAAACCATCGCATCGATCGCCGCAAGGGTTTTCTCTCCCTCGACAGGTGGCTGAGCATCAAAAAGCAATCCATCATGCGTCATCGGCCCCGGTTGCACGAGATGCGCTGCGGTCTGAGGCGGGAATGGGTTCTGGCCCGCTTGCGTCATCAAATGCGGGATGTCAAAATACATGGCGGTTTCGGTGATCTTGCCATTCTCAATCCGGTGGAATGCGCAATAACGTAAGAAGGCCAATTTGCCCGTGGGACGAATACCAAGCCATGGCGCATCAAAAAGCCCCATCAGATTGCCCATTGAACAGACCCAGATACCGCCCGGATCATCATATTTATTGCGCCCGGCAATGAAGACATCCATGCGTCTTTGCATTTGGGTCAGGCTGTGCCGCAGAGGCTGCCAGAAACTTTCGCCGACCTTGACTGCTCCACGTATCTCATTGAAGGGATGAAACCCGTGCCAAAGCAGGTCATTTGCGCAGAACTCGGCCATGACAGCCGGGATTTCAGCAGTCTCAGCCCCGTCTAACGCGTCATAGAAACGTCTCACGATTTGCTTTTCGGATTGGAAGTTAGTCACAGTTTTCCGTTTCTCCGCATATGCTCGCGGATATCGTTGTTGCACACATTCTCCCCACCGGCGAATACACGAGGCCAAAACAGATAATGCGATGTTTTGGGATGCATCTGACTCTCTGCTGGAAAAGACCCCACAAAGACGCGGCGCTCGGACAGCAAAACAGTTCCGCTTTTTCCGCGCTTGGTTTCGATGTTGCTGGTTCCGTTGGTCGCAGTCTTGCTCTCTCTTTCTTCAAAAACTGGATTGTCATTCGAACATTTTGCAGTCGTTTGCAATCCCTGATGTCAAATTCTTTTCCGGAAATGGCATTGCATCCGGCCGAGCACGTCGACACCCATTCGCAAAAGCAAGCACAACACGCCAAAGGCACCGAAATCTCGCGGATCAGTTCCTCATGGAGCAGGTAGAAAACCGTCACCCGCATCGTCACCTCGCAGCTTGTCGATCCCAAGCCTAAAAATTGTTGCCCACATGGCTGGCGAACACGTTTGGCCAGCTTGCCGCACCGACATGTGCTCCGTCGCCTACGCGGATGTGGTGCCCGCCACCATACCTTGCCTTCAACTCGGCAATCTCGCCCTACTGGTCGCCGCCCTTGCAATTCGGGAATGCTTTGCGGAACAGCAACTGGTGAAAAACCACGAGGCTCTGCAATCCACGCACCGTTCCAATGGCCTTGCTGCGGCATGGTCAGCGGCCCCTCGCAGCCAGCGTCGTTCAGATTATCATTGGCGCCCAAGGTGCCTTGGAGCGCGAGGGCTTGGGCTATACCTGATTGTGGTTCTGGATGGATTCGGGCGTA
>CBDTVL010000338.1:0-3719 GCA_965363755.1 uncultured Sulfitobacter sp.
CGGTGCCTTTGAGCCTCTGCTCTAGTGCATGGAACAGGTTGCAGAGCCCAAAGGTTAACGGCAAACATGTTTCAACCGGAGGGAAATGTATGACAACTGAAGCAGTAGGCTTTGTAGGCGTGGGCTTGATGGGCCATGGCATGGCGAAGAACATATTGGCGGCTGGCTATCGGCTGAGCGTGATCGCCCATACCAACCGCACGCCGGTTGAGGCGCTGGTGGCCCAAGGCGCGACTGAGGCTACTACATTGGCGGATCTTGCTGCCAATTCTTCAATCATCCATATCTGCGCACCCGGGTCGCCGCAGGTCGAGGCGATTGTCGAGGCCCTGTTGCCAGTCATGCAGCCCGGCACTGTAATTGTCGATTGCTCTACCTCTGACCCAAACTCAACGGTCACTCTTGCCGCAAAGCTTGAGGCGAATGGCTTCCACATGGCCGACGCGCCGCTCGGCGGAACCCCGGTTCAGGCTGAAGCAGGTGATCTTTCAACCATGGTTGGCGCGCCTGAGCCGATCTTTGAACGGGTCAAGCCGGTTATTGCTGCCTGGGCCGGTGCGATCGTATATATGGGGCCAAGCGGTTCAGGCCATAAGATGAAACTTCTCAATAACTTTCTGTCTCTGGGCTATGCGGCGTTGTATTCCGAAGCACTGGCTCTTTCAGAAAAGGTCGGCATTACCACCTCGCAGTTTGATTCTGTCATTCGAGGCAGTCGTATGGATTGTGGATTTTATCAGACCTTCATGGGGTACGCAGTTGGGGGAAATCGAGAGGCTCACAAATTCACGCTGACCAATGCGTTGAAGGACATGCGTTATCTTGAAGCCATGGCCGACGGGGTGGACCTCGCAAATCCGATTGGAAATGCGGTAAAGAACAGCTTTGCCTTGGCGCATGCGGCAGGTGGCAGTGGGCCCGAGGACTATGTTCCACATCTCACTGACTATGTGGCAAAGCGGAATGGCGTCGCAAAGACTTAACGTCGACATCGCAGAGAAGGCCGCCTTGGATCGGGCGCGGCCATTCGCTCAGGATGTTCGATCAAGCATCGCTTAGCCAATAGCCCTTTTGCAGGAGTGGTCACGTCGTCGCTTAGCTGCTCTCGACGTCAAAAATTTTGACCTTGGCGGCCACTCTATTTCAACTTGATTTGCGTTCCAGTACAAAAGAGCCCATGTTTTTCTCGGTATCAACAGAAAACGCTGTCGGCGATGAACACCCTTAATCGATCAACTGCGGCCACTTATACGATTGACGTACAGGCGCTCGCAGGCCCTGTTTCGGCTTATCGCGGTGATGTGCTGATTGCATCCAGCGAGAACGCCAAAGTGATGTATGAAACGCGGCTACCTCCAGCTGTGTATTTCCCAGCCGAAGATGTTCGCGCGGATTTGAGTTCAGAGTCCGATTTGCAAACCTTTTGTCCCTTTAAGGGCACAGCCAGCTATTTCAACATTCAGGATGACGACGAACCAATCGCCAATGCCGCGTGGACTTACGCCGATGCATTGCCCGAAAGCACGAGTATCCAAAATTTAATCGGATTCATGCCCGGCGTGATCAACAGGCTGGATCTCGGAACCAACGTCCTTCGGTCGGATAACGACGGCAGCATCAGCGGGCCGACGGTGGATTGGTTGATGAGATCGGCCTCAGGCTCTACCGACGCCCAGGAGTTCACCCGGGCCTTCGCACGCAAGTTGCTTGAGGATGGTGTTGCCATTTCACGTCTCAGTATGATGATCTGGTCATTGCATCCACTGATCGCCGGCAAAAACTATGTCTGGTCGAAAAAAACCGACGAAGTCAGCACTTTTGCGCCGTCATACGAAATTCACGCGCATCCTGGTTTTGTCAACAGCCCGCTGCGTCATGTCTCGAACGGACTTGGTGGCGTGCGTCAGAAGTTGAATGTCGATTACCCAATCAACAGTTTCCCGATCATGGAGGACCTGCGCGCAGAAGGCGGCACAGATTATGTCGCCATGCCCCTGCAGTTTTCAGACGGGCGCGCACATGTGATGTCGCTGACTTCTGATCATCCGGATGGGTTCACAACCGCCAACCTTGGTTTGATTTTTGAGTGTTCGTCGGTTGTCAGCCGTTTTTTTGAAGTGTTCATGTTGAAGGAAAATGCGCAATCGTTGCTGGATACCTATGTTGGGCAGCGATCCGGTGCGCGGGTTCTGGGGGCGACATCCGGCGCGGCGATGGAGACGATATCAATGCTGCAATTATGTTCTGTGATATGCGGGGTTCGACCGCGCTGGAAGAACGCATGGGCCGCGCTGACTACATCGCACTTCTGAACCAATTCTTCGAAACCGCATCGGACTGCGTAGTTGCGCACCAAGGAGAGGTTCTCAAATTCATCGGCGATGCCGTGCTTGCGGTTTTTCCAGCAGACGATGATGGTGTGGTGGCCCGGGCCAATGCGCTACAGGCAGCACGGGACATCGTGACCCGGCTCGATCAATTGCGTTCCACCGGTTCGGATCAGGGGTGTGATTGTTCCATCGGCATGGCATTTGGCGGCGTGACCTACGGCAATGTTGGTTCGCGAGAGAGATTAGATTTCACCGTGATCGGGCAAGCCGCCAATATTGCCGCGCGGCTGGGTGATTACGGGAAGACCGCAGGTCATCGCATTGTAGCGACCGATGACTTCCTGATCGGCGATTGCCAATCCATACAACTTGGTGCCATTGCGCTGCGCAATGTTGCCACGCCGGTCCTATGCCACGCCTTTGACACCCATAAGACCGGCTGATGCGTTGTCTTGTCTTAGCTGATATCGGAGAAGATAAGCTGCTGCACGTTTTGTGCTGATACTGGTCAATTCCGCGTTCAGTGTTGGCTAACCCTTCGAATATCCAACACCGAAACCGCTATGTCATTTTTGACGTCGGCCTCGGCAACAACCTTGGACTGCTTCTTGCCGACGTGGTTGGTGAGAGATACCGCCAAAGCAATTCCAGCACCCCCGGCGCCATTCAGTTTCCCAAAAACTCAAGGCTAAGTGACGTTCAGTGCGCTGGAGACCGAGGACTGGCGGCGACACTGGTCCGACCAACCGCGGGCCACCCCCACCCGATGCCTGACTATTTAGAAGGGGAAACTTGTAGATGGCCTTTAATCGTTACCCCTTTTTGCATCTCCAGATCTTCAGTTGAAATATCGGCCTTGACGTCCGCCCCCGATTGCAGCTCAACGGACTTGGCGTCCAAAGATCCAGCCAAGCGGCCGCCGATATGTGCCGTGGTCACTTTGACGGTTCCTGAAACACTGCCGCTTGCCAAAATAGCGATGGATTTTCCTTCAACATCGCCGTCTATGCGTCCTGCAACATCAATTTCTGCCTTGCCAGTTAAATTCCCTGTAATTATCAGGTCCTCTGAAATCATCGTTTTTTCCATGGCGTCACCTCCAATTTACCCATGTCACTGTGTGACATGGGTTCCCCCGGCGTCAACAACCGCGTCTAAGCGGTGTCCACCGAACAGGCGATAATGCGCTTTTTTGCAAATCGGGGTCCCAATCCGAAAAGGACGCTGAGACCTGTCCTATTTGCTCAGATGTAGGGGCGCTTGTTGTGTAAGCCAGCTTTTTTGGGCCTTGGCGATTTGATTTTTGCCAATGTTGGCAGCGATACGGTCTGCCGTCGTCTTGAAGTCACTATCCAATCTGCAGGTAACGCCCCGGTGAGTTTTACACCT
>CBDTVL010000339.1:0-3717 GCA_965363755.1 uncultured Sulfitobacter sp.
TTCGACCAGTTCGGCTTCAGCGGGATCTATATGGGGGTTTTCATAATCTTGGCCGACAAATGCTTGGAGCGACGCCAGATCCTTCCAAACCATAACAAAGCTAAACTCTCTCGGATGGTCTGGCCGCGCCGCGCCGGGCAGAACCGACACAATGCCTTTTGTCCCCCGCATCAACGGGATTGCCGTGCCATAAAAGAACTTCGAGAACTCCTCCTCTTTGCCCGGACGCGTGACGACCTGAAAGATACGCATTATCATAAGGGTAACCTCCAATTGCTGCGCTTAATAGGCACTCAACTGACGCTACCACGAGCGCACAGATGATTTGCGCCTGCTATACCATATCGTATTTTCAGGAGAATTTCATCGATTCCGAAACCAAGCAGAGTAATAGTGCGACTTCCGGGTATTACCTAAGTTTGACGCCGCCCTTGCCTCACCGCACCTTAGTCCTCTGCAAGCAGCGACATCAGTTTTTCGGCCTTTTCTGAGATCAGCGGCACGTATTCAGTCAGTTGCTCAAGACTGATCCGCTGAGTTGGGGCATGGACGGATAGCGTTGCCAGCAATCGACCCTGACTGTCGCTGATCGGAACCGCGACCGCGATCATGCCGTTGAGAAATTCTTCGTTATCCGTCGAAAACCCTCGATCCTTGGTTATCTTTATCTCGTCCGCCAGCATTTCGGGGTCGGTAATGGTCCACTTTGTTTGGGGGGTTAGTTTTGCCGATTGAATGAATATGCGCAGATGAGACGGGCGCAGTGTTGACAGGTACATTTTGCCGCTCGCAGTACAATGAAACGGCACGGTGGTACCAATGGGCAATTGGATACGCAGCGGCCATTTGGTCTCGACCCGATCAAGATAAATCATGCTGTCACGGTCTGGGGTGGCAATGTTGCAAGTCTCTCCGATTTCCTCTGCAAGCGCTGACAAAACCGCAAGCCTTGCGGTCCGAATCCGCAGAGAGGTCAGCACATTGATAGAAAATCGGCGCAGGCGCGGACCCGGGCTGTAGGATTTTCCATCAATGTCGCGCTGAAGAAATCCTTCTCGCTCCATCGTTGCAAACAACCGATGCACCGTCGGCTTTGGCAACCCAAACCGATTGTTAACCTCGGTCGGTGTGATCGGCACGCCAGAGTTCGCGACTTCTTCGAGCAACAGCAAGACCCGTAAGTTGGTCGGAATCTGGCCCCCTTTTTCAATTTCAACACCGTCTGGCATGGTCAGTCATTCTATCAGTTTGGCAGGAGCATAAGCGCCAAGTTGGGTATCATCGCAACCAGTATCCAAACCGCAAGCAGTGAGAACAGATACATTGTAGAATATCTAAGCAGGCGGAAATAGGGAACGCCTGTCACACCGGATGCCACGTAAAGGTTTAGACCATATGGCGGCGTAATGAAGCCGATTGATGCACCCACTAGGAAAATCACCGCGAAGTGGATGGGATCTACGCCCACGGATGCAGCGATTGGCGCTAAGATAGGGGCCATAATGATCGTTACGGGAAGGCTTTCAAGGATCATACCCGCGACGAATACCATCGCCATCGCAGTGAAGAGCACAGGATAATAACCGCCCATACCGGTCACAAAACCGCCAATGGTTTCCTGTGCGCCCAAGAGCGACAGGATTTGCTGCATTACCACCGAAACCGCAATCAGCGGCGCAAGGATGCCGGTGATTTGTGCCGAGCGCACAACGATGGATGGAATTTCCGGGACCGTGAATCCTTCCACCACGACCATCGAAGCGATCGACTTTTCATCAACCGGAATGCTGGGGTCGTTGCCCATCAACTTGTTCAGGGGGTAGCTGACAAGCCCGACAATAATACCGAAACCAACGGTCACGCCAGCGGCCTCGGTTGGTGAGAATTTACCAGTGTAAATACCCCAAAGCACAAGCCCGATTGCGAAGAACCCGAGCCATGCACCAACCGCCGTTTTGATGATGCGCGGGATGCTGATGTTGATCAGAATGCCCCATTTGTTCACGGTGCAAACAACAAAGCAAACCAGCATCATCGCGAGGACCATCAATATGCCGGGAATAATGCCAGCAAGGAACAACTGTCCCACTTCAAGGTTCATCAGGAACCCGTAAACGATAAAGATGATAGAGGGCGGAATAATGATGCCAACCGTACCACCCGCGGCAGCAGTGGCCGCCGAAAAGCGTTCGTCATAGCCCCCCTTGACCATCTCTGGATGCAGCATCGAGCCGATTGTCGCTGTGGTGGCAGAGTTCGAGCCGGAGATCGCGGCAAACAGACCGCATGCGCCAATAGATGCCATCGCAAGGCCGCCTCGGAGCCAGCCCAGACACGCGTAGGCATAGTCCGACAATCGTTTGGCGATCCCTGATTTGTTGATCAGGTCCCCCGTCAGGATAAAGAGTGGCATCGCCAAAAGTGCGAAACCATCTTTGAAAACGTTAAGCATCTCTGATCCGGTGTTATCGAGCGTGAGGTCGAGCACAAAGCTACAGCCCACGACCCAATAGAAGATGATAAGCAAAACCGGGGTGCCGAGCATAAAGAGAAAGGTCACGGCGAGCGAGATAATTGTAATCCATGTTCCGTCAGACATCAGATATCCCCCCCGATAACCGCTTGTTTGATCAACGGCTCGCCGTTGCGGAATTTTGTTAGATCTTCGATCGTATTGCCGAGCACGCGACCCGCCATCATGATGAAGCAGATGGGCATCGTCACAATGAACCACCAGCGCATAACGTCGTCAGTCCCCAACACGATGGCAAAGTTGTCATAGGTGTTGACGGTGACACGCGCAGTTGTGGTGACAACGATGATACAGAAAATAAACCAGAGCAAATTGTCGAGCATCAGACAGCTGATCTGCCCCGAGCGTCCCATCTTGGTACGGAATTCATTGAAACTCAGGTGGGTGCGCAATTTGACGTTATATGAACATCCGTACCACGCCATGATCATGAACAGGAGCGGAGGAATTGTCGTGGACCATGGAACTTGCGATGAAAAGACGAAACGCTGGATCACACCTAGAAAAATAATCGTCGCTATGATGATGTAGGAGTACACAACAATTGTGCGTTCAAGATGTCGGTCAATCCAAGGCACCTTTTTGTAAATGTTGTGCACCAGAAAAGCGCCAAGAATGGTCAGTGGTCCAAAGACGAACCATGCGCCTTCTGACCGGTATGCTTGCACTACTTGGAAATCAATATTGCCACTCAGCGTTGACGTAACGATGGTGCTCATGTCTGCCCAGATTGACATCTTGCGCCCCTCCCATTGTTATTGTCTCCCTATGCTGCCCCAAGGGCTCCATGGGATCAAAGTATTCTCGGCATTAATCAGATGTTTATTGGAATTTCCAAACCGGACAAAGCCCGGAGGCGCCACATCCTGAAAGCCAGAAAGCGATGAAAAAAGCCGGCCCGTTTGAAAACGGACCGGTTCTTTTTCTGTAACGAGCCGGTATTAGGCTTTCCACCAGCGACGTGGTTCCACGTTCTCTGGTAGTGTATCTTCGTCAATCTCACGCGCGATGTCGTAGATTTCCTGATACGTGTCCTGACCACCGGCCCAACCGTTAAGACGCTCGCGCCATTGCTCCCACAGCTGCGGTTGGAACTCTGGCGAGCACATTTCTTCGGCCTTGCGGCGTTCTTCTTTCGACAGAAACGCGTTGCGTACGTTGTTTTGGGCGAAGATCGTGTTTGG
>CBDTVL010000340.1:0-3679 GCA_965363755.1 uncultured Sulfitobacter sp.
CAGCGCGCGTTCGCCCAGAACTTCGAAGGCGGCCACAGGGTGGGCAAACCCTTGAGGCTCAGCGGAGGGCGCGCCGCCAATATGAACAGGTCGCCCAGAAGTTGCCGGGTAGAGTCCGCAATCAGAACTTGGCCCGGTTCGGCGGCTTCTTGCAACCGGGCCGCGAGGTTGGGCGTGTCGCCGACCACCGCTTCTTCGCGCGCGCTGCCTTCGCCAACCAGATCGCCGACCACCACCAGTCCGGTGGCTATCCCGACCCGGCATGACAAGGTTACGCCTCTGCCTTCAAGTCGTGCGACCGCCGCAACGATGGCAAGTCCGGCTTTGGCTGCGCGCTCTGCTTCGGTCTCATGGGCGCGTGGCCAGCCGAAATAACACAGCACGCCATCCACCCATGAACTTGGCCACATGCCCTTCGACACGCGCCATCTCACCTGCGATGGCGTTCTGATAGGCGCGCACAATCCTTCCCATGTCTTCCGGGCCAAGCTGGGCAGATAACGCAGTCGACCCCACAAGATCCACAAACATGACAGTCAGCATACGGCGTTCTGCATCCCCCGTGACAGGGTCAGGCAGAGTAGCTTCTGACGTGGGTGGCTCGGTTTCGTTCAGACCGGCAATGGCGTCGAGCAGTTTGCGGCGATGACCGATCGACGTGACTCCAAGATCTCGCAGGTCCTCAATTGTCAGACCTGACAAGACGGCAGCGTCTATGTCGTTGTCATGAAATGCAGCTTCGTATTGTGACAAACCCAGATCGCTGAGCCACTGTCCGATGTCTTGCATTTCGCCTCACATGCGCATTGGTGCGGTTTCGATACATTTACGTCATAACGTCGCAATACAGGTTTGTCCGTAAAAACCGTGTTCGGTTTGTGTGCTAGGGAACCGTAACCCAAGAGGGCGGGCCTTATCAGTATCTCTCGCGCTGAAAGTTATGCAATTCAGTGCCAGCATTGCCCGCGCTGGCGAGTTGGGCGTTAAGGCCCGCGCTTGGCAGTTTTGAACCCACAATATCACCTTTGTATTGTCGCGACCGACCGCTCTATGTTGTTTTTCGAAATGAGTGCGATCCTGGCTAGTGTTGCGCAAATTAAAGAAGGCGTATCGGGCTTTTTCGGACCCGTGTTGAAGTTGACAGTCATCTCCTTGACTATTGACGGTTCGACCAAAGAACAGTTCAGATGACAAAGGCGTGGCAATGGATTCCTCCGAGCTTATAAATACATTTGGTGAATTTTTCACCATTATGAATCCTTTCGTAAATTTACCATTATTTTTGACGCTCACGGCTGGTTTGACTATTGCGCAGCAGCGCACTTTGGCGATCAAGATTACGGTCCATTCGGCGATCATGTGTGCCATTATCCTGTTTGCAGGACAAAAGATTATCGGCTTTTTCGGTAGCACCATCGACCAACTTCGCATTGCTGGCGGTGTGGTGTTGGCCGATATCGCATGGTCGATGCTGAACGGGAATCCGATCACCTCCCACCACGGAACCGGCGCAGAAAAACATCATATGGAAGATTTGTCCGGCCTTGCGTTCTATCCGATCACCTTCCCGATAATCGTCGGGCCAGGAACCATTGCCACGCTGATTATCTATGCCGGCAAGGCCAAAGGGGTTGAAGCATTGATTTCCATAGGCTCGGTCGTGGGGGTGGTCATCGCAATGCTTTTTTTCGTTCTTTTTTGCGTCCTATTTTGGCAAAGTCTTAAGCGACGCGATGAGGGTGATCATGACGCGGCTTATGGGCATGATCCTGTTGGCCATTTCTGTCGAGATGATTGTATATGGTGCAACGGTCGTTCTGCCCCGGCTTGGCTGAACTGAGCCGTCAACGAACCCGCCAACGAAGCAGTTAGGAAGATATGATGAGGATATTTAACCCCGAAAATTATTTACGATCTGCCAAGCACAAACGAATTTACGCCTTCGCTGAACTGGCCTACACAGTTGTCGATTTCTCGGCTGCAGCGCTGTTTGTCGTTGGCAGCATTCTGTTTTTCAGTGAGAATACGACCAATCTTGGCACCTGGCTTTTTCTGATTGGATCAGTTCTTTTTGGGCGGCGGCCAACGATTAAGCTGGCCCGCGAAATCGCCTATCTCCGTATCGGCGATTATGATGACGTAGTCCAAAAATGATAATGACTGTCACCAAGTACCGTTCAGTTTCAGACCACTCTAGATGACACTTCCTCTCATCTTACATGTCCTTTTGGTTCTGACATTCACAATACGCATTCTGCTGCGCGATGACCTGTCGCCTCCCGCGCGTCTGGCGTGGTTCATCATTTTGAACGTGCTGCCGTATGTTGGTAGTGCCATCTATTTTCTGTTCGGCGAAATTGATCTCGGCAATCACGCGAACCAGCGCAACAAGGAGGTTTTTGATAAAATCAGAACTTCCGCTTCTGCGTTCATGGGCAACCATGCGGACGTCAATAAGCTGATCGAACCAGTTTACCGACCGGCCTTCAGATACGCAGGCTCAATCAACGGGTTTCATCCTGTGGACGGAAACACCGCAGAATTGATGGCGGACGGGAATGCGACACGCGCCCGGTTGGTCGCTGATATCGACGCGGCCACCGACCATGTGCATGTGCTGTATTATATCTGGTTGCAGGATAACACCGGCAAGGACGTGGCAGAGGCGTTGATCCGCGCTGCTCAACGGGGCGTCACGTGTCGTGCAATGGCCGACGGGCTTGGATCGCGTGCATTGATCAAATCAGTGCTTTGGACGCGCATGAAAGATGCTGGTGTTCACCTTGCTGTGGCACTTTCATTAAAAAACCCGATTCGAACGATCCTGACCAGTCGTCTTGATTTGCGAAACCATAGAAAGATCACGGTGGTCGATGCAAATATCACCTATTGCGGCAGCCGAAATTCGGCTGATCCTGAATTTCTGGTCAAAGCAAAATACGCACCTTGGGTGGATATCATGGTGCGGTTTGAGGGGCCGGTCGTAGCGCAGAACCAGTTGCTCTTTGCCAGTGATTGGATGCAAGCTACGGGTGAAAACCTCGACTGGATCCGCCTGAAGGCGGAACCGATTATGGGCGGATTTCCAGCGCAGGTCATGGGTGATGGACCCACGGAACGTCGCAGCGCGACGCCACAGCTATTTGCCAACCTGATTGCGACCGCTCAGGCCGACCTCACTTTATCCACACCCTATTTTGTTCCTGACGCAACGGTTTTGGAAGCGCTGTGCGCAGCAGCCTATCGCGGTGTTTGTGTCATACTGATCTTTCCAAAGGTGAATGACAGCTGGATCGTGGCCGCCGCCAGTCGAAGTTATTACCGTAAACTGCTGGATGCAGGGTGCATCATTTATGAATTCAAAGCAGGGCTTCTGCATGCCAAGACTCTTACGATTGACGACAAAGTCAGTCTGATAGGGTCGTCCAATCTCGATCTGCGTAGTTTCGATCTGAATTACGAAAACAATATCCTCTTGCAAGACGAGGCTACAACGCAAGCGATCCGTAATCGACAGAAGGATTACATTGGCCGCTCAGAAGAAACTACGTTGCCGACGGTTCTCGCTTGGCCATATCACCGACGGATCTGGAATAATGTCATCGCGACAATTGGTCCGGTGCTTTAGACGGACAGTATGATCTTTGAGAGTGAATTCACCACCCACGTCAATGTTTTT
>CBDTVL010000341.1:0-3673 GCA_965363755.1 uncultured Sulfitobacter sp.
CATAACCATTTCAACCTGGAGCGCCCCCTTTACTCACGCGCCAATTTCAAGATCAACCGAAGCGCTGCTCTCTCCGAGTGGCGCCAGCTTTGTTCGGCATAGGTTCTGGCATCTAGCGGCAAACAGAGACTGGTTCGCATTTGTCTGACACCACCCTGCCGCAAAGCAACGCGACTGCTTGCTAGATTCAGCTCGCATATCATTTCAGAGACAGCGCTTGCGTTGATGGTGCCGGACGTTGCCGGTGGGGAGGTCTGCGAAAACGTGCTTTGCCCCCATGAAGTAAAGCGCATGGGCTTCCCTAATTAGGGTACTCGGGTCAGCCCGCATCATTTGGCGCCTTTGCAATGCCGGAAATTCGCATTCCCAAGGGCAAAGCAATCGCCCAGTGGCTGTCTCTACCGCCTTCACGCTTGGCTGCTAGCCACAATAGCCACTGATTATGAAACCGGCGCCACCAATGGATGATAAATCATCCAATGATGCATGGAGAATAGCCCTATCAAGTTAAAATTTTAGGGAATTGTTAAGAAGCGCCCGTTGGTTCAGATTGAGTTCTTCGAACAGGTACTCTGCGTGTTCGAGAGAGTAACGAGTACCAACTACTACAGTTGAAACGTGACGAGTGTGTGTGTTTTGGAGTGTAACGAGTATCTGAGTAGTTGGTTGAGTAACGAGTATAAAAGTGTACGGAAAATAGTAATGAGTAGTTTAGGTTTAGAGCATGAATGAGTTTCACCAGAATGGGTTCTATGATCCCCTTGCCGTTCGAAAAGGACACTCCCCAAAGATCTGGGAGCGCATTGTTGAGTCTGTTGAGTATAGTGTCGTTGCTACCATTGTGTGCTGCGCAGTTTACGCTCTTTTGGTCGGGTAGCATGGGGTCTGCGACAACGCTTGTTAACCGTGTTTCGACTAAGGATGCCGTTCGATGATCTTGAGCATGGACTATGAATTCAGACCAGTGGACTCCGTTTTGATTTATACCGGAGGACCTAAACAAGACGATGGTGGTTCTTGGGTGCCGCAGGTGTTTCAAGTGGGTCCGCAAAAGTTCCAATGCGGCGCAGCCCCTCAGCATGACGGCGGACGAGCTGTTGTTCACCGGGCACAAATCACCAGCTTGAGCGAAGCCAAGTCTATTGCGGATGAAATTGCTCGCCTCGCAGCTACTTGAGTTCACAATGAGCTAAGCTCTGTAGTCGGGCGGTAACCATGTGCCCCACTTACCCATTATCCACGACAGGTTAGTAATTAGTAAATCGGTGATGTAATGTATGAACTGCACCAAGACGGGGAACGTATAGTTTGATCGCGCACTTTGTACTCGCAGGCCAGTCTAATGTGGATCAGTGGTTTCACGCCGACGATGGCGCAGTCCTTGACGCGTTCAAAGAAACTTTTCTGGCCTTCAACCCTCAATATACTGATGTTCAGTTTTTCGACGCAGCACGCGGCGGGTCTGCCCTTTTGAGCGGCTCCGCATCGCAATATGCCGTTGTCCGGGCTCCCGATGATCCCGAGCTTTTTAATCGTATCAGTCAGAATTACTGGTACGATGAAGGCACAGGCGATGCCGGCCCAAATCTTGCGCTGTTTTCGGATCGGCTTAAATCAGCGGTCAACTCGGGCGTTGAGTTTCTGGGCATCATCTGGGCGCAAGGCGAGGCTGACACGACATATGTGGGCGCGAACGGAGCTGGCGACTACACCACCGGACTTCAATTTGTACTGGATCAACTCATGCAGGCGAGTGACGCGCCTCATGTCTACATTCAGGCCCTAGGCGATCGGGCGTTCTACTCGGAACCCCTTCATGGGGGTTCCGCCGCGATACGGGAAGCACAGCAATCGATAGCTGATGCGTCCGACACAATAACGCTGGCGACAACAATCTTTGATCTGGAATTGCGGGATAGTACCCATCTGACCGTAGAGGGATACCAGACCGCAGCGAACCGGATGGCCATTGCCATGTCCACCGGAGAAATATCACCCGCAATTGGTGAGGCCATTCTCGTCGATGCCACCACCATCCTCATACAGATTGATCTCGTGCCGGATCAGCGATTTGCCGGGGAATTCTCCCTAGGCGGCTTCTCAATCTCAGAGAATGGCGTCGAATTTGAGATTACTTCCGCGTCCATCACCCCTACGGGCCTGATGAGGTTCGAGACATTGGCTGAGCTTTCGAACCCGATTATTTCGTATGGCGCGGTCGAGCACAGCGTGACCATGGTGCCAGACGATTTTGTTTATGTGACGGGTCCAGTTGCCACGGTCCCCATACTCCCGTTTAGTGTGACAGTTTCTCAACCCCGTCTTGAAACTACAGAAATTCCAGGTGGTCTTCGTATTGAAAGTGGCGCTCTGAGTGATCTGGTCATTGGCTTATCCGGCGATGATGAACTCTACGGAAATGGCGGTCATGACATTTTGGTCGGTGGCTGGGGACAGGACGGGCTTTATGGCGGCGAAGGGTCAGACACATTTGTGCTGGGCGAGGATACAAGCCCGGACATTGTGTATGATTTCAGCGTCACAGACGATGCCATTGGGCTGCGGGGGTTTTCGCAATCCGAGGTGAGTTTCCTTGCATATGGTGACAATAGCCTCGACATTCGGACGTCGGGTGGGCAACAAATGATCCTTCGGAATGTCAACATCGAGTTGGCAAATGACATCCGTTTCCACATGCTGGGCACTGACGGGTCAAATGAACTGCAAGGCTCAGCCGGTGATGACCGAATATTCGCCCATGGTGGCGATGACACAATCAACAGCGGTGCAGGCTATGATCGAATAACTGTCGGGGCGGGCTCGGATACCGTGATATTCGGTGTCGGTTTTGACACGAACATCGTTTATGATTTTGATGTCGATCTCGATGTCATATCTCTGGTTGGTACACCTGTTAACGCTCTGGCGGTCAGCCAATATAAAGATACAGACCTTGAATTGCGCACGTCCGAAGGTGACCGTCTGGTGTTACGAGACGTCTCACTGTCAGATTTTGCTCTCATGACTGTCATCGACTCTCAGCCCGAGGTCGGCCTCCTATCAGGCACCGAAGGAAATGACATTCTGCAAGGCACCGGGATCAGTGAACTTTTTGACAGTCTTGGTGGAACGGACAGGCTCTATGGTGGTGGCGGCAGTGACGTATTTGTCTTTGGAGCAGGCTCAGACCTGAATGTGATCTATGATTTCGTGGACGGACAAGACCGGATACTCATTGACGGTGGAGATTTCGACGCCCTGACGATCATCCCATATAAGGGGACAGATGCTGAGGTCCGCCTCGATACCGGGGACAGGTTGGTGCTACGCAATATCGATTTTAGCGCAGTAGATGCAGATAACTTTGTATTCTCGATACCTGAAGAGTTTATGTAGCATCCCAAGCAGATTTTTCTGCGGAATGGCTGCCAAGGTCCGACCTCTCATGCGGCAATATTCGCTATCCTTACATTGCCCCATTTCGAGCACTGAGCAGCATCATGAAACTGGGATCTTTGTAGATGAATAGTAAGCGCCCGTTTCACCCCTCCGGACAATAATTCCAAGGCAGCAGCTCGTCTATCTTGTTGATCTTGTGATCTGCGACACGTTCCAACACCCAAGTGAGCCATGCCTGTGGATCAACCTTGTTCAGCTTGGCGGTTTCGATCAG
>CBDTVL010000342.1:0-3672 GCA_965363755.1 uncultured Sulfitobacter sp.
TAAGAAACGTTGCCTGGTGTCAGCGCCTTGCTCAACCGAGCAGGTAAAAGAAGATGTCACATAATCAGGCGTATTGCGCCAATAATGAACCATACGAACCCTATCCGGTGCTACGCCCCGGCCTCTACCGCAGCCATGTTGAGGGCATTCTGACAGACGTCAGCCGCTACATCGGTATGTCAGATGCTTTGCTGCGGGCGGCACTCACCATGATCCGCTACACATTGCCGAATGCGTGGACGGATCCGACGGTGGAACCCATCTGCAGCAAGATGCAGGTGGACCTCGCCATTGCGCTTGGCAAGACTGATCGGGCCGTGCGTAACGATGAGCGCGCACTGGAGCAGGTCTTTGGCATGATCCACAAGAATGTCTCGGCCAACGGCAGCCGTCGAAGTGATGGCAATGGCTACCGGCAGGGGCTGAGTTTCACGCCACTTATTGAAATGATAGAGGACCTTGAAGCGCTCAGAGATCAGTTCAGGCAAGAAGAACAGCGCCGCAAAACACTCCGACTGAAATGTAGCGCATTACGTCGACTGGTAAAAAACGGTCTCATGGAACTGCATCCAGCAAACCCCGACCATGAGGGGCTATGCCGCATCCGGGACCTGCTTCTCAGCTGGGCTCCGCGTTACTCTGGGTATCCTACGATTGAGGCACTGGAGGAGCATTACTTCGAGGCACTACAAGCTTCAAAGGACGTGGATGAAATCCGTCAATTGTGTGAGGATTATTCCGGTCGGTCGGAAATGGGTTTCCGCCGATATATACAAGATACAACTGAAAATCATTCTGTAACCTGTAACGCCAGCGTGGATAGTCGGACCGAGGCCAAGCCCTCGGATATTCATAACTTTGGTTCACCGCCTGACGGCGGCGAACACTGCTTAGAAAAAAAGCATGAAGTGGAGAGCGAGGCGTGCAACCCTAAAATCATTGAGAACATGACCCTGGAACGGCTTTTTGAACTGGCATCACCTGACCTTCAGGCCCATGTGGACTTCTGCAAGGGAGACCGTCGATCCTTACGCGAAATTGATTTTATCCACGGGGCGCATGGCTTGCTGCATCCCCTGGGCATCAATGAATCTGCCTATCATGACGCGGTGAGCCGGATGGGCCAGCATCTGACAACACTAAGCTTGTTGGTTATCGATGCAAACCGGGATCACCCGGTCACGCCGGTGCGAAATCCCGGTGGGTTGCTCAGGGCGATGACCCGGAAACACGCGGCCGGCCAGCTGAACATTGCGGGCAGTTTGATTGGGCTATCAGAGCGAAACAGAGGGGGTGTGAGGGGTTAACGTTGATCTGCTCTGTAATGGTGGCCATTGTTGAAAATGTAATGCGAATGTACTATATGTAAGGAAATTATGATTTCGAATTGGAGCGCGATATGCAGGAGTCAACACTAACGGTCAAAGGTCAAACGACCTTGCCAAAGGACATTCGCGGCGCGTTGAAGCTGTCTGCGGGTGATCGGATCAGGTATGTTCTGCTCGATGGTGGCGAGGTCCGAATTCTGAGAGTTGGGTCTGCGCGGCGGCTCAAAGGCGTCCTTGCTGGGGCCTGTCAGTCACCCGTCAGCCTTGAGCAGATGGACGACGCCATTGCCAGTGGGGCGGCCGAGTGATTGCGCTGGATACCAATGTTCTGGTTCGGTTTCTGGTTCAGGACGATCCTACGCAAGGCCAGGCGGCAGCTGAGCTGGTTGATGGGTTGACCGAGCAAGAGCCGGGGTACATTTGCCGCGAGGTAATCGTGGAACTCGTATGGGTGCTGGAGCGCGCCTATAAAATGACCCGTGCGCAGATCGCTCCTGCCGTTGAGGGGTTATTAACCTCACGCGAGTTCGTAGTGGAAGATGCAGATAGGGTCGGATTGGGCTTGGCCCGCTATGGATCGGGAGGGGCCGGATTTTCCGACCGGATGATCCTCCTGGCCTCCGTTGATGCGGACTGTGCGTGCCTTGCGACATTTGATAAAGCGCTGGCCCGTGATCAGGGCGTTCAGTTGCTGAAATCCTAACCTAAATTCCTAAAATCTGGATTGAGCGGTGACAGTTGGCGCCATCCCGACACGACAACACCTGCTCACTGCCCAATCCGCTCGGTTTTGGGTGTTTGTGGGTGTAGAAATGGGTTGACCAATGGGTGTAATTGGGTGCATTTATGGGTATGTTTAAGACAAACACGGTCACAATCACATCCAAAATTCTCGCTCTGATTTCCGAAATCGATGAGTTCAAGGGGGCTTGGCGTGCGCTTGGAACCCTGGCGCCAGAACGGTTGTCTGCCCTGCGCCGAGTGGCAACGATCGAGAGTATTGGCTCATCAACGCGGATCGAGGGAAGCAAGCTTTCCGACCAGGAAGTTCAGCGGCTTCTGTCCAATCTGGAAATTAAATCTTTTGAAACCCGCGACGAACAGGAAGTTGCCGGTTACGCCGCAGTAATGGAGATGGTCTTTTCCTCATGGGACAATATCGCTGTTACCGATAACCACATTCGGCAGCTGCATCGAGACTTGCTAAAGTACAGCCAAAAAGACGAGCGGCACAGAGGTTCGTACAAGTCGTCGTCGAACAGCGTTGCGGCGTTTGATGAAACAGGCAATCAAATAGGTATTGTGTTTGAAACGGCGACACCCTTTGACACGCCGCGTCTCATGAATGAGCTCGTGAGTTGGTATCACAACGCCACAGAGGAGGGCGAGCTTCACCCTTTGCTAGCAATCGGTATTTTCGTCGTGGTCTTTCTGGAAATACACCCATTCCAGGATGGGAATGGCAGGTTGAGTCGCGTGGTAACTACGCTTCTGCTCCTTCGGGCTGGTTATGCCTATGTTCCGTACAGTTCGTTGGAGAGTGTCATTGAGCAAAGCAAAGAAGCTTACTATCTGGCGCTTAGACAGACGCAAGGAACAATCCGCAGTCCGAGCCCTGAATGGACGCCTTGGCTTGAGTTCTTTCTCAATGCGCTGCAACGCCAAATGCTGCAACTCAAATCGCGGGTCGAACGTGAGAAACTGATAATTGGTGCCATGCCTGAGCTTGCCGCGAAGATTGTCGAGTTTACGCGCGAGCAAGGGCGCTTAACCATGTCGGATGCAGTAAAACTCACAGGTGCGAACCGAAACACGCTCAAACAGCACTTCAGGGCACTCGTGCATGACGGCTATCTGGACCTTCACGGGCAAGGTCGGGGGGCCTGGTACTCGATCCGATAATCTATCTTATGTTAAATTACGACCATGTCATGAGACCGGAGGATCATTCTTCCCACGATCCGCCACATCGTTCAACTCGCGGTCATGGGCGTGGTCGATCGCAGCACGCAAATCGTCGGACAATTTGTTTATCGCGAGCACGACCTTGCCGTCGTGAATAGCTGAAATTTGGTTTTGAGTGAGCTTAACTTGCCCGTAATTCTCAATATGTACTTCAATGGCACCGGGCATCACGCGACGAACCGCGCCTATCGCGACTTGACCTTCCTTAGCAAAAACCTGCGCGTCGTTCTCAATGTCTGAGAGTTTCATATCTTCTCCTTTTCCGACCGTGTTGCAGGGATCAAGTTTTAGGCGGATTGGTCCCATACCCATTCATTTCAGAAGACACGCTCATACGCCGCACGACCAAGAGCGGTCATGCGGTTGAGCGCTTTTGAGG
>CBDTVL010000343.1:0-3630 GCA_965363755.1 uncultured Sulfitobacter sp.
GGACATGTGACTGTTAATCAATTGGTCGTAGGTTCGATCCCTACCGCCGGAGCCATTAAATCAATAGGTTAGCGTATATCGCGACCCTAGTGCCCTAATTTTCCCACCTGACGCCCATTTGTTTCCACCGATATAAAGCGTTCTGTGACAGGATCTTTATCGTAAACTTACGCGCCCAAAGGAACGGTGTGCACCAGATAGGGATTCGCGTGGCGCGCAGTGCGGTTCTTAAATGTCGTCGGCTTGGACATTGGAACGTCAGGCCGGGACTTAATGTGTCTCTCCGTTGAATTTCACGAACACCACGTCCAGATGCCATTGCCAATTGGAATGTGCGTGCATCTGCTGGATAAGTTTTTTTACGGATCTCGGCCGCGAACATCAGGCCAAACCGATTCCACCAAAACCGAACCGTCTCGTGACTGATATCGATGCCACGCTCGTGCAGCAGGTCTTCAACATTTCGAAGCGAAAGCGGAAAACGGACATACATCATCACCGCAAGGCGAATGATCTCCGGAGACGTCTTGAAGTAGCGAAAAGGGGAGCGTTTTGTCATCCCCAAACGCTACGAAACCGCCCTGCCCTGTTCAAGCCAGTTTCCTCTGACACTGCCCTCCGGAGACTACTGGAGCAAAGCTGTTTTCGGTGCTGATCATGATATTAGGAGTTGCGCTGTTTGTGCCGTTGGCAAGGGCGATTATCCAGCCGGCAAAAGTCAGCGACAAATGCAAACATTGCGGGCTTTTAAAACATGATCCGGACGCGGTGCATTGCAAGCATTGCGGCGCGGTGGTGCAGATTGAAACGCAGGGTTTGAATTAGGCCGCGACCGAGATTCGTTTGTTCAGTTACCGCAACAGACCAAATGGAATACCGATCACTCCAACAATTTGCAGCACTCGCTGGATAACTATGTCCAATGACACGAGCTAATCCATCACGCGACAAACTTTGCGCCAGAACCATTCAACGAGCGTACGTCTCGCTCAAGAAGACCAATGCACTTTGCCGCGATGAAAGGTCCAACAGCCACCGGCTGCAGAAATCATTATGCATGGGGTACAATAGACAGTTATGTATTTAAAATCAATTTGGACCAATCAGACCAGCGGCTAGCAGGAAACAAACCTATGAAGGTCACCGAGATAGAGACCGTTTGCCTCGAAGAGTTTCCCAACCTTCTTTGGGTGCATATCAAAACCGATCAAGCCCTGATTGGCCTGGGTGAAACTTTTTTCGGTGTGGATGCAGTTGCCGCCCATATCCATGAGTTCATCGCGCCATATTTGCTAGGTAAGAATGCGCTTGAAATCGAGCGCCATTCACACCGGATGACCGGGTACACGGGCCGAGGCGGCTCTGGTGCTGAAATGCGCGCGACATCAGCAGTCGATATTGCGCTTTGGGACCTTTGGGGCCAATATTCGAACCAGCCTATCTACCAACTGCTCGGTGGTGCATCGCGCGACAAGGTACGAGTCTACAATACCTGCGCGGGCTATCAATATGTACAAAAGGCCGCAGCTCAGATTACGGCAAATTTCGGGATAAATTCAGCGGCAGTGCAACGACCGTACGAAGATCTAGATGGATTTATTAACCGGGCCGATGAACTTGCACAGAGTCTTCTGGAAATGAACATTTCCGGCATGAAAATCTGGCCGTTCGACTTCGCAGCCGAAGCCAGCGGCGGCACCCATATTTCGAATAAAGATATGAAGACAGCACTTCTTCCGTTCGAAAAAATTCGGAATGCGGTCGGGGACAAAATTGACATAATGTGTGAGCTACACTCACTATGGAATGTGCCGACGGCAAAGAAAATCTGTCATGCGTTGAAGGACTTCGATTTATTGTGGATCGAGGACCCGGTTCGCATGGATCACCTCAAAAATGTCGGGAAAATCACAGATGTTTCTCAGACTCCAATAGCTGTTGGGGAGCTCCTAGGCGGGCGAGCGCAATATCGCGATCTGATCGGCAGGAGCGACCTAGGCCTCGTCATTATGGATATTGTCTGGGGCGGCGGATTGACGGAAGCACGCAAAGTTGCTTCCTATTGCGATTCTCACGGTCTGCCGTTTACAGGCCACGACTGCACAGGCCCGGTCGCGCTAGGAGCCTCAACCCACATGGCCCTGCATGCGCCCAACACATACATTCAGGAAATGGTTCGCTCATTCTACTATGATTGGTATCAGGATCTGGTGACGGCCCTACCGCCGATCGAGAACGGACAAATCAGTGCACCTGACGGGCCGGGACTGGGCATGGCGCTTAACCCCGATTTACTCAAGCGAAGTGACGTACGCGTTAGGTCGTCTAAATTGAATGAAGTTTGATTGAAATCCGTGACCTGAATGGGCTTAGCCACGGCATAATACGCCCCGTCAGTCGAGAGGTCTGGCATGAAGTAGTTAAATACCTCGGCAATCAAACACGAAAGATTGCAGTACCATTGAGCGAAGATTGAGGAGCGAGAAGCAATGAACCCTTTCAGAAAAAGACAACTCGGAACAACCTCTGTTTCTTTGACGCAATTGGGCTTTGGTGGTGCAGGAATCGGTGAGCTTTGGGGCGCGTTGCCTGAAGATCAGGCGCAGGGCACTTTGGCGTTGGCCTGGAAGGAAGGTGTCAGATATTTCGACACATCACCTTGGTACGGGCGTGGCCTCAGCGAACTCAGGGTTGGACACGCCCTTCGAAGCCAGCCACGCGACCAGTTTGTTCTGTCAAGCAAAGTCGGACGCGTTTTGTCGCTCCCCAAGAATCCAAGCAACTGGGACCGGTCGCCCTGGATCGGAGGACTTCCTTTCGATCACCGCCTCGACTACACCTATGACGGGATCATGAGATCCTACGAAGACAGCATTCAACGCCTTGGCACTTCCTATATCGATCTGCTGTTGATCCACGATCTCGATCATTGGCATCTCGAATCCGATGCCAAAGTCAACGCCTACATGGCCCAACTCTTTACGTCTGGGTATCGGGCCTTGCGCGACCTGAAGGATCAGAAACTCATCGGAGGTATTGGCGCAGGCATCAACCAAAAGGGCACTATGACTCAGTTCATGGACTGGGTGGATCTGGATTTTTTCCTAGTAGCATTGGCTTACACCTTGATGGACCACGAGGTGTTGAACAACGAGTTCTCCAAAGCCTCCGAGCGCGAAATGGGCTTCATCATCGGTGGAGTCTTTAACTCGGGCATTTTGGCTACTGGTGCCGTTGATGGCGCGATGTACAATTACCAACCGGCAACACACGAAGCGTTGAGACGGGTCCGGCGTATTGAGGAAGTCTGCAAGCGCCACAATATTCCACTGGCGGCAGCCGCACTGCAGTTTCCGCTTGGACATCCTAACGTAGCTTCGGTTATTCCCGGCGCGATCAATCCGGAACAGCAGACGAAAAACATCGAAGCAATGTCGCTCGAAATCCCACAAGATTTTTGGGCTGAGCTAAAGGCCGAGGGCATTCTCGCCAAGCACGTTCCAACACCGTAACCAAGATCAGAGCGGGCGGAAGTACAATCAGAAGATACAAGGTGGATCCGGGCAGTGCGGCGATTGATGTGCTACCCAAAGTGTCCCCGGTCAGGGCTAGATTTTCCGCACTTTGATC
>CBDTVL010000344.1:0-3629 GCA_965363755.1 uncultured Sulfitobacter sp.
TCGCTATGAAGGCGCGGCTTCAAATAAAGTGCGGAAAAGTAAGCACTTCGATTGGGACCATCTTTGGGGCTGTAGACGCTCCATCAGTTAGCAGTGCGATCTATGGTATTCACGCCGGTTACGATCATACTTTCGGGCGTTTTGTTCTTGGCGCTAGGAACTTGAAGATCATATTATTTCCCATCCATTCGGACTGAATATTGGAATTCTTAGTCATTTAGGAAAATTGCAATACGTAAGAAATTAACGAACAAACTGCTTTCAGGAAGGTCCTGTTTTAATGCCACTAACCAAAATCCACTTTCGACGTCTCGTTTCCGTTTTAACACGGCGCAGCATCGGTCAATAAGGGCTCAGTGCCGTCACCTGATGTTTTAGTTCAACAAATTGGTCCTCAGCCTAGTTGCGTGAACGGGACCGCCAACCGCCTCGTCTGCGCGGGGCAGCCTTCGCGTTCAGACCTTCAGTCAGTACAATTGTCATTGGATGATCGCGCGCGACGCTGTTCGCATATGATGCGATAAGCGCGGCTATCGTGGCTGCCGTGTCAGCCTCAAGCGGCAAGCTAAGTGCCCAATCCAGAAAAATTGAACGGCATTCTGCGGCGGTAATCCCCTCGATCCGGTAGGCTTCGTATATCAGGCCCTTCGGGTCCAGTGCATCCCCTTTCATCTCAATCCTCCGTGTCGGGCATATCAAAGACCTGATCGATAATCTTTGCTGCCTGCTTGTGCGCCCGCGACATTTCCGCCGCCAAAGCCTGTAAATCTTCATATTCTGTCTGGCCGAGCAGAAACGACGCCCCTCCCTGCCCGATCTCATTGCTTTCCATAGGCTTATCGCTCAGCAATCGCGCCGACTGCTGCACCACCCAACTCAGCGCGTATGAGCGCAGCAGCGCAGATTTCGCCGCATCGTCAAGCCAACCAGCAGCACCTGCATCGTTCAACCCGGATTGCACGTCGCGTGCAAGGCTGCCCTGAACCAAAGCGCCGGCCTGAGCCAACAGTTCAATATCCTGTATCCGCCCCGGTCCTATCTTGGCCTGCCACACACCTGCCGGATTTTTTGCTGCGGCAATACGTGCCCGCATTTTGCCGACCTCTCGGCGTACATCATCAGGAACGCTTTTGGTCTCGATCAACATGGCTCGAAAAGCTTCGATCTCGTCGCCAAGACAAGCATCACCCGCGACAATCCGGGCGCGTGTCAGTGCCAGATGTTCCCAGAGCCAGGCCTCTTTCTGCTGATAACTTATAAAGCTGGAGAGTGATGTCGCTACGGGCCCCTGACTCCCAGAGGGGCGCAGCCGCATGTCGACCTCATAAAGCCGCCCCTGTGCCATCGGCGCGGTCATTGCAGTGATGAAGGACTGCGTCAACCGCGCGTAATAGGTTCGCGCCGGCAAAGCGCGGCGTCCGTTCGATGCTTCGATCCCTGCGGCGTCGTAGATCACAATCACATCCAAATCAGATGAGGATGACAATTGCCCGGCGCCGAGTGATCCCATCGCCAGTACAGCGGCGCCGCGGCCGGGAGGGGAACCATGCTTTAGAGCAAACTCGTCAACCACAACTGGCCAAAGTGCTGCCAGCACCGCCGTCGCAAGATCAGCATATTGCGCCCCTGCTGTTGTGGCATCAATCAACCCACGTAAGTGATGCACCCCAATGCGAAAATGCCATTCCTTGGTCCAGGCGCGCGCGCGGTCCAATTTGCTTTCATAGTCCTGTTCTGCTGCCAAGGTCGCACCCAGATCCAGACACAGCGCGCCTGATTCCGGCCAATCGGCAAAGAAATCACCACCGATCACCGCGTCCAGCACACCAGCGTTGCGTGCCAGATGCGCCGCAAGCGCGGGCGATGTGCTGACAATATCCACCAGCAGGTCGATCAGCTGAGGGTTTGCCTCAAAAAGCGAAAATAGCTGCACCCCTGCGGGTAATCCGGCCAGAAAACCATCAAACGCAACCAGTGCTTCAGCAGGTTTCGCAGCCCGGCCAAGACGGCTGAGGATTTCCGGACGCAACCTTTTGAAAATCGCCGCCGCCCGATCCGAGCGCAGCGCCGGATAGCTGCGCCAGCGTGCCATCAGATCTTCATCAAGCACCGCCAAAGACTCCTCAGCAAGTGTCGTGGAGTCGGGGGCAAAAAAGCCTTCGGTCAGGTCATGAACCTCCGTCAATCGATCCGTAAGGTCCCTTTCGAGCTCCCCCTTGTCCATAGCCATCATCGCTGCAATCCGCTCAAAACCCTCTTCCGCGTTGGGCAGTGCATGGGTCTGCGCATCGTGAACCATCTGCAGGCGATGTTCGACCAGTCGGTGAGCCCGGTAGTGCGCGCTCAGTCGCGCGGCCACATCGCCCGGAACCCAGCCCTTCCGGCTCAGCACATCCAACCCCGGAACAGTACCGCGCACCTGCAAAGAGACGTCGCGCCCGCCTGCAATCAACTGACGGGTCTGGGTGAAAAACTCGATCTCGCGGATGCCGCCGCGCCCCAACTTCATATTGTGGCCGGGCAAGGTGATCGGCCCGCCCAGCCCTTTATGCTCGCGAATACGCAGGCGGATATCATGTGCGTCCTGAATGGCGGCAAAATCCAGATGGCGGCGCCAGACAAAAGGCCGCAGGTCTCGCAGAAACGCGGCACCTGCTGCCAGATCGCCGGCGGCCGGGCGCGCCTTAATGTAAGCGGCCCGTTCCCACGTACGCCCAAGGCTCTCGTAATACCCCATTGCCCCTGCCATTGCGACGCAGACAGGCGTGACCGCCGGATCAGGGCGCAACCGCAGATCAGTCCGGAACACGTAGCCATCGCCAGTAATATCGTTCAGCATCGAAGACATGGCACGCGTCGCTCTGATGAACGCGGCACGAGCATCGGCAAATTCATCTGGTTCAAACCGGGTCTCGTCAAACAGGCAGATCAAGTCGATATCCGAGGAATAATTCAGTTCGTGCGCGCCCATCTTGCCCATGGCAAGCACCACCATCCCCCCGGCCGTGTCGACATCGTCCTCGTTCATACCCGGCAGCTTGCCACGCTTGATCTGCACCGCGATTGCGGCGTTCAGCGCAAGATCGCAAGCCAGATCAGCCAGGTCGGTCAGCGCACCGGTGACCTGCTCCAACGACCACACCCCGGCCAAATCGGCCAGCGCAGTCAATGCTGCAACGCGCCGCTTGGCTTGCCGCAATCCAGCGCTCAACTGATCCGGAGGCAAATTGCGCAGGCGATCAAACTCGGCCTGCAGCGCGCCCTCGGGGGCGTCCAATGCAGAGGCTAGCCAATTCGCTTCTTTCTCGATCAAGCTGGACAAATACGGGCTGCACCCGCCCGCGCCTTCAACCAGCGCCGCCAGATCACCCGCAAGCATTGGCGTGCACGCCCGCGAATCCGCCCCCCGCTCAATATTATATGCACGCGGCAAACGTGTGATCCGGCTCGCAAAATCCATAGGTGCAGGATTGATCTGCGCGCTGCTCGACGTCAATGAGAAACCGGTGTCAGTGACAGTTAGGGCATTGATTTTTACCGTGAACGCGAAGTTAGTCATTCGGCTTGAGTTCGAGGCAGTACCAACCACTCTGAGTGTCCAATATCCAAACAATCGTCATTGACGCCTA
>CBDTVL010000345.1:0-3629 GCA_965363755.1 uncultured Sulfitobacter sp.
CTGTATGTGGACCCACACCGAGTCTTCTCCCGCCACAACGAACATCGGCCCATCACCAATGTCGATAGTCGCCGTCAACGTGTTGCTGCTAGCGTCAACGCGATAAAGCGCGTCCCCTGTGCCGCTGGTCACCCAAGCAGACTCGAACCCAAAAACCACACCAACGCCCGCGTTAGGCAGAGCAATCGCCGCCTGTTGAACCCCTGTATCAGCATCCAGTCGAATCAGCGTCTTCTCGAAAACTTCTGCGGACACCACCCAGATAGATCCTTCGCCCACACCGATAGATCCCTGCGTCGAGAGCATGTCGACCGGAAAGGTGCCCACGACCGCATTGGTGGCCGGATCAATCTTAACGACCATATCAGCACCTACATCGGGAACCCAGACGGCCCCCTCGCCAACGGCGATCCTCCTTTGCTTCTGAGAAGCGTTATCCAGTCCTATTTCGACTATCTCACCGGTGGCTGCGTCCAGCCTTAGTGTCGTGAAGCCGTTTGCGACCCACAGGGCTCCGAACCCGAAGGCCGTATTCATTGCTGAACGCGGATATTCGGCCTCAACTTGCAGCGCCTCGTCAGGCAATTCTTCTTGCGCATTGGCTATGGAACCCGCGATCATCGCGGCTGCTGCAACAAGCCAGGCATATCTCGTTGTCATCTACTCTCTCTCCCCTAGGTCCTCGTGAAACCCGGTGGCCTAACTTTCGGCCAAACCACCCGAGCGGTTGTCACGGGCTGGCGAACAGGCCATCGACAATGTGCTGATAACCTTCGAGGTCCGCGCCGGTGCCATAAAGAACAGTAGACCAGTTGCGCACGTATCCGGCTATGGCCGCAGCTTCCGCGATTTCCTGTTCCGTTGCACCCAGCGAGAGCGCAGCTTTGCGATGGTAGTAGGTGCAATACTGGCATGGGATCTGCGCTGCCACCGCGAGACCAATAAGCTGCATGGTCTTTGGATCGATCGCTCCCTCGCCATCTTCAACATCATTCATCCAGACCCAGGCGCCGCCGACCATGCTGTCGGGATAATTCTCTATTTCGGGCAAGGCAGCCCCGAAGGCCTCTTTAGCCTCAGTCCGGATGTCTGCCGCAGACTTCTCTTGCGCCGTGGCAGGCAAAGCGAGTGCACCGGCACAAACGATGGCGATGAGTGTTTTCATGACGAAATCTCCCTTTATGGTGGTTCATTGCTCTGTACAGAATAGCGCTGAGATCTTGCGGCCGCCTCCCCCGAACGGGTGAGATGATTTTGAGAAACTGGGATTTTCGAGTACACTCTCGGAAGCAAAGCAAGGAAAGAAGGGATGGACGTACCGCCAATTGAACGCGCACTGGACAACGTCCATGACGCGGCTCTCGGTCTGCTGGGCTGGGACGATGCCCTTCAGTCAGTGACAGAGGCGCTTGGTGCACGCAGTTGTGTGCTGATCCCACTCGATCAGGATTTGTCGACCAAGCGGCGGCTTCAATTCGAGTCCAAGTCACATGCCCGTTTCACCTCGGTCTGGTTGGAAAAAATCGACGAGGCGCCGGACCCGCACACGACGCGCCCCGGCGGTATTTCCTTTGACCGCTGCCCGACCGTGATCGAGGACCAGATCACGACTGACGATGAGCGGGGCGATATGGCCTATTACCGTTCCATCGCGACGGAAGGCGACCGCGCGTGGTGGGCCGCTATCAGGTTTCGCACAAGGTACCGCGCATGGGCGCTACCCCTCTACAGAACCGCCCGACAGGGTCCGTTCACTAGGGCTGACGCCCGGCAGCTTGATAGCCTTATGCCGGCGATCAGGCGAACCATTGGCTTTGCCGAGTCGGTGATCGAGGCCGCGATTTCAGAAAGACTGGAGTCTCTCGCAGACTTCGGATGTCCGGGTTTCCTGCTCGATGGCAGCGGGCGGGTGCTGCGCTGCAACTCGGAAGCAGAGAGGTTCATGGGACCGGAACTCTGGTTGAGCGGAGGACGGTTGGTTTCGGATGACTGGCGCGTGTCCAGAACGCTTATGAACCTTTGCGGAGAGCCTCTGGGCAGCGGCGCGGTTAAACACTCCTCTGTTGTTCTGACGCGGGACGGCCTGCCATGGTTACTTGCACAGGTATCGGGTCTTTCGTGCCTTGCGCGAGACGTGCTCTGTGGTGGGCGGCGGCTGCTTCTTCTGCGACCCGTCATGGCAACCGGCTGCGTCGACGTCGATTTCCTGAAATTAGTCTTCGGACTGACACAGACTGAGGCACGGCTAGCGTCGGAGTTGACCAACGGACCGGGGCTTAATGCGGGCTGCGCGGTACTGGGCATCGGTCGGGAAACCGGGCGCACGCATTTACGGGCGATTTTCCACAAAACAAGCACCAACAGCCAGGCTGAGCTTGCTGCTCTGCTGAGCCGGTTGCCAACAGGCCTGGATAATTGATCGTCGTGAACCGGTCAAAAGTTTTATCTGACAATTTGGTCATGTAACTGCGATCCCTGCTCAACTGTATTTACGCCTGCGGGCCAGAACTGCCGCGCGTCTTTGGCGCTTGCTCGGATTCCCTGTTCCAAGGGCTGACGGTCTGATCGAGCGACGGCAACCCAGCGTCGCTCAGATAGTCTCTGAGGGCGTCTGAGTTCGCCATGCACACAGAAGACACCCGCACAGAATGGCTTGCTGTGTGCCTCTCACAAAGCCGCACGGGTCGTGCGGTGCGACAGACTGGAAGTTGACGTGGTTTGTTGCCACCCGGCCTCGGAATCCGGCTAATCGCCTTCGACAGCGTCCATCAGGACAAGCGCTAGAACAATGGAAAGGTGCGCCACCGGTGACAACCACCGCAAGGTGGTGACCGGTGCGCATTAGCTCCGTAAAAGTGCATGACAGACGATTGCTATGAGCACAACGCTGGCAGCTAGAAGTACCAATTCAGTCATTATCAACATCCAGGATGAGAAGGCAAAGTGCAGATACCCACAAGAACCACTGCTAGCGTGATCCGGGAACCGGTTCGAATTGCACTCTTGGTGACTGTTGCGACGTGGCCACTTATTTTGAGCGATCCTTCGCCCTTTCAAGACGGCGTAGGCACGCTCCCGCCTAACGCCGATGCCCAAGGAGTCAAGCCGCCTTAAGCCGCGCGTTCTCGCCAGTGTTTGGCTTCAAGTGCCGCAAACGCCGCGCCACGGTTTGGCAGGTTGGAACAGACAAGTTCGGAAATCTGGTTCTCAAAATCTGGCCCCTCCGCTTCACACCACGCCAGAATGGCCAGACGGTCTTCCGCGTTCCCCGCGTCGAACCAATGCGACGAGTCCTCTTCGTCACCTTCCTCGGCCCATCCGTCCAGAATGGTCATCACCTCATCCGGGTCATAGAGATTGCCGAACGATCCCGGATTGTCCTTACAAAGGGTCCAAGCGGCATTCACCGTCATCAGTTCTCCCGGGTCGATTTCAACCTCTTGTTCGTCGGTCGAGAACGTATCGAGCTAGTCGGTCTTGATCTGAATATATGCGTGGAGATCATCGGCAAACGCGCTCTTTGCCCATTCCTCCCGATTTGAACTGACCCATTCAAGCAAGGCGTCGTCGCGGGTTGCTTCGGTTCCAAAAATTTCTGCATGAGTGCCGCTGTTGTCGTCTGTTGCGAG
>CBDTVL010000346.1:0-3621 GCA_965363755.1 uncultured Sulfitobacter sp.
ACGCTTGGCGAAAATCTTGAAAACACGTGATGCCCCAGCAACACCGCCACGGTCAAAGCCACGAGCGCCAGAGAATATGTCAAGCTGACCATGGAACGCGTTGTTTCGAAGCTCGACTCGAGCGGAATAAGAAAGACCGAAAATGCGTGAACCGACCCAAGAGTGGCCGCCAAAAGCGACGCCGACACGAGCACGAGCTTACTTTTATGAAAGTTGGTGTCGGGCACAGACAATTGTTGGCAGCAAAAAGAAATTTCGACAATAGGTTTCGCGCGAACACTGGCCCGGCACCGGGTTACTGGCCGCCCAGTTTGCATCGATGCTCTCCAAGGCACCGCTTTCGAAACGAATGAGACCTTTGGTCATGTCGTCTACAAGCTACATTCCGCTATCGATCTATTGGTTCAATAGCGACCGGCCGTTTGGCAGATCACTTGGCACCCTGCGGGAAGGAGTATCCGACAGCCCATTTTTGTGACGCAAATGAATTCATGGTTGAGAGCGGCCCCATCTCAGGCGACACTGAGAGATATGTAGAGTCCGGCCCGCGCCACATCTATTGCAAAGAGGGGATCATTCAATGAGCGGAAAAGAATACAAGGACCTTCGATCAGCTCGCTGGTTTGCGCCAGATGATCTGCGATCATTTGGCCACCGATCGCGGGCAATGCAAATGGGGCTCTCGCGTGAGGACTGGAACGGCAAACCGATCATTGCAATCCTGAACACCTGGTCGGATGTGCAGCCCTGTCATATGCATTTTAAAGACCGGGTGGAGTTCGTGAAAAAAGGCGTTCTCCAGGCCGGAGGCATGCCGGTCGAAATCCCGGTCCATTCGCTGGGGGAGCAATTTCTCAAGCCCTCGTCCATGCTGTACCGCAACATGGTCGCCATGGAGGTCGAAGAAGTTCTGCGATCTAACCCGGTGGATGGTGCGGTCCTGATGGGCGGTTGTGATAAGTCCACACCGGCGCTGGTGATGGGGGCGGTTTCCATGGGCCTGCCTTTTATCTTTCTGCCCGCGGGGCCGATGTTGCGCGGCAACTATGCGGGCAAAGTGCTGGGATCAGGGGCTGACGCCTGGAAGTACTGGGACGACCGTCGCGCCGGCACAATCTCGAAAGAAGAATGGCACGGAGTCGAAGCCGGCATTGCTCGATCTTATGGCCATTGCATGACGATGGGGACCGCGAGCACGATGACGGCCATTGCAGAAGCTTTTGGCCTGTGCCTGCCGGGTGCCTCGTCCATTCCCGCTCCGGACGTAAATCATCAGCGGATGAGTGCGGCCTGCGGGCGGCGGATCGTCGACATGGTTTGGGAGGATCTGACGCCAAATCAGATCATTACAGAAACCAGCACCCGGAATGCGGTTACTGTCGCGATGGCCACCGGATGTTCGACCAACGCCATCATCCACCTGATCGCCATGGCTCGGCGCGCCGGGATTCCGCTGGACCTAGATGATCTGGATGCCATCGGTCGAACGACTCCTGTGATTGCCAATATCCGGCCGTCCGGCAAGGATCATTTGATGGAAGATTTTTTTTATGCCGGAGGTCTCCTCGCTCTGATGAAAGAGTTAGGCGACAAACTGGACCTGACGGCCCTGACAGTTACAGGTCAGAACCTCGGCCAAAGCATCGGGGAGGCGCAGAACTACAACAACGATGTCATCCGCCCCCTGTCAAACCCGGTCTATCACGAAGGCTCATTGGCTGTACTGAAAGGCAATCTTGCACCGGACGGCGCGGTCATCAAACCCGCCGCGATGGATCCCAAATTCATGACCCATCGCGGCCCGGCAATGGTCGCGGACTCCTACGCTGAGCTAAAAATCATCATCAATGACCCAAACGCTGCGATTACGGCTGATCACGTGCTGATTCTTCGAAACGCCGGGCCACAAGGGGGGCCTGGAATGCCTGAGTGGGGGATGATCCCCATGCCGCAAAAACTATTGAACGAAGGCCATCGTGATATGGTGCGCCTGTCAGATGCACGCATGAGCGGCACCAGTTATGGCGCCTGCATTCTTCATGTTGCGCCAGAGGCCTATATCGGCGGTCCACTTGCCCTGATCGAAACCGGAGACATCATTTCCATCGATGTGCCAAACAGAGGTCTGAACGTTGAGGTGTCCGACGCCGAGATGGATCGACGCCGCGCGGCTTGGACCTCTCCAAAACCGCGGTATCAAAGAGGCTATGGTTGGGTTTATCTGAAACATATCGAGCAGGCGGACAAAGGCTGCGACTTTGATTTCCTGCGCACAGAATTTGGCGCGCCCGTTTCGGAACCAGAGATCAACTAATGGCCCAGTCAGTTGTAACGCTCTCAGCTTCCGTTTGCAGCTTGGTTGTGTATCCGGGCCGCGCCCCCATGTTTCCACCTAACGGTCCCGATTGAATACGGTGCGTCGCCAATGGGAATGGCGCAGAGCATCTATATCTTTGAGCACAGAAGTGGCCACCGAGCGCGGGAGCTTGTCTTGCACTTCATGGGGGAGCACGGATAGGTTGAGTTTCGCTACGGCCCGCATCAACGCATTGGCGGGTATCAAGAGAGCGTTGCCGATGTGGTCAATGTCTGCATTGAACACCTGCTCTTGCGGCACAATAAGTGCGACACATGCACCTGTGCGGGAATGCTATTCGGGCGGTTCACCAGTGCAGCGAAGTATTGCAAACAGGAGAACGATATGAGCCAACCCGACAAAGTGATCATTACTTGCGCGGTGACCGGGGCAATCCACACGCCCACAATGACGCAGTATTTGCCCATTACACCCGATGAGATTGCTGAAAGCGCGATTGCTGCTGCTGAGGCCGGCGCAGCGATCTTGCACCTGCACGCGCGCAATCCCGAAACCGGAAAACCTGATCAGTCGCCCGAGGCCTTTGCCGGATTTCTGCCACGGATCAAGCAGGCAACAAATGCGGTTGTCAACATCACCACGGGCGGATCGCCATACATGACCGTTGTAGAGCGCGCGAAGCCGGCGGGCCAATGGCAGCCAGAGGTCGCATCGCTCAATATGGGATCAATGAACTTCGGATTCTTCCCGCTCCTGGACAAGTATAACGACTTCAAGTTTGAGTGGGAACGTGAACATCTCGAAGGATCGCGAGATCTGGTTTTTAGAAACTCTTTCAAAGACATCGAATACGTTCTGGAGACCTGTTACGGCAATGGTACGCGTTTTGAGTTTGAGTGCTACGACATCTCCCATCTGTATAACCTCGCTCATTTCGCAGAGCGCGGTCTGGTAAAACCACCGTTCTTTGTGCAGTCGGTTTTTGGGCTATTGGGTGGGATCGGTACGCACCCCGAAGATGTTATGCACATGAAACGCACCGCTGACCGTCTGTTTGGCGAAGATTACCGCTGGTCGGTCCTTGGCGCAGGTGCCAGCCAGTTCCGTATTGCCACGCAGGCGGTTGCCATGGGTGCGAATGTACGCGTCGGGCTGGAGGACAGTATCTGGATCGCACGTGGCAAACTCGCTGAGACAAATGCCCAGCAAGTTGCGAAGGCGCGCACGATTATTGAGGGGCTCGGCCTGGAGATTGCGACGCCCGATGAGGCACGCGCGATGCTGTCGCTCAAGGGCGGCGACCG
>CBDTVL010000347.1:0-3600 GCA_965363755.1 uncultured Sulfitobacter sp.
CCACACTGTGGCGGGTCCTGCCGCCCCGTCGGATGCTAAGGGGATCACGCGCCAATAATCTGCCGTATCAGGAACTGCACTGCGCAACACTGACGTTTTTGTCCTGTCCACTTGGCTTTGCACGTCTCCGAACTGGTCGGCAAACTCGATTGTATAGGCGAGCGGGTTGTTACCGGTGCCGCTTGTCCAGACCAGTTCAACTTCGCCTTTCTTAGTCACACTGGCGAACAGTGGAGTTGGAACACTAAGCGAATTGTCTGCCTGCGGCGGTGGGAGCAGCTTAAGCCGTTCGCCGGCATTCTCAAACTGGCCGACCGCTCGTTCGTACCAGCTGCGCGCCAGAACCATGTCGGCAGGTATACCCTCGCCAGTTTCATACATTTGCCCGAGGAAATAAGCCGCGCGCGCATGATTGTCATATGCTGCCAGAGCGTATGCCACTGCCGCTGCTTGCGGGCTTTGACCAGCGACTGCAATTCCGCGCCGGTACCGTTCATTCGGCTCTTCCGGCAAAGCGCCGAGAATATCCTGTATAGCGACCAATTTCTTCACTGCAGTCTGGTCGAGGATCACCAAAGCAACCTCAGGGGCAGGGGGGGCGTCGACCACTTCGACTTCGGCTCTTTCCAATAGAACACCAACATCGACGTCATTGGTTTGCAATGAGACTGCTTGCGATTTTACCTCCTTCAGCGTCGAATTCGCTTCTGCTTCAAGACTGACACCGAGTGAGCCGGAAGGTGATGCAGGAGCATTAACATTGGCTTGTGTATCTTGCATGGAGAGCTGATCAGACTGCACTGGCACGTTAAGAGGCGCAGACGTGAACAAGATGATGGCCAGCGCCGTTGCAAACGCCGATGCAATGGTGAACTCGAGAGATCGGCGGCGCCCATTCTTGGCAATCTTAAGAGCTGATGAAGCTGAGTCCGGTTTGGATAGATCCGTATTCACAAGACTATGTAGCGCTGGCTGAATTGCGGGACAATCCGCAGGTTCACTTTGCTCGACGGGTGTTGAAGGAAACGATCCGTCTGCCTTCGCTTTAGAAACGCCGACTTTGCGTTTGCTGCGAAAACCCGGCTCTGGCTTCAAGTCGCTTTTTGCCAGGATCGGTTCCGAAACGGGCAAATTTGGCGCAAGGTGATCCCGGTTAAGATCGGCCACATGGTCCGTCGGAACAATGCAGTCTCTTAGTAGGTTGGCGTCGATGCGCCCGGGCCCGCGCTCGCCTGCTTCGTCCAGCGCAGACTCGCACAGTCGGTTGATCTGGAGCGGATTGCCTCGGGATCGTTCGTAAACCGCGTTGAGAGCATCATCGGTGAACGGCATCTCGCCGCAACCAGCTGCTTGAAGACGATGTCGGATATAATCTGCCGTATCATCTTCGGACATTGCATCAAGAGCGAACAACGGTCCAAGAAGATCGCTCCTGTCGCCATTGAGCCGATCATAGAGTTCGGAGTGCCCAACAAGAATGATTTTGAAGAGCGTGCCGTCGTCAGTGTCATTGAAACCGGCGAGATCAAACAAGTTTGAAAGCTCCTCATCAGTCATGCAATGGGCATCATCAATAATGACCGTCGGCATACCATGTTCTGAACGCGCACCCAAAAGGCTCTGCTGAAGAATGCGTCGGTGGGCTTCTTTGTCTTTCGGGGCCAACTCGGTGCCGAAAGCGTCGAGTATGGCGCGACTCGGGTCAACGTTGAGTGTTGGGCTATAAGAAAGTAAACCGATCAACCGCTGGTATTGGATTTCCGCCACTACTTTGCGCACCACGGTTGACTTGCCTGATCCGACATCACCTGTGAATACCGTTAGCAAATTCATGCTACGAATTGCAAATTCCAGCTGTTCGGCAGCCAACGAATGCGCCGTGCCCCAATAGTCGTATTCCGGTGTCGTCGCCTGAAACGGGCCGACCGGCAAGCCCCATTGAGCGTCTACCATCTAACCTTTTACCTTCTTCCCAGTCTGCGCGGGTCACAACCGCAAACCTAGATGTATCAACTAATTTCCTACGCACCTCATCGAGGTTTCAAACTGGATAACCATTCTCCATGATCAGCGACCAGACGTCGTTATTGAGCTGAGCCAGATCTCCCAGAGATCGCTCGATTCCGTCGATAGTTTCTGTATCCAGCGCCGACATCGCGCCTACCTTTATTTGATTCTTGCGGTCGGCTACCCGCATCTGGATCGTGGACAGATCACCGCTCTTTGTATCGAATGAATAGATGCAGTGATTGTACCGGTTTCTGAGGCCCGACAGTGTCTGGATCCGACGCGTGATCGCCAATACTGAGTCGCGCTCATCCTGCGATATGCGACCGAGTTTTGATAAGCGTTCGACCAGTCCGATGCGGGCGCGGGTTGTGTTAAGAGTGAGGAAAATAACCATTGCAGTTTCTTTGTCAGTCCGCGACAGCCCGGCAATCAAGTGGATGAGAAGGCTTTCGGTGTTTGTCCAACTGTAGTTGAGCCGCCCCAACAGCAACAGAAAACGGTCAAACCCGGTCGGCTCAGATCCGGCTTTTGGGGCTGACGTGGTAGTTTGGGTGGGTGTCATAACTTTTCTGCCCTCGATTGCTCTTGAGGGGCGTC
Source organism: uncultured Sulfitobacter sp. (assembly GCA_965363755.1). Lineage (GTDB taxonomy): Bacteria > Pseudomonadota > Alphaproteobacteria > Rhodobacterales > Rhodobacteraceae > JL08. The sequence goes on from CBDTVL010000347.1 coordinate 2,608, forward strand.
ACGCAAGAAGTACCACTTCGTCGCGCTCGTCCGGTTCTGGACCCCAAGCTTGCCAAAGATATGATGCACATGCAGCTTCACAGTGTGTTGAGAGAGGCCAAGTTCATCTGCGATCGATTTGTTGGGCATGCCTCCAGCCAACAGAGTCAACACCTGAGATTCACGTGTCGTTAGGTTTGGCAAAGATTGCGATTGTTCCGCTGCCTGTGGCTTTTCTGCCTGAGCTAGGTCGGGGGTGCAGTCTTGCCCGATGGGGGGGTGGCGAACATCCCGCCGTCGCTCCAAAAGCTCGGCTGGCACAAAGGTTTCGCCCAATAACAACAGCTTGAGAGCTGCAAGCCATGCGTCAAACGGTGCTTTCATTGGCAAAAAGCGTATCAGCGTTTCGGTTCCCAACTCTCTTGATTCATTCAGTATATTGCGCGCAGTTTCGGGTGAAAAGTAGGCCAGAACCGCTCCGACACCGTGTGTCGCGCGTTCAAGCTCAGAAGCAGACCGCGGAAGCATTTCCACGGACGCATCGTCAAAGATGATCAGCTGGATCGCACGGCGCGTTTGATCGTCTAGCTGGTTCAATTCCTCAAGATTATGCAGACGTATAACATCTATTTCATCGAACTCGAACTCTACTGTGCGTAGCAAACGATCTGAGAATACAACGCACCTGCCCAAAAAGACTAAGACTGCGTTGTTTGCTATCGTTGCTGGAGCGGCGGTACGATCAAATGATCTACTGACTTTCCCACGCGACGCCAATGAACTAAAACTCTTGTTCAACACTCGTCCTCCACCACTTACACACAAAAGGCTGGAACGCTAAACTCGCACAGCCAAACAACGGTAACGATGTCGCCAAAGTGCGACGCTATTATGCTACAAAATCTGGGCTAGTAAATATACTTACCTTACAACAACGTGATGTCTTGTGAGAGTCACATCGACCTAAAAAGGTTAACACAAGATGGTTGGTTCGGCAAATTTTTGCTTAGTTTA
>CBDTVL010000348.1:0-3567 GCA_965363755.1 uncultured Sulfitobacter sp.
CCGCGACCCCCGGCGTGACAGGCCGGTACTCTAACCAACTGAGCTACAACCGCGCATCTTACGTTCCGTTTCCGGAGCGTCCAGACGTCTTATTGTGCGCCTTTTGCCCCGTCAAGCGGCCAATCGGGAAAATACGCCGGCAGCCGCCATTTCTCCGTCAGCGAAAAAGGAGGGGACCGTCACGCGGGCAACAACATCCAACCGCCCCTCTCCTATTCTCCGACACTTGCCACGACACTGCCAGAGCGCATAGCTTTGCCCCAGAGCCAGCCGGATTGGAAATATCAAAGAGAGACCAATCGGTGGCCAGGTCAGGACCATTCAAGATCAATGCCATATCGTAGGGCAATGCGATGCAGCCAAAGGAGATTTACGTGCCATGAGAAAGCTACAGACACAAGGCGTGCATCATATAACAATTACAGGGGCTGACCGACAGACATCAATTGATTTCTGGGAAGGGACATTGGGTATGCCGTTTGTTTTTGATCAACCCAATCTGGACGATCCAAATGAAGGTCATCTCTATTTTGATCCCGGCGACGGTCGGCTGATCACCATTTTCACAAACGAGAACCGCAAAGCTGACGAACGCCGCACTCCAACAGAACCGGGCTGTGTGCATCACCTTGCATTCTCGATAAGTCAGGCAACATTTGCACAAACAGTCAAACGACTGGATGAACGGGGAATCAAACATTCAGGCCCCAAAGACCGTGGTTTCATGGACTCGATCTATTTCAAGGATCCGCTTGGATTGCTGATCGAACTGGCCTCATACAAGTTTGAGCCGCCGTTGGGCTGCAGCCATGCCGATGTGATGATTGAAGCTCATAAAATCCGCGTGGCCCGCGGCGATTACAACATTCAGGAAGAGCATCTGGCAGATGCCATTGAGGATCTGGTACAGCGACGGCAATCGTCACTGTCGCAAGACCGCTCACCTAAGAACCCGTATTAAGAGCGTCAAATACTGGTGCACCCCAAGCCCGCGTCAGCCTATTGCGAAGGGGACTAGCGTAGATGACAGTGAGATTCAGGGCCACCTTTTGTCATTTTTGCTAACTGTCGGTCTGCATCACTTGTGATGCCTTACGCACGTGAGGGAAATCACCGGTAGCAATGTAGACATCTTCAGATGGAGTCGACGGACGCCCCAGCACCTCATTGCGATGCGGATGCCGACCAAAGTTGGCAATGATCCCCGAAACTCGTTCATGGTGTGCTTTGAAACCATCGCCCATATGCTTTATTGGGTCAGGCAGTCTGTTGACGATGCCTTTAATCACAGGCTTCAGTTGTCTCATTCGCGCAGAGTGATCTGGTCCTTCGCAATGCGAGATGGCAATCACAAAGAATGCTTGCTCCCACGGCTCAAGACCGTCGAAATGCCCGTTTTCAAGCGCTTCAAGCGCCAACCGTGTGGCCTTGATGTCCTGAGCAAATGCTGCGGGCGTGTCTCGCCACAATGACCTTGGGAACTGATCCAATGCTATCAGCAACGCAAGCCGCCCTTTTGCCGTCTCACGCCAGTGGTCCAATTGTCCCGCCGCAGCGGCACGTGTCAGCCCAGCGAAATCGGAAATGATTTTTGCGTCCATCCCCCCCTGCATCCGCTCATCCCAGAACGTCGAATGGGCTTGCGGATCGTTTTGGTGGCCACAGTCGGGGAACCAGAATTGAAGGACATCCTTGGGGTCATAGGTGCTTTCTCGATCCACGCGATCCTCCGTAACTCAACTGACAGCCATCACACGACATGACATTTTATAACGCTAGCGGTGGTGTCTTAGTCTCGCAAGGGCCAGTGTCTTGCCTGCCCGGTGGCCGTTTTTTTCGGCGTTGGAGTCTGCAGCACTGGGATGATTTATTACCCTGATCCGATGTCGTTCAATGGTCATCCCACGCAGTTTTCTTTTTGCTTGATCTGGGCGCGTGTTCCTGAAATGTTCTTTCGATGGTTCGACGTTCAACGCCACAAAGAAAGACTGACGATGCCGCCTTTCCGGTCCGGGTAAAACTGACGATTCCGGATGGCGGTCTTGGTATGCGGCTGAACGACATCCACAGCTGGTTGCTCACCGAGATTGGCAGCGGTCACTATGCGGTCCACCCTGCACCGTCGCTTGGCCAAGAAGCCCTGGCGATTCATTTGCGGGGCGTCGAGTGCGCGCGCCTGTTTCTGGCAGACTTCCCTGACCTTGACCTTGCAGACGGCACCATAAGCCGCTCATATTCGTCGCCAGCCCACGACTCGGCTTGGGATTCGGGAGATATTTTCGGCGTGTGTAATCTCTATTCAATGACCAGTGCGCAAACTGCAATTACCGAGTTGGCGAACGCCATGTCGGACAGCACCGGCAACATGCCTGTGTTTCCCGGCATTTTTCCGGACCAGTCCGCACCGGTGGTGCGCAACAGCGGACAGGGCCGTGCATTGACCATGATGCGATGGGGCATGCCGCCGCCCGCCTTCGCCATGAAGGGCAAAAAGGTTGAACGCGGCGTCACAAATGTCCGCAATACCGCATCACCCCACTGGCGCCGGTGGCTTGGGATCGACAGTCGCTGCCTTGTGCCTTTCACCAGCTTTTGTGAATATGAAACCCGCGCCGGCAAGGCAAAGGAGCCAGTCTGGTTTGCACGCGACGAAAGCCGTCCCTTGGCCTTTTTTGCTGGAATCTGGACCGAATGGACATCCGTGCGAAAGCTGAAGGAAGGCGAGACAACCAATAGCCTGTTTGCGTTCCTGACAACCGAGGCAAATGCAGTTGTCTCGCCGATCCACCCAAAGGCGATGCCGGTGATCCTGACCGAGCCTGATCAGATCGAGCAGTGGCTTTGCGCTCCTGCTGAGGAAGCACTGAGCCTGCAACGCCCCCTAGACGACAGCGGCCTTGTGATCGTTACACGGGGAAAACTGAGCGACGATCCTGATATTGTCTAGGCACGCTCAATAACCCGGCTGTGTGGGCTTGGGACGTTTCAGTCTGTTGAATAGGTACGGCGATCTATGTGCCGTGCGGATAATTCGGGCAATTTGCGCATGGCTCGGCCACCTCTCTGGGTTTCTGGTTTGAATTTTCGAGAATACCGGCAAATGGTGGGTGTTTTGCCTGAATTTAACTGTATACTTGGTTTGGATGCGTCAAAAATGAGTGATAGTGAGAACATTTTTCCAACACCCATAGACGATATAGATAGGCGACTTCTTGGAATTCTTCAGCAAAAAACCGCCTGACAGCAGATGAGCTTGGTGATCAAGTTGGGATATCCCGCTCGTCGGCGCAACGGCGAATGAAACGCTTTAGAAATGAAGGCATTATCGAAGCGGACATTTCTGTATTGTCGGAAAAAGCGGCTGGGAACCCTATGACATTCATTGTCGAGGTCGAACCGGAGCGCGAGAGAAATGACCTGCTTGATGAATTCCGCCGTTCCATGTTGGCACTCGACGATGTTCAGCAATGCTACTATGTCACGGGACACACTGATTTTATCTTGATTGTTACGTCAGCTGATATGGCGCCGCACGAGGAGTTCAGTCGCAAAGTCTTTGCTGACAGT
>CBDTVL010000349.1:0-3546 GCA_965363755.1 uncultured Sulfitobacter sp.
AGCCCCCGACACCGCCTATCTGGATGGGCTGGCCGCTGTCCTGCGCGACGATGCAGTAGATCCAGCAACCCGCGCTTTGATGCTGGGGCTGCCTGGACAATCAGATCTGGCCTCCTCTCTACATGAAACAGGGATCACGCCCGATCCGCAGGCGATCTGGATTGCATCCGAAACCCTCAAGCTGGCCATCGCCCAGCACACTCAAAATATGCTGCCGCGGCTTTATGCTGAAATGCAGGTAGACGGGCCCTATTCGCCCGATGCCGGACCGGTAGGGAAACGGGCGCTAGGGGCAAGCGTTCTGGGCCTGCTCAGCCGAATTGATGGCGGGGCACAGGCCGCGCAGCAATTTGCCACAGCTGAGAACATGACCCAACAACTGTCTGCCTTGGCCTGCTTGCTGTCTGCCGGAAAAGGTCAGACTGAGGTACAAGCTTTCTATGAGCAATGGAAACATGACCGACTGGTGATCGACAAATGGTTTGGCTTGCAAGTCATTCAGGCAGCGCCTGAAAGTGCTGCAAAAGTCGCCGATGACCTGACGCAGCATCCCGACTTCAAATGGCAAAACCCAAACAGATTCCGCGCAACGCTGGGCGCCTTGTCGATGCATCATGCAGGCTTTCATGCAGCAGATGGCGCAGGTTATGAGCTGTTGGCCGACTGGTTGATCAGGCTGGATGCGGTCAATCCACAAACAACGGCCCGCATGTGCAGCGCGTTCCAGACATGGCGCCGCTATGATACAGACCGACAGAGCCTGATCGAGGCGCAACTGGGACGTATTGCATCGACGCCCAATCTGTCGCCTGACACGAATGAAATGATCAGCCGGATCAGAACTGGATGAGCGAACGGGTTACTTACGCGCATACCAATTACGGGCGTGACCAGCGCACCCTGATGACCGTCACGCTAATCTATGTCGCGCTTATTGCCGCGATTGTTCTGGTCGACGCTGCGTGGTGGTTGATGGCGGCGCTGGCACTGTTCACCCTGCCCGCTTTATGGGATCTTTACACCAACCGCAGCGCCGGGGTCACGCTTACGGATACCGACCTGCACTGGTTCAGCGGTCAGCGCCGGGCGGATATCAAGCTTTCAGAAATTGACCATATGCGTTTTGACACCCGTCTCGACTTTTCCGTGCGGGTAAGTGCGGTGCTCCCTAGCAAACGGCGTATTCGGCTTCCCTACGATACTTTGCCCCCACATCTCGAATTTGAGACTGCATTCAAGAGCCGCGGTGTCAAAACCGAGAGACATCATTTCTCGCTTCTTTAGCGGCGATTTATCGCGACCTTTAGCGCCGGTCTTATGGCCGCGGTCGGGGACGCACTGAAGACAAGGGGCGGCAATAGGTTTGACGTTTCAGCCATGTCGACATGTCGCGCCTTTTGCTTTCGTTTCGCATCGGCCCCCAGTCCGCAGCCACCCCTTTCCAGCGCCCGTCTTTGGTTGCAATCGTTCCGTCACGCGGAACGGTCACAGCCATGATCCGAATGGCGCAACTCACGTTAGCTGCGCCGTTCTTCAATTCTTGGCCAGAGCCCGCCTGACAGTCATACTGACGGGCTGTTGAAGGCTGAATTTGTAATAGTCCGAACCATTGCCCGCCGCCCCCGACCGCGGTAGGCTTGTAAGTACTTTCGAATTTCGACAATGCCGAAAGAAACCCCACCCAAAACGCTCTTCTCTGCGCCATTTCGGCAGTCGCATATGCCGGGCACCAATCCGCAATGTCATCTGGTACCGAATGCGGCAATGCAGCACCATGGGCTTTCTGGGCCGCGAGAGCGCTCCGGGTCCAGTTTGGGGAGGCTGGCAAGTGCTCCCATCTGGTGCGTGGCAAATGGACGTCGCGCGCCACCGGGCGCAGTTCTGCGACCTGCGTTGGGCGCTCCGAGGTGTCAGTCTGGGCAAACACCAACACCGGCAAGAGCATGAAAAGAAAGGTCAGACGCAGCATGACGCCCAGTATGGTCAGGCCAGCCGCAACTTTGCAACCTCACCGCAAGAATTCTCGCCCCCTGCCACTGCTGGCGCACTATCACCGCAGCCATGCCTTGTTTCGGCCAAATTCCACTGCCAAAACAAGTGTGTAACAAGTACCCAAGACCAACCGTCTGGACAAACATGAAGATGCCTAACTCAATGTTCCAATTGCCCCCGATCGGCGTCGCAATAGCGCCGGTTTCAAGGCGTTTGTGCCAGGCTGTCAGCAGATTCTTCTCGAGGGGACACACTCCCGACCCCTACGAAGAAGAGACGGACCGTCTACATTCGGAGCAACGCAAAAACTCCGACATTGAGCAATGCCTCAAAATACCGATCCGCGAATCAACACCAGAGTACGATGAACGGCTTGCGTGTCAGGCCAAAGGCCGATTTTTGGCCCGGCAAGAAGACTGGGATATCCTCGCGACACTGATTTCAGATGCAGACCAATCGCGCGCCAAAACAACCAATGGTGTGCCAGTTGCTGATTTGTTGGCCTACGGTGCCCGCGCCGACGTGGTGCTCGCGGCTGAACATGCACTGTTTGACGGACGACCCGCCAATGGTGCGCAATTGCTGGCGGGAATAGATGCTCTTGAACAGGTGCTCGCACAACATCCTGACAGCTATCCTGTCGCTATGATCGTGGCGCTGGCCCATATGGATGTTGGTTTGGCATGGCGGGGCAATGGTTGGTTATCGGTTCTTAACTCACAAAACAAAGACGCATTCAGCGCCCACTTCGCCCGTGCAATCGGCATTCTCAACCAGTTTGACCCAACAGAGCACTCTGCACCTTCCTTGGCCGCGGCCCGCTGCGCCCTGCTGGCTGAGGGCCCGGAGCCCCGGCGCCGCATTGCGGATCAATTTGAAAAGCTGATTGATCTGGACCCTGCCAACTCTGGTTACATGCGCGCAATGGGCACCCACTTGTTGCCACAACGGCGCGACCCGTCCACTCTGCTTGAACTTGAAGCCCGGCGCACAGCATCACGGACTCAGGAAATCTGGGGGGTTGGCGCTTATAGTTGGGTTTGTTTCGATGCTATCCTGATGGACGACAACGCCTGTGCCCAGATCGAGACATCGTTCTTTATCGAAGGCCTGCGTGACATTCTGGCCCGCTCACCCGATCAGCATACAGCCAATCTGCTCGCTGCCTACTGCGCGGTTAGTATCCGAGCCGGAATTGGTAGCGACGACGCGGCTGATCTGGTCCGCCATCAGTTGATGGACTGCGCCGGTTGGATCATCCGCGACCACTTGACGGAAATTCATCCACTCGTCTGGGCTCAAGCGGCAGGTCGCTTTGACACGTCGGCCCGAACTCAATCGGTTCAAAAACTGGCGGATCGGGGCCGCAGAGATGCCGTTGACGCGATCTCTGCTCTGTTTGGTGACGACTTCGCGCAAGGACGCAACATCGCTTTTGCACCACCTGGGCCACTCATCAACGCGCGCTGAGCGCTCTTGCCCCGCCCGGCACCCTGCCCTAGAACCCTCATCGTTGCGAAAGATGAGGAAAACCATGCTTGACCTAAGCTATGA
>CBDTVL010000350.1:0-3545 GCA_965363755.1 uncultured Sulfitobacter sp.
GCCGACACAAACAGCCGGATGAGCCCGGTCAATGCCGCTGAAATTGCCGGAAAAGAAGGAGTCTCGATCTATACCATTGGTGTCGGCGACGAGAACGCAAGCGGAGAAGGGCGTGTAGATCTGGATGCGCTCAAAGACGTCGCTGCACGCGCAAATGGTGCCTTCTATTTCGCCGACGACTCAGAGGGACTGCGCGAAATCTACAGCAAGATTGACGATCTCAATCCCCGACTTGTCGAGACCATCAGTTTTCAGCCAAGAGAGACAATGGCCCATATTCCGTTTGCCGTTGCCCTTGTTTTGACCTTGCTTGTGTTATTCTGGCTGAACTTCAATAGCCGTCGGGAGAACGCCCATGGCTGATGATATTGGGCTGTGGCTGGGCCTGTTTCACTTTTTGCGTCCGATTTGGCTCCTCACGCTGTTGCCCATAGCCGGGATATGGTGGGTGGTTCGGCCAAAGAAACGAAACCCCGAAACACAGGCTTCGGGGATCGCACTGCATCTGATGCAGGCGCTGACGGTTAACAGTTCAGAGGAACAGAAGGTGTTCCCAATCGATGGAACGGCTGCAATCCTTGTTCTGCTGGCCATAGCGGTTGCCGGCCCGACCTGGAGCCGATTTCCCAATCCGCTGCTTGCACAGACAGCACCATTGGCCGTCGCTCTGAAAGTCAGTCCGTCTATGCAAAGCCCGGATATCCAGCCCTCCCGTTTGGACAGGGCATCGTTCAAGATACTTGATTTGGTCGAACGACGCGCTGGCGCACAGACCGCGCTTTTTGCCTACGCAGGCACTGCGCACCGTGTGACGCCTTTGACCGAAGACCCGAATATCATCCGGTCTTATCTGGAAGGGCTATCGCCGGACGTTATGCCAAAGGAAGGTGATCGTGCCGATCTGGCGCTTGAAATGACAGTTCGGGAACTTCAAAGATCAGACACGCCTGGCGCAATTCTGTTTGTGCTGGATGATTTCAGCCCAGCCAATGTTTCGGTATTTACATCGCAGGCCGACACCCGGCCCGTGGTGATTTTTCTGATCGCAGGGCCGAAAGATCTTCAGATACCACAATTGGATAAGATCCCGAATTCTTCGATTGTACGCCTCAGTGCAGATGAGGCCGACATAGATAAGATTGAACGTCGTGTGCTGTCAGCTTATCGCGAGGCTCTGTCAGCCGATGACAGCCAGTCCTGGGACGACAAGGGGTGGATTCTGGTACTGCCTGCAGCCTTGCTGATCTTACTGTGGTTCCGCCGGGGATGGACCATGCAATGGGTGTTTGTGTTTCTTCTCATGGCCGCGGCAACAAAGCCAGCGCAGGCCGACGGAATCAACGACTGGTTCTTCACGCCGGACCAACAGGGTTGGATGGCCTATCGGGACAAAGATTATGCGGTTGCATCAGATCTGTTTCAAGACCCCCGCTGGGGGGCCTTTACCAAGTTCAAAGCGGGAAAATATGCCGAAGCAGCAGAGGCTTATGCTCATATTGAAACCGCGCAAGGGGCGTTGGGCGAAGGCATGGCGCGTTTGCGCAACCGGGAATACCGCGAAGGTGTGCGGGCCTTTGAAAAGGCCCTGAAACGCGATCCTGAATTTGAAGCGGCCAAGGAAAACCTTGCCGTAGCACAGGCCATTGTCGCCTCTGTCGAAAGCGCACAGTCACAATCAGATACCAGCGAGGAAGCTGGAATCGGGGCTGATGACGTGGTGTTTGATAATGAGAGCGGACTGGGGACAGAAACCCAGATTGAACGTTCGGACGAGGCGCCTGTTGTGTTCACGACAGAACAGTGGATGCAATCCGTCGACACGGATGTCTCTGACTTTCTGCACTCGAGGTTCCGTCTCGAAGTTTCGAGGGAGGAGAATTGATGCGTGTTATACTCTCCCTGATTGGCATTTCCCTGTTTTGCGCAGGCACGATGCCCGCTTTGGCGCAAGCACCGCAGATTTCAGTCGAATACGACGACGCGCAAACAATTGTGGGGCAACCTGCTATCGTGCGTGTCAAAGTGCTGGTGCCAACCTTCATGCCAAAACCTCCGGTCTGGCCGAGTTTTGAAGCGCCGCAATTGACTGTGCGACTGCCAGAACGTTCGACATCGCCCACAAGCGAACAGATCAACGGTGAATCCTGGTCCGGTATCGTACGTTCTTATCGTTTGTATCCGATGCAAGAGGGCGTGATCACAGTGCCCAGCCAGGACATGATCGTGGTTTACGCAGATCCTGAAACAAATGAGCCGAACACAGTCACTAACAAAATACCGGCGATTAAAGTCGTTGCAGTGATACCTGAGGGCGCGCGCGGGCTGGACCCTCTTATTCTTGCCAATAATGTTTCGGCTAGCCAGACAATCGAGGCCAATGAACCGGCGCTTGCCGTCGGTGACGCGATTGCGCGGAAAATTCGCGTTGACATCGAGGGCACATCGCCATTGTTCATTCCGCCGTTGCTGGACCTGGCAGTGCCGGAAATTGTCAAACCCTATTTGCAGGATCCGAAGGTTGTTGAATCGCTTGAGCGGGGAGTTTTAGCCGGATCACGAGATGAGCAAGCAACTTATATTGCACTGTCCGGGGGCAGTGTAATCCTGCCTGACGTGGAGGTTAAGTGGTTCAATCTGGAGACAAACAAGATCGAAACTATCACATTGGCCGGCCAGAGTTTTGAAATAACCGCGATCGAACATGAGACTGCAATCGACGCTGGTATTGTCAAAAGAGTGCTGGCCGTGGGACTCATTCTTCTTTTGGCTACGTGGCTCATTAAGCGCTTTGTTTTGCCGAGGCTGAAATTGGTTCTTGCCAACCTGCAGGGCTGCTATCTCAGCAGCCGTTATTTTGCTTACCGCCAGGCCAAGACGGCTATTTCAAATCAGGACCTGTCGGGGTTTTTCAACGGCATCGACCTATTGACCGCTCGTGGTGCATTGGCGCCATCCGACGGAGACGATGAACTGGAAAACGCGGTGCTATCGCTTACTGCATCCTTATATGATGATCACAACCATACAGGTCAGGAAAAAACAAAGCTGTGGAGCGCAGCAAGCCGCGCGCTGACGTGGTGGCGGATAGGCGTTTGGCAGCAATTACACCGGAATAAGAGGCCTGATCTGCCGCCGCTGAACCCGACGGAATGAAGACACCAGATGGGAGTTAAACGCCGCCTCGATCACACCCTGCACAGCGGTCACCCTTGCTTGCAGAACAGATCGTAGACGACTTCCATAATTTTCTTTGGTCGGGCATCGGCTAGGCTATAGTAGATGGTTTTACCGTCGCGCCGGGGCGTCACCAGACCTTCTCGTCGAAGGCGCGATAATTGCTGAGAGACCGCCGCCTGACGCGCCGACAGAAGGGCTTCGAGTTGCGTTACTGATTTCTCACCCGAGGCAAGATGACACAGGATCATCAGTCGACCTTCATGGCTGATAGCCTTCAGAAAGCTTGACGCATGCCTGGCATTGGCCGCCATCTTGTCCAGATCATCGGCGCTCATGTTTTTGTCAATAACAGGCAGGCCCACGGCTAA
>CBDTVL010000351.1:0-3545 GCA_965363755.1 uncultured Sulfitobacter sp.
GCTGCGGGTCTTATTGATGCTCATGCTGGCGGTGTCGGAACCATTGGCGCTGCCAGTGATGGCGGAAAGCCAGAAAACCGTATGGGATATGTGTTTGGCACATCGGCCTGCACAATGTGCTCGACCGTTGAACCCGCTTTTGTGCCGGGTGTTTGGGGACCATACTACTCCGCAATGGTCCCCGGGCTTTGGCTGAACGAAGGCGGACAATCAGCAGCAGGTGCAGCAATTGCCCACCTTCTCGCGTTTCATCCCGCATCTTCTGAAGCATCTCAACTTGCGACAGCGGCAGAACAATCACTACCAGACTGGCTAGTTGATCAAGCCACCCGAGCTGTTGAAAATGAGTCGGACGCAATAGTGCTTGCTGGAAGGGTCATTGTTGTCCCTGAATTTATTGGTAACAGATCTCCGCTCGCCGATCCCGAAACAAGGGCGATCATCGCTGGTTTGGGGTTTGAACATGACTTCAACAGTCTTCTTGGGCTCTACATCGCCGGAATCTCCGGTCTCGGTTATGGCTTGCGTCAAATCATCGATGTGCAGCGTGAAAATGGTGTGGAAACGGATACCATCGTCATCAGTGGTGGTGCAGGTCAGAGCCGTTTGGTTCGCCAGCTGCTTGCCGACACGACAGGCGTGAAGGTCGCACAACCTGGATCAGAAGAGCCTGTCATTCTTGGTGCTGCAATGCTTGGCGCAGTGGCAGCTGGGAAGTTTGATAGTCTCAGAGATGCGATGACGAGAATGTCGACTCTGGGAGAAATACTCATTCCGACGAGCAGTCATTTAAGAGCACTACACAACAGTCGTTATGAGACGTTTAATGCATTGCAGTCCGCGGCGCGGCTGTAAACTTCCACGAGAATTACGAGGCACAACACGATCGATCAAACCAATTTATGCCAATCGATGAGGCAAATGTTTAACTACACTCGTCTATGGTGATGCGCTTTTCGACTTAAAAATGGGGCACTGTCAGAGGAAAATTATTTACTCGCCCAAACGAATATTTTGCATTTAGCCACCATTGATTTTTCACGGTTTATTCGGATCGGACTAAGCGAATACACACCGTTTCATGAATTCAGAGTTTTCCGCTGTCAGTGCCACCGAGCCGTCAATCGCTGCGGTGCAGCTTCACCGAACCAGACATTGGCAACGGAGCGCAGCATTTCAATCGGCCAGATGGCGGCTAGGCGGACAAAGTGAAAAATCGGTGCACGTGCGCCAATGACCGCATGTTGACGTCACGCCCCCCAAATCTGACCGCGCCACAACCAGGGCTGAGTTTTTCCTTACAGTCTGGCAGTGATCTTTTCAGCGCGTACTTACAGAGTCGATCTATTCGCCAAACGCCACTTTCACAGCATCCAGCACCCTTTGATTGCTGCTGCGAAGCCGATAGTCGTCCGTTTGGTCTACCCAGCGGATGGTGCCGGTTTCATCGACAAGCAGCGACGTTGGAATCGCCATCGTCTCTAACTTGAACGGGGCAAGACCAAGAGGGATCCCACCAATATTGGATTTGGGGTTCTTTGTCTGACCAAGCGCCTTGTGATGTTCGACGCCGTAGGCCCGAATGACCTCTAGCTCAGGATCAGACAGCAATGGAAAACTCAAACCATCACGGGTTTTATGCACGTTCGCCTGTTCCGGTGTGTCCTTACTCAAAGCGATGATGCTGATGTCATACTTTGCCAAACTGTCGGACATTCCATCAAAGGCAACCAGTTCGGCGGCGCAATAGGGGCACCAGCCTCCTCGGTAAAACTTTAGCAAGGTCCGCTTGCCGCTCAGTTCGGAGCTGTCGAATTGCGTACCCTCAGAGGTGACCGCAGTGAACGGCAGCAATGTATCTCCCACCTTAACTTTGATGTCTCCCAAAGGCGTCCGCCGCTGTGACAGTACCCAAAGAATGAACCCGCCAAAGAATATCCCCATTACGGCCGGAATATAGGTCCCCGCTCCGGCATATCCCTCGCCCGTCAGACCGAGATACAAGCCAAGTGCGGACAATGCGACGCCAGCCGCCAGTTTCGTAACCAGACCGCCCACTTTTTCAGGCACCGTCCCGCGGGGAATCGTCCGGAAATAAAAGATCAGCGTTACCATAACGATGATAAAGCCGATTAATGCTGACAGAAGTGCTGTGGTGTTCATCTGGGCCTCCAGTTGTACGCTTGTTCGATCCATGCTAGTTGCTTGGCTAGAAACTTATCTAATCATGCGACTAGGAATTCAAGACCAAACTTATGGCGCGCCCCAGAAAATCAAATCACGCATCAGCAGTCGAAGCCGCAAAATCCGCGTTTTTGCGCAATGGGTATGCCGGAACCAGCACGCGCCAGATCGAAGAATGCTCCGGAGTGACCCGCTTCACGCTTCAGACCACCTATGGCGGAAAACTCCCGTTTTTCCTTGAGGTATTGGATGCCTATCTGGATCGCGCTGAGGTGTGTTACTTCCCAGACCCGGTCGCAACCGATTTGGAGGGTTTGGCCCTTTGGTTCGATCGATTATCTGCCCCCGATGCCATGCCAAAGATAGGCGACAAAGGGTGCATGCTTTTGAGTTCAATTGATGAATTCAAACGCGGTGGAAGTGATATTGACCAACGGATAGATCGCTACTTTGCGGCCATTCAAGACCGGTTCTCACTGATTATTGCGAATGCTGTCGACCGAAAAGAGATCGCCGCCGACGCAAACCCTAAAGACAAGGCAGCGCTGCTTGTCAGCCTGCTATTGGGGATATCGATTGCTGTTCGTGCCCGTACCCATGATGACGCTGTGCTCCCCTATACATCTGCCGCCGCGACGATGATCAGGAGCTGGAGAGTTTGAGAACCCGTTTCGCACATAGCCCGGTGCGCAACCACTGACCCGATATTGCAATCTAGCGAGAGGAAGATTTGATGCCCATATTTCCAGAACAACTGCCACACGGCGACATTCAAGAGATCTTTGAGGATGTCTTTTTCGTCAAAGGTCAAAGTAAATTTGAGGCGCAGGGCAATCAGGTTCAGTTCACCCGTTCGATGACAATCATACGGGACAATGACCGTCTGACATTGGTAAATACGGTCCGGCTGAGTGAGAAAGGTCTTGCCGCCCTCGACGCATTGGGCAAGGTGGGAAATATCGTTCGCATCGGTGCAAATCACGGCCGCGATGATGCGTTTTACTCAGATCACTACAACGTCCCAGTGTGGTCGCTGGCGGATACGCCGCAGAACCGCCCGGTTAAATCAGAGGCGATCTTGAAAGCTGGAAACAATGGACCGATCAAAGACGCATCCGTCGTTGTGTTCGAAAGCATTTCGGCACCCGAAGCAGTTTTGTTTCTTCAACGCAGCGGTGGTATTGTGATCTCTTGCGACAGTCTTCAGAACATGACTGGCCCGGATGAATTTTTCGACGCCCCATCTGCGGTAAGCGCGGAGAAGGGTGGTTTTTTTCGCACTGGCAACATTGGCCCTGCATGGCGCGCGAACCTCCAGCCGGACGTAAGTGACTTTGACCGGATACTGGCGCTGGATTTCA
>CBDTVL010000352.1:0-3541 GCA_965363755.1 uncultured Sulfitobacter sp.
ATGGCACACATTCGATGCGTCGGACAAAGGTTACCCAGATTTACAAAAAAACGGGCAACCTGCGAGCTGTTCAGCTTTTGTTAGGACATACCAAGATGGACAGCACCGTTCGATACCTCGGCGTTGAATTGGAAGACGCCTTGGCGATTGCAGAAGCCATTGAAATGTAGGTCTTTGGGCCGCTCGACACGAACGGCCCACAGACCGGCCATCCACCCTTAATCCTACTGCTGCGCTGCAGCTTTCTCATTACTACCATTCGAACACGGCGCAGCATTTTGTAGACTTCATCGTCGATTAACGGACAAAGCGGCTACCGATACCGAGGCCGCTTAGATGCCGCATACTGTTAAGATCCACCTGACGACCTTGCATCTGCCGCGGCTGGATCATCAGGCTTTCATGTCGATAATGATCTTGCCCACAGCATGCCCCTCAGCCAGCTTGTCATAGGCTTTGGCCGCATCGGCAAAGGCATAGGTGCTGTCGATCACTGGTTTCAGCGTGCCTTTGGTGACCATTTCGGCCAGCTTGGTCAGCTGCGCCCCGTTTGGTTCCATAAAGAACCAATCAAAAGACACTCCGTACTTCTTAGCCAATTCATCGGTGTCCTGCCCTTTGATTGAGACCAAATGCCCGCCTTTCTTGAGCACTTTGAAAGAATCCTGCATGACCGCACCCCCGGACATGTCAAAAACCACGTCGTAATCGGCGATGATATCTGTGAAGTTCTGCTCTTTATAGTCGATCACTACATCAGCCCCCAGTGACGTGACCAAATCCGCGTTGCGCGCGCTGACGGTCGTTGCCACAAAGGCCCCAAGATCCTTGGCAATCTGAATTGCCAGCGTACCCACCCCACCGGATCCTGCGTGAATCAGTACGTGCTGCCCGTCTTTCAGCCCGGCCTTATCCACCAGGGCCTGCCACGCGGTCAGCCCGGCCAATGGGATCGACGCGGCCTCTGTGTGGCTGATATTGGTGGGCTTCAGCGCCAGTGCTGAGACCTTGACACGCGCCACTTCTGCCAGCGCGCCTGCGTCTTCCTGATGGGCCCGCGCGAACACCCCGTCGCCCACTTTGAAACCCGTAACATCGGCCCCGATTTCTGTAATGATGCCGCTGACGTCATAGCCCATCACATGGGGAAACGTCAGAGGGATCATGTCCTTCAAATATCCCGCCCGCACAATATTGTCGATTGGGTTCAAGCTGGCTGCATGTACCTCAATCAAGACCGAATCCGGGGCAAGCGCGGGGGTCGGCACATCAGCAATCTCGACAGGGCCAGCATAGGCAGTGAAAACAGCGGCTTTCATATTCAGCATCCTTTGTGAGTGGAACGGCAAGGCGCGTTGAGCGCTGTCGCTTCATTGCATGTAGGCACGAAAGCCGCAAAAACGATCCCCGCTCGCCCTGACGAAAGGGAAAGTACAAAAGTAGATCGACGTTCCGCTAAGGATTGGCCCCTGACAATGCTGAATCACGCAGAAGGATTTATTTCGATCAAGCGTTTTCAAAGCCTGACCGATCTCAGAAAAATCTCATCGCTTTCGTTTCTCTAGGACGAGGCCGCGATTGCCAAATGGCGGAGCCTGCTTGATGCACCATTGGTCGCAATCGGCCTTAACCGGACCTTCGACAAGGACGCAGCTAATGGCGGCTTCGCTTCTGCCACAAAGCGGAATCTGACCATACCCTTCTTGGAAAGTTCTGGAAAATATGCACTGCGGCTAGGATTCAGCTTGATCCGACAGAGTATCATTGGCAGCCTGACACAATCGTTGTTCTACTAAGGGGATGCTAAGTAAAGCGTCACGGGGATATTACTTGAGCCAGTCACTTTCTAAGAAAACCTTGATTGACGTGGCTGAAAAGATCAGGATCGACGATCGGATCGAAGTTGAGCTAGTTGAGCCGTTTCTGAGCTACAAGTTTCCCGAAACCTCCAGCTTCAGCCGGTTCATGTTGAAGGTTGCTGCGGGGGTGACCCTGTTCTTTGCCTCGGTGTTGGTGGTTTTTCCTGAGGTTGGCGAGGCTCTGATTGAAGTCCTTCCGGGCTTTTTCCTTCTTCCTGAACGAGCGGCTAAGGCGCTGGACTATGTCTGGGGGCTAGTTGGTAAGCCCGTTGGCAAGCAGCATCTGATGTATCATGTGCCGAACATTATCATTTATGCCTTTGGGGTAGCGGGTATCCGGCAATTGTGGCGGCGAATTAACAAAAACAACTGGCGAGATCGTGTCGAGGGCGCGCAGAAAAAATTGACCATGGCGGTCGCGGCGGGGACTGGGAGGTTCGCTTTTCCGCCGGGGTTCTCGTTGCTGTTTACTGGCGACGGCGATCAGGTCGCAAAGAGCCTTGTTGCGGACGACCCAACCATTGGACCGACACTGTCCTCCAAACGACCGCAATACACGCAGCTTTGGGGCAAATTCATCAATGCTGATGGTGATGAAGGGTTCGTAAGAGTTCTCGATCAGTTTAACTCGGATGAGGCGGGAGAGTACGTTCTGTTTCCTGTCGTTGACGAACACCTCTTTCTGCCCGGAATGCACGAATTTGACATTGCCCCGCATCGAGTCGAAATTGCAGTGCGGCGTATTCGGGAGTACGAAAACCAGAACGGTTGGATGCAAAAAAAAATCGTGATTGTGGGCGACAATGAACAGCAAAGCAGGTTTGTCACGTCATCCAAGGACGGCACTGTGGCCTCTCCGAACGACGAGGTCAGTCTTAGAACCATTGCGGCAGACTACGAAGATGTGACGGTGGCAGATCCGACCGACATCACGCTGCGGAGGATTATCGAGATTGCCGACGGACGGCAGATTTTCTTTCGGGCGTCAGATCACGGAGCCAAAAAATACAGCAATGAGTTTTATCACCGGCTGTCCTTGTTGGGCTATGAGCCGACCAGTGAGGAAAACTTGGTCGTCGGCTATGACATATCCGATCTGGAAACTGAACATCAGGTAGTGTCTCAGAAACACACCGCATACCTGCCTGTCATTCTGTCACGGGATGTTTTTGATCTGCTCTCCAAACGCTATTTACGTGACGGTACGTATGTCTTTGTACCCTCTTTGGTGAAGCAAGAATTGCAAAAGCTGGTCGCTGAACCCGATTCCTGATCTGTGCGTTGGCGATTGGCACTTAGCCCGCACAGCAGACCTTGGCGCTCATCGCAGCGAAGGTCCGTTTTCTGCCTTTAGTGCCTAAATGTGCATGTTGCAGCATTGGTCACTTGGGGCCGTTACATTCGCTACTTTTAGGATGAGGTTCGCCAGCTCTACAGCCCCGACGTTCCGCCAGTCTCATAGATGGGTTCGATCAAGTAGGTCAGATCAAACTGTCGTGGGTCCGGAGCGGCTGAAGTGTTGATGTCGCCCCGGTGGTCTTTCGAAAAAAAAGGCCGCAACCATGTTTCAGGATGCGGCCTCCGATTAGTTGTTAGGCCAATAGCTATTAATTAGTAGCGACACTGCCAGGCGTAACGCCATCCATGTAATCTGAAGTATTTGCTGTCAAGCCAGACGCACC
>CBDTVL010000353.1:0-3537 GCA_965363755.1 uncultured Sulfitobacter sp.
AACCGGGCGAATAGACGCAGCGCGTGAGATGGATCGCGCGTGGCGACCGGCAGCACAGGATCGTAGGCTGCCCGGATCAGTCCGGCAATCTCGGGGCGCAGGACTGACGTGCCGTCAGGCAATGCCGCCAGCGGGGAAGTGTCGGAAAATGCTCGGTCCGACCATAACAGGATCACTTGTGCAGATTGGCTCAGCACCAAAGCGTCAACGGAAACTGTCGACAATGCCGCATCCATTCGCAGAAAGACGAAACAAGCCTTGATTGCACCCGTCTCATCAAAGCGAAAGGCCCGGTATTGGTTCGCGGCGGCCTGCTGCAAGCGATCCACCAATGTCGGCAGTTCGGGGATCAGCTGATCCAGATCGCGGACATCCAGCAACTCCCGCCAATCCCGCAGGAAGAACACCATTAGGTTGCTGCCCAATTCAGGATCAGTTTCGGCGATCTCGTGTCCGGCCAGGTTGATGATGGCCTCCAGCCCCCCCTTGATGCCGCTTAGCGTTTCATCCTCAACGCCAAAAACCACAGGCGCCACGGGTCGCCCCCATCGGGCAAACACAAAAGTACCGTCACCGCGTGTGAACAATGCCTCTATCTGTTCAGGTGCCACTACCGCCTCCCTGATTTACTGGTTGATATTTCGGCTGAAAGCATCAAACGGTTACTTAAACAGATCGCTCTGATTTTTGGGGGCAGTCATGCCCAGATGCGCCCATGCCTTGTCCGCCAGCATCCGACCACGTGGTGTGCGTTGCAGCAGCCCCTGCTGCAGCAGGAACGGTTCGATCACTTCTTCCAGCGCATCGCGGCTCTCAGACAGCGCTGCCGACATTGTCTCAATGCCAACTGGTCCACCTGCATAGTTTTCAGCGATCAGTCGGAGATAACGCCGGTCCGCACCATCAAGGCCCAGATGATCCACACCAAGCCGCGTCAGGGCCCGATCTGCGAGCGCTTGTGTAACCGTTCCATCACCCTCGACAACAGCAAAATCCACAACCCGCCGCAACAGGCGGCCGGCGATCCGAGGTGTCCCGCGCGCACGCCGGGCAATCTCGCGTGCGCCTTCTTTATCAGCAGGTGCGCCTAGCTTAGCTGCATTTCGCGTCACGATCTGGTGCAACTCATCCACGGTGTAAAACTGCAGCCGGGTCGGAATACCAAAACGGTCGCGCAGCGGCGTTGTCAACAGCCCCATCCGGGTTGTCGCACCGATCAGCGTGAACGGCTGCAACTCGATACGCACTGTGCGCGCGGCGGGGCCTTCACCAATCACCAGATCCAGCTCAAAATCTTCGAGTGCGGGGTAAAGCACTTCTTCGACCGCCGGGTTCAGGCGATGGATTTCGTCGATGAACAACACATCTCGTGCTTCCAGATTGGTCAGGATTGCAGCCAGATCGCCAGCTTTGACCAGAACCGGGCCGGATGTCATGCGAAACCCGACCCCCAATTCACGCGCCATGATCTGCGCAAGAGTCGTCTTGCCCAGCCCGGGCGGGCCGTGAAACAGCGTGTGGTCCATCGCTTCGTTTCGCATGCGGGCAGATTGAATAAAGACGCGCAGGTTCGCGCGGGCCTCTGCTTGTCCGACAAAATCGTCCAACATCTGCGGGCGCAAAGCCCGGTCAAAGTCCTCGGGCTGGGACTCGGGTCGCAAAAGAGGGTCAGTGTCGTTCATTCAAAAACGCCCGATACAAAGACGCCCGTCAGAATAGGTGAGCGATGCATCAACCTTACCCCTTTGGCGCCAGCAGTTTCAATGCTGCCCGGATCAAATCAGCTGTGCCAGCGTCGGGCTGCTCGGCTGCAGCCTGGGCCACTGCGCTCACTGCCTCACCGGGTGCATATCCAAGGTTTGAGAGGGCAGACAGAGCCTCTGCCTGAGCCGAAGACGATCCAACCGGCGCCGCCGCGGCAACGATAGGTTCCACCACGTCCTCTCCGGCGGCTAAAGGCGCCGTACCCAGTGCAGCCGCAACCGTCCCCCCCATTGCCATTACACCCGGTGCCTTGTCTTTCAGGTCCAAAACAATGCGCTGCGCGATTTTTGGGCCGATGCCTTTTGCGGCCTTCACCGTGTTCCAGTCGCCCAGTGCAATCGCCCGCCCCACCCCATCTGTGCCCAACGTCCCTAGTATGGCCAAAGAAGCCTTGGCCCCGACGCCCTGCACAGACATCAGCAAGCGGTGCCATTCTTTCTCGATCAACGTGGCAAAGCCAAACAACTGCAACAGATCCTCGCGCACCAGCAGATCGGTGTACAGCGCCGCAGCCTCCCCGGCGCCGGGCAATCCGGCCAAAGTCCGCTCTGAGCAATAGACCAGATATCCAACCCCGCGCACGTCAAGCAACACGTGATCGATTGCGCGATACTCGATGCGGCCCGACAATTTTCCGATCATGCGCTGGCCTTTTGAATTGCGGCCGCCAACACACCTGCTGACCGGGCATGGTGCGCGTGGCAGATCGCAATCGCCAGAGCGTCAGCGGCATCCGGCCCGTCGATTTCGACCCCGGGCAGTTGCATGCGCACCATGTGATCGATCTGCGCCTTGGCAGCGTGGCCAACGCCGACAACTGTTTTCTTGACCGTGTTGGGGGCATATTCACCGATTGTCAGCCCAGCCTGCGCCGGAACCAGCATTGCGATGCCGCGCGCCTGACCCAATTTGAGAGTACCGGCGCCATCTTTGTTTACAAAAGTCTGCTCCACCGCGGCTGTATCAGGGGTAAATTTCGCCACCACTGCACTCAACTGGA
This sequence comes from uncultured Sulfitobacter sp., assembly GCA_965363755.1. Taxonomy (GTDB): domain Bacteria; phylum Pseudomonadota; class Alphaproteobacteria; order Rhodobacterales; family Rhodobacteraceae; genus JL08. Next base: position 2,765 of record CBDTVL010000353.1, read on the forward strand.
CATGCAATGACAACAGTCGCTGTGCGAGATCTGAACCTTCAGACCGGCAGACGCCATTTGCCACATGAGTGATGCGACTACCCACTACTGAAATGACACCCCATCCAAGATTTCGAAGCCCAGGATCAATCCCGATTACCCGCATAACTGCCCCTGCCTCACGCAATTTGTTGCTTTTTTGATGCACTAGCACGAAACGCGAACAAACGCCAAGCGTTTCAACAAACATCCAAAAACGACGACAACTATCTTGACTGCGACCATTCGGCGTGAATACGTCAAAAATCCGCCGGAATACGACATCAATTATGGCAATTTTACGTAAAGATTACGGGGATTTACGTCACAATTCAAGCTATGCAATAGGTGCATATCAAACATGCAAAAACGCGCCTTGCTGAGTCGAAATCGGAGGCATAGATGCCTCTCAGACGAACAATACAAACGCTAACTCTCAAACAAAGGAAACGAGAAAATGGCAGCTTTTGACACCACCCGCACCTCCTACGGCTCCACCGGCTTTGCAGCCCGTATCGGATCCGCTGTTTCATCATTCATTGGCTCATTTGCCGCATGGAATGACGCCCGCGTCACCCGCAACTCGCTGACACAGCTGACCGACCGTGAACTGGACGATATCGGACTTGTCCGCGGTGACATTGAGGTCGTTGCAAACGCGCAAGCGCGTTTCTGAAAACTGGCCAGCTTTTGAGCTGGAAGAGCAAAAAAGCCGCGTTGTCTGTGACAGACTTCGCGGCTTTCGTATTTCTAAG
>CBDTVL010000354.1:0-3528 GCA_965363755.1 uncultured Sulfitobacter sp.
GGACATGGATGAGGCTATCGGTGCCATTGAACTGGCCGCGTTTGAGGCAGAACGGAAGTCGGATCGCGCCATGCGTCAAGCCCCGGAAATTCTGAATAAAGTCCATGGTGAAATCGTGGTTCTTGACGTCGCCAGATTGGGTTCCGATCCTGTTTCGCTCGTCAAGTGAAGAACTACCGGCTGACGCCGGTAGCATCATTTAGAGGAATGTAATTCCAGGTACTGCGTGATGATGTCGTCGGTAACATTTCCGGAGGTTGTCGAAAAGTATCCGCGTGCCCAAAACCGCCTGCCCCAGTAGCGCTTGCGCAACTCTGGGAACTCCATCTGGATGCGGCGCGATGAGCGGCCCTTGATGCGTTGCATGACGTTGGACAGGGACAGTTTTGGCGGGATCGACAGGAACATATGCACATGGTCCCGTCCCAGCACGCCTTTCACGATATGGACGCCCAGTTCGGAGCAAGTTTGCATGATAATCTCGCGTATCCGCTCTCGCATCGGACCCTGCAGAACCTTGTATCGATATTTTGTGACCCACACGACGTGAAATCTGTGGTAAAATCGCGTGTGCGCGGATGAGGAATAGCGCATGATCTTCTCTCCTGAATTTTGAAACCATACTGCCAAAGCGGGTTTCAAAATTCAGGAGAGAAGATCAATAACAGATTCGCTGAAGCGGACCGGCTAGAAGCCGGTGGTTTCGATCCATTAGGTGGAAAATGAATGCACGGGTGATCCGTGCGATTGCAGGTGCAAGGGAGAATTGGGGACCGGCAGGGGATAACCTCTTCATCGACATGTACCTGACGCCAACCAATGTTCCTCCCGGAACACGTTTGAGCATCGGCACAGTCGAGCTTGTAATCACCGAGGAACCTCATAACGGTTGTCAGGTCTTTATCGACCGCTACGGCCGCGATACGTGCCTTTTTGTCAATACGGGGCGGGGAAAAGAGCTCCGTCTTCGCGGCATTTACGGACGAGTCACCAAGGACGGTAAAGTCTCCGTCGGTGATACGGTCCGGGAGGTCCCCTGATTGGCAGCCTATGCCAGTCCCCACCTTTTTGATAAGCGGTGGAAGTTGATGGAAAGCTGGTCAAGGTATTTGGCTGCCAAAAAAGGTGTGGTTTTGAAACTTGGAACATCAATTTGAATAGGGAAACCATTTTTGCGGCCTTGACGCGTGTTGTCGAGAAGCACCTTCCGATGTCAAAGCGCGAGGCGCCGGCCGGTTTCGAATTTAGGACTTTGAGTGAGTTATGGGCGTCAAAGCTAATCAGCGCCGATGTCAACGATACCGACACCTTTCAGGTTTCGAACGATATAGAGAAGTTGAGGGAAGTGGCCTCATTGGTGAGGCAATTGCGGAGTCTTTCAACTTCGCTCACACCACCAACGATACGTTCGATTAGGCGAGCCAGCCCATTCTTCTGGGCGGATAATTCTGACGTAGTCGTAGACGCGCTTATTCGCCTCGAGCTTCTTGAAAGGGCCGTCGCCAAAGTCCGAAAGGACGATAAATTCCAAAAATTGGTCAGCAAAAAACGAAATTGGCGTGCGGCGGCTGTCGCGAAGGAATGCCGCAGGGTGTGGGCCAAAGAACACGTCCAAGCCAGAATGAGGGAAGCTGGCGAAGAACTGCCCTTAAATGCCCTGAGTGAGCTCTCGTTGAGCGGAGAACGTAGAGAAATCGCGATGAACCAACGACTGACTTATGAGAAAAGAGTAGCCGACTTTCCGCCCTCTACTGTGCACAATGATCGCCCCGGTCCCTTCGGGGAGTTTGTGCAGGATGTGTTTGTGGCACTTGGGATAACAAACAATGAAGGCGAGGCAGTCAGGGCCGCATCAGCGTTACGAGCGTTGAAGCAAATCGAAAGTGTGACGAAATAGGGGCGTGTTGCATAGATCGGCCGGTTTCGGTATTTCCAGCGTTTTCTCTGACGGGAGCGACGGTAGATGCCCTACAAATTCAACGATGCCCGCAGGGACAAGTTTGGAAAGGCGCGGTATCGGGTGACGAATGCGTCTGAGTACAACGAGAGCCTTCGACGGCGCGGCGATTTGACCGTTTGGGTTTCAGATGATGTGGCGCAGAATTGGTCATCGCCACGCCGCAAGACCCGCGGCGGTCAGGCGTTCTATTCGGATCTGGCGATCGAGATTTGCCTCACGTTGCGGGTCGTGTTTCGGCTTGCGTTGAGACAAACGCAGGGCTTCATGCGGTCGATTGCCAGGCTGATGGGGCTGAACCTCGTAGTGCCGGATTACTCGACGCTATCACGACGTGGTAAGGGCTTGAAGGTCGCCCAAAACCGGCGCGCTTCAGATAAGCCGATCACCCTCATTGTGGACAGTACGGGTCTGAAAATGCATGGCGGCAACGGCTGGCATGAAGAAAAGCACGGCGCCAGGAAGGCCCGCAAAACTTGGCGCAAACTGCACATCGCCCTTGATCCCGACACTGGCGAAATCAGTGCATCTGAACTGACGTCAGAACATGTCGGCGACGAAACAGCGCTGCCGGATTTACTTGCCAACATTGAGGCCGGTGTGGACCGGTTCCTTGCAGATGGTGCCTACGACGGTCGAGGTGTTGCCGACTGTTTGGTGTCTAGGTTTGGACCTGATATCGAGCTTGTAATCCCGCCGCCTAAGAATGCGGTACGCGGTGGAAGCCCGCAGCGTAACCAGCACATCGAGGACATTGCCGAGCATGGCAGGATGGCATGGCAGACCGACACTGGATACAATCAAAGATCACGCATCGAAGCTCAGATCGGGAGATGGAAACAGGTTATCGGAAGCAGTCTGCAAGCACAGGATCCCGAAATCCAAACCTGTGAGATGAATATCGCGACAAAAGCCCTGAACCGCATGACCGAGCTAGGCCGCGCGAACTACGAACGCGTCTTCTGAAAAGACTGGGTAAGGGACAATCTCGCGCAACGCTTGATCCATGCAACATATGTGGATACCCCTTTCGTGCAAGTGTCTTTTGAGTAAAGTGAGCGTGTGATCGGTGCGGTCATATGTCAGGCCTCATTTTGCGGCGTTCATATGCCGCGGGCCGGTATGGATTGAGCGGGTTGGGTCCCTATCAAGGCCGCGAGCGCGAAGCTCGGTGTTGCACTCGGGTTTTCCCATCCTCTCATTGCCGATCTTTTACTCCCTAAATCTCTCCAGACGTCTCACACCTCGTAGTTCCGGTTTAAGCGATCATGCCGCAGCCGGAATTTGGTAGTCCTGTTTCTTAGTGGCTGTGGCCCAGATCATGCGTGCCATCTTGTTGGCAAGCGCCACGGCGGCCACCAAGCGAGGCTTGCGTGCAAGTAACCTTACGATCCATGGATTGGCATCATCACCTTTTCGTATTGCCCATCGGATCACAGACATAGCTCCGTTTATAAGTAATTTCCGGATATCGCGTTGCCCCATTTTGGAGACGCGCCCCAGCCTCTCTTTCCCACCAGTCGAATGTTGCTTTGGTACAAGACCAAGCCAGGCAGCAAAATCACGACCGC
>CBDTVL010000355.1:0-3524 GCA_965363755.1 uncultured Sulfitobacter sp.
GGCCGGGTCGCCGTTTTTGCAGATCCGTTTGGCAACCGCTGGGATCTGATCCAGTTTAACATATAGCCAAAACCAGATGAGGTCATTCCGACCGGGATGGGCCACACGCCCGACGCAAGGCCATGGTTGCTTCGACGGCAGCCAGCACGGCAACGAATATGAGTAGTGGCGTGGCGCCAACTTCAACGATCACCCACCCGGCGATCAGCGGGAAGCCAAAGATGCCGATGAAGTAGGTCAGAGCGAAAAGCTGCAGCGTTTGAGGCCCCAAATGCTCCTCTGCATCATTTGCAGCCATGGCAACAAGGATTGGATAAGAAACACCGTAGCCCAAGCCAAACAGGACTGCGACCGCCACATAGAGCGGCACACTTCCTGCACTGAAAATGAAGAGTCCCACACTAGCACACATCAAATACTGAAGTATCGCAATTGTCAGATAGGGGTTCTTCCCGCCCGTGGACCTAACAAGCACAAGCCGGAACACCACCACGGTTATTGTGTAAACAAGAAAGAATGTTGCGTAGTCGAGACCTCTGTCATCTGCAAATACAGTTTGGAAATTGTTCAATCCAGCAAAGACGCTAGCACCGAGACAGACCATGATGACAGGCGTGAGTGCCCGCGATTTCAGCACTTCGGTAAGCGAGATCAGCGTGATACGTGAAGATGCCTCAGGCCCCGGATTGATGGCGTGGACTTTGATAGGCTTGTTAAGAATGAGAAACAGGAACGCGCTGACCAGACACAAAACCGACGTAACATAGAAAGCGCCGCGCACAGAATATCCGAAATTTTCAAGTGTCGATGCCAGGACCGGCGACAATCCGAAACCCGCCATGACAAAGATGGACAGTAGCGCGAAAAATCGGACGCGTTCCGTGGCGCTGACGAGGCGCGTTAAAACAATCGGACCAAGTGAATACGTCAATCCCCAGCCAAACCCTAAAAGGATGCTTGCCAAGACAAGCACCGCACCTACCTTGTCTACCGATCCAAAAAGATACAATGATCCTGATATCGCAAAGCAAGCCATGCCAAGTGTTCGAAGTCGCCCAAACACATCCGATAAATGGCCTGAAAAGTAGACAGTGATTATGGTCGATACGGCTGTCACAAGTAAAACCGATCCAACAACTTTTTCGCTTGCTCCAAAACTTTCGAAAAGCCTCGGCAACATGAAGGTCAGACCATAAGCCCCTGCTTGCAGAAAAATTGCCGCAAAATACAAGATGAAAGTAAGTGGGCGCGACATCAGTTCCCCGCCAGCGGCCTCTGAGGCATTCGGCTTTGTCGTGTTCTCATGCAAATTCTTTTGGGGCACAAGCGTAGATTACCCTGACTAGAGTCAGGACTCATTCCTGAAAATGCAGGAACGTGCACAGTCGGTTTGAACCGCACCTGATCTGCCCGTCTTTTATGAAAAGCTGACAATCCTAGGTATTTGGTCCCATTGATTGCCACTTAACGAAATTAAATTGCCCAACCCTTTTACATTGCCTGAAATTACAGCGTATTTGGGCGCGCTTAACGCGTTCGGTCAAATTTGCACGACCCCTCCATATAGCCGATGCTCAGCCGTTTGCAGTCTTACCGACGCTTCCCAGTAGTTCCGCCGAAGTGCTTTGTCGCCGCTTCGCAATCCCGGATGCAGCAACAATCGCGGCGTTCAGAACGGCGTCCGATCACCAGTCGTCTCGGACGGCTCAACACTGTAGATCAGGTGCTCCGGCGGCGCCCCAACGCTCGCCCTACTTTCTGCACCCCATCCAACGACAATAAGTAATGCCAGCGCCAAACATCTGCAATTTTCCATATAACGCATCCGTTAGCTCCGTTCAAAGATGGGTTGGACCCGCCCGCGCCGGGCGACGATCTTAGGCTCACATAGGCTTCAAACGCCATTGCCCACTCATTCCGTCGCGAATGCTCAAATTTTCTTTAAGAAAGGCATTATTTAGTACCCCTAACCCCATTTTCCTCTTGCAGGGCGCGCCGAGCATGAGTATCTGACATCTCACCCAAGGAAGCGGGCGTAGCTCAGGGGTAGAGCATAACCTTGCCAAGGTTAGGGTCGAGAGTTCGAATCTCTTCGCCCGCTCCAAGGGGAACTTCAATTAAAACAAGCACTTGCTGTGTAGAAATTACACAGCTTTGCTGTGAGAAATCAACTATTTTCCTCGGCGTTCACAGTTGACTGTGTGAACGTTTGGCTTGGCAAGGTGCTCAAAGCAGAGCTTTGGCATAATTGCTCTACCCCTGAGCTACGCCCGCTTTTCGCTAAACGAGCAATTTTCCGCCCAAAATGTTAACGATTGGCATCACGTTACTTTGGGCTGTAAGTAGACCTAAAGGACACGGGGACGAAGCTTCCTAAACGCTTGCGAGGACGAAGCGGGCAGGCATCGATCGTCTCGGGGAGTAAGTCCCGTTCACGATACAAGTTTGTGCTTTGGTTCGTTAACTTCGGAGTTTGCGACGTCCAGAACAAAATGGACAGAAGCCCAGTATGCGTCCCGGTTTTGTTATGTTGCTGGGCGACACTTCCCATTCATGTTCAGGGCTATCAGGACAAACCCACCATCGCGTCGCACTAGAGCCATAGGTTACATCGTTTGGGGTCGTGCCAACATTCTTCGTTGGGTGCCACATCCCAGAAATCTCGGGATGCGAGATGGCCAAAGGTGGCTGGCGTTCCTTTCGGCAATGCGGGCAATAGCCAGTCGGATGAGGGTGTTTCATCTTGTCAGGGGTTAGATGCCACTCGTGTTCAGGTTTTTTCGGACAAACCCACCATCGTCTGATCCCAGACCCTGCTTTAGTGTTGAAAGGTGTTGCATCACCGTTTTTTGTTGGGTGCCACATAGACGCTATGAGCGGATGGGTGACCGCCATGCTGGTCTCGGGCGTTGCCTTTCGTCCTAAGCAGTACGAGCATCGATGATTGCCAAAGTTTCTGGAACCGATTATTCCCTCCCATTCATGACCCTTTTTGCATAGCCACCATGCTCTATGCCCTGAATTGGGGGCAAAATTCGCAGGGGTAAGTGGACTATTCTTGTTTGGATGCCACTCGGCAGCCAGTGTGGGGTCGAGCGTAGCTAGGGAATTTTCTGGGAAGGGCGAAGGAAAGTAGTCGAGGTACACTCTGAACATATCAGTCGTTTGTGAAGTCGGACTTCGCAAGGTAACCCTCGGTTTTGTTGGTCTTAACACCGATCAACGAAACCAGCTTGTTCAACTGCTCCTTGGTAAGGAAGCTTGCCTTTGGAATGACTATATCGGTTTGTGATAGTCGACGCAGCGGCGCTTCGCGCACTCTGAACATCTTGATCCCCTTGGCCACGATTGCTGCTTGCTTACTCCTATCTTTTTCCTCTTTGCCTTGGTGCCAGTAACTGCTGTCAAATTCGATGGCTACAGACAGCATGGGCAGGAACACGTCTACTTCTAGTCCGTCGATCTTTTATCGTGACTTTGCTTCTCCAAATAGACCATGCAGCTCTGTGAGAATACGGATTTCA
>CBDTVL010000356.1:0-3507 GCA_965363755.1 uncultured Sulfitobacter sp.
TGGCAAGGCGGGTTCGAACCCATTTGCTGACCGAGCGCAACCAGGAATATGTGCTTGCGGCACAATTGTGCGGTGCCAGCGCAGGTCATGTTATCCGACGACACCTGTTGCCGAGTTTCACCAGTTATATCATCGTCGACTTGATCATCTCATTCCCTTACATGGTGCTGTCTGAAACCGCGCTCAGTTTTATCGGTCTTGGTTTGAAAGACCCGGTGAATTCACTTGGCGTAATGCTGCAAAACGTGACCAGCGCAGATGTGCTGCTGAACTACCAGTGGTACTTCATTCCGGTTTTATTCTTTGTCACGTTGGTGATGGCCTTTGTGTTTGTCGGTGACGGCCTGCGTGATGCCGCCGATCCCTATGCGGATACCAAAAAATGACGACTCCGCTGATTTCTGTAAAAGATCTGACGCTGCGCTTTAAGACCGATGAAGGCCTGGTGACGGCGGTTAATAACGTCTCTTTTGATATTGCGCCGGGAGAGGTTCTCGGGCTGGTGGGCGAGAGTGGCTCTGGCAAGTCAGTCACCGCCAAATCGTTGATGATGTTGAATGCAGAGAATTCAGTTTACGATGAGGCGAGTAAAATTACCCTCAACCTCGATGGTCAGGAACACGATGTCTTGTCGCTGAAACGACCTGCCGAGCAGAAGGTCATTCGCGGCGGCGCTATCTCGATGATTTTTCAGGAGCCGATGGCCAGTTTTGCGCCGGCGATCACCATCGGCGAACAGATGGTCGAGCAACTGATGATCCACTCGACGATGACGCGCAATGAGGCGCGCGATATCTCGATTGAAATGCTCACCCGCGTCGGCATTCCGGAACCGGCGGAACGCTTTGGCCAGTATGCTTTCGAATTTTCTGGTGGAATGCGTCAACGGGCGATGATCGCGATGGCGTTGTCAACCAAACCGCGGCTGTTGATCGCCGATGAACCCACCACCGCGCTTGATGTCACCATCCAGGCGCAGGTGATCGATTTGATGAAAGATCTGGTGGATGAATTCCACATGTCGATATTGTTCATTACCCACGATCTCGGGGTCATCGCGCAGACCGCGGATCGGGTTGCCGTCATGTACCTCGGAAATCTGGTGGAGACGGGCACCGTGCGCCAGGTTATCAAGTCGCCGTCGCATCCTTACACCCGCGGCCTACTGAACTCCTTGCCCAAGTTGGATGATCTCGACGCGCCATTGACTCCAGTGCCTGGCGATATTCCGTCACCCCTGGATCGACCTCCGGGTTGCGTGTTCCATACGCGTTGCGTCGAGTCGGCTGCTATCGCCGAAAGGTGTCGCAGCGAGATTCCGGTCACTACTATCGGTGCCGACGATCATAGGGTCGACTGTCACCTGGCAACCTCGGGGGAACAGGCATGAGTGATATTTTGATTCGCGCGAATAATCTCTCGGTGCATTTCCCGTTGAGCCGGATTGGCTTTGGCGACCGGCCTGTGGTACGCGCTTGTGAAGGTATCAATATCGAAATTGAAAAAGGAAGTTTTTTCGGCCTGGTCGGTGAATCGGGGTCGGGCAAGACCACGTTGGGTCGTGCGATGTTGAAGGCAGCGCCGATCACTCACGGCGAGGTTCTGTATAGCGATGGCGAGGTTAACTACAGCCTTGGCGACATAAAGCCAGCCGATCTCAAGGAATATCGAAAACGTTCACAATTGATATTTCAGGACCCTTACGCTGCGCTCAGCCCGCGCATGACGGTGCGCGATATCATTGCCGAGCCGTTGGAAGTTATGGGCATCACCTCGAGCCGTGAAGAGACTGATGAGCGGGTGCGAGAAATTGCCGCCCTGTGCCGCCTCAACTTAGAACATTTGCGTCGTTTTCCACACGCTTTTTCCGGCGGCCAACGCCAGCGAATATCGATTGCACGCGCACTGGTATCGGGGCCCAAGTTTATCGTTGCCGACGAAAGCGTCGCCGCACTCGATGTGTCCATCCAGGCCGATGTGCTCAATTTGTTGAACAATATTCAGCGGGATAACGGGATTACCTTCCTGTTCATCAGTCATGATCTGAGCGTGATTGCGCACACCTGCGATTTTGTTGCGGTCATGTACCTCGGCCAAATTGTCGAATCAGCACCGACACGCAAACTATTCGCGGAAACCGCGCACCCATACACCCGAGCGCTGCTGTCGGCGATTCCCTCACTCGACCCGGATGTGCGTGGCAATGCACAGAAGCTCGAAGGCGAAATTCCAAGCCCGATCAATCCGCCCCCCGGCTGTCGTTTTAACACCCGCTGCCCGCATTCGCAGGAGCGTTGCCGCAGTGAAGTGCCCGAGTGGCGGGAATATAGCACGGGTCATCATGTGGCCTGCCATTTTGCGGAAGAGCTCGCCTGATTGCTGTTGTGCTGTGATTTTCCTGGCGTCTTTGTTGACTGGTCCGCCGTATGAAAATTGAACCTCTACATCCTGAATTCGGTGCCCGCATCGGCGGCGTCGATCTGTGCCAACCACTGGATCAATCGGGCTTCGAGCAGATTGAATCTGCGATAAATCGCTATTCCATCCTGCTTTTCGAAAATCAACTAATGAATGATGATGCGCATCTGGAATTCACTCGTCGTTTCGGAGAACTCGAAGAAGAGCATGTGAGTTATTACAGCCGCGGTGAAGTGACCTATATCGGTCGCGTCGGCAATATTGATGACCAGGGTAACAAGGTATCGGCACGCCAGATCAAATCGTCGACCGGTAACGAAATGTGGCATTCAGATAGCTCATTTCGTGAGATTCCAGCCATCTACTCGATACTGACCGCTTATGAGGTGCCTGATGAAGCAGGGGAAACCGAGTTCGCCAGCGGCCGCGCTGCTTATCGGCGGCTCGACCCTGAAACCCGTCGACTGATCGACGGCAGAATAGGAATCCACGATTACGTTTATTCGCGCACCAAAGTGGGTGAGGACGCAGTCAATCAAGGGCAGCGGACCTATATGCATCCCGTGCGCCAACGCTTGGTGCGACAGAACCCGGTGAATGGTGAGCGTAATGTTTTTGTAGGCTCTCACGTCAAGGAGATTGAAGGCATGCCCGATGCCGAAGCCAAACCCCTAATCAGGCGTCTGATCGCTGAAGTGACACGCCCGGAATCGGTTTACCGGCATCGCTGGCAAGTCGGCGATTTCGTGATCTGGGATAATCGTTGCCTGTTGCACAGCGGCTGTGGTTATGATGCCAACAAGTATCGTCGGCGGATGCACCAAACTCGGGTACGGGGCCAGGCTCCATCAATCGCTGAGCCGTTGAACTGAGACCGAATGTCAAAAACGGGACAGGCAGAAGTAAAGTCAGCTGTTTGTCGGTCGACGCTAATTCGCTTGCGGCATCTGCAGGCTTTATACTGAATTGAATCTGGAGGGGTAATAAATGGCCATTAATAAAGTTCTGATACCGCTTAACCAATCCGAGTTAAGCCTGAAGATTGTCGCCAGTGTTGAAAAATTCTTCGCCCCCGGAGATGTCGAACTG
>CBDTVL010000357.1:0-3504 GCA_965363755.1 uncultured Sulfitobacter sp.
GGCAATCAACTTTATGGCCGCTCCCTGAGATTGATGACGGAAGATTTGCCAAGATTGGGGATCAGCACAACGCTGATTGATCCGGGCGACGTGGACGCAATGCGCGCCGCGATTACACCGCAAACCAAGATGATCTTGATCGAAGTGGTGTCTAATCCAACGTTGCGGCTGGCCGACATTTCAGGATTGGCGGCGCTGGCCCGTGAAACCGACGTCTTGCTCGCGGTGGACAATACCTTCACCACGCCACGCGCTTTTCTGCCCTATGAGCATGGCGCTGATATTGTTATTCATTCTTTGACCAAACTGCTCTCTGGTCATTCGGATGTCATGCTGGGCTATGTTTCGGCCCGTGATCCCGAACTGGCGGAAAAACTGCGAATATTTGCCACGACAACAGGCCTCTCGCCCAGTCCTTTTGATTGCTGGCTGGCTGAGCGTGGCATGCTCAGCTTTGAACTGCGATTTGATCGCGCGCAGGCCACGGCAGCACGGTTGGCCGATCACGTGGCAACTCTGCCGGGTGTGGCGCGGGTGATCTACCCTGGCCGGTCCGACCATCCAGATGCAGGACGCGCGCAAGAGCTACTGGACGGGCAATACTGCAATATGCTCAGCTTTGAACTGGAGGGCAGGCGCGCTGCCGCGAATGCTTTTACCCGAGCCGCCGACGGGTTGGCGTTTGCCCCAACACTTGGGGACGTGGGTACTACACTGTCACACCCAGCATCATCATCACACCGGGCTCTGAGCCCCGATGACCGCGCCGCTCTTGGTTTATCAGAGGGTTTTTTCCGCGTCTCGGTCGGTCTTGAAAATCCGGAAGAGCTCATGCAGATATTCACTAACGCGATTTTGGCAACGCATGATCTCACCTGAAACAGATCGGCAGAGACGTCTGAAATGAAAAACGTCGATCTGCGCGCAACGCTTGAAGCGTTACCGCTGCCCGCCTTGTTTGTGGACCTGAACAATCGGATTGATGTGAGCAATACGGCAGTGCGTGCGTTGCTGGGTCAGCAGATCGAGAGGCGCAACTTTGGTACTATCCTGCGCCAGCCTGCGACATTGCTGGCAATTGAAAGCACCCTGCGGGACCAAGAACCCCGTTCCGCAAAATACGTCACCCCCGTTGGTGCTGCACAGGATGTTACCTACTCGGTCACCTGTCGCTTTGTTAGTGGCGAGGGAGATGCGGATACAGGCGGGGTTGTTGTGTGCTTTGAAGACGTCAGCCATCTGGAATCGGCCGGCCAGATGCGCCGCGATTTTGTCGCCAATGTCAGCCACGAATTGCGCACGCCGCTGACCGCACTGATGGGGTTCATTGAAACATTGCTCGGCCCCGCGCGCGAGGATGCCCCGGCGCGTGATCGGTTTTTGAAAATCATGGCAGCCGAGGCCGGACGCATGAACCGGCTGATTGGTGATCTGCTTTCCCTGAGCAGGGTTGAAGGCCAGGAGCGGGTGCGCCCCAAAGATCAGGTAGATGTGGCCGCGCTGCTGGTTTCGACCATTCACTCGCTCAAACCATTGGCGGACGAAAGCGGTGTTGGGATCGAGCTGGAACAACCCGAACCATCGGTCTCGATTGTCGGTGACGCAGATCAGCTGCGACAGGTTTTTACCAATCTCATTGAAAACGCGCTCAAATACGGCGACGCGGGCAAACATGTTTTAGTCCGCCTGACAACCTCTGAGCACGATCCGGCATTGCGCACGCCAAGCGTCCGCATCCAGATTATCGACAAGGGACTTGGGATCGATCCGATACATTTGCCGCGGCTGACCGAGCGATTCTATCGCGCAGATGATCACCGCAGCCGCCAACTGGGCGGCACCGGGCTGGGTCTGGCAATCGTGAAGCATATTATCAACCGGCACCGAGGTCGCTTGCAGGTCGAAAGCGAGTTGGGGCAAGGTTCGGTTTTTACGGTACTTTTGCCAATTTATTTCGATCGGCCAGACCAATCAGAATGAAATATCCGGTGAACTTCGCCACTGTCATATCGTTGTTACATAGCTGTCACAAAAGGGTGGTGCGGCCCCACTAGATGAGGGCCAGGTTCATCATGGAGATGATCACGCAACTCTATCAGGAGACTGCCATGTCTTTCTTTAAATTGTCGGCATCCACACTGGCGATCGCCGCTTTGTCCGCCACAACCGCCGCCGCGCGCGATCAGGTTCAGGTCGCGGGGTCATCAACTGTGCTGCCTTACGCCTCAATTGTGGCCGAAGCCTTTGGTGAGAACTTTGAATTCCCGACACCGGTTGTTGAATCTGGCGGGTCGTCCGCAGGTCTGAAACGCTTCTGCGAGGGTGTTGGCGAAAACACAATCGACATTGCAAACGCCTCTCGCCAGATCAAAGGGTCAGAGCGTGAAGCCTGTGCCGCCAATGGCGTGACTGACATCATCGAAGTGCGCATAGGCTATGACGGCATCGTGTTTGCATCGGACATTGCTGGCAGTGCTTTCGAATTCACGCCAGTCGACTGGTACAAGGCGCTGTCCGAGACCCTCATCGTAGACGGTGTCGCAGTTGCCAACCCACATACAATGTGGAACGAAGTGAACGCGGCTTTCCCGGCGCAGCCTATCCAAGCCTATATTCCCGGCACAAAACACGGCACCCGTGAAGTGTTTGAAGACAAGGTGATCCTTGTTGGGTGCGAAGAAACTGGCGACTTCGATGTCCTGAAAGAATCTTTGGGCGGCGACAAGAAAGCCGCCGAGAAAGCCTGTATCGGATTGCGGACTGACGGCAAGTCGGTCGACATTGATGGCGATTACACCGAGACACTGGCCCGGGTTGAAAGCAACAAAGACGGCATTGGCGTTTTTGGTCTGGCATTTTACGAAAACAACACGGACAAGCTTCAGGTCGCGACCATGTCGGGTATTCAGCCAAGCGTTGAAAGCATCTCGACCGGCGAATACCCCGTGTCTCGCCCGCTGTTCTTCTACGTCAAGAAAGCGCATATCGGTGTGATCCCTGGCCTTAAGGAATACACCGAGTTCTTCGTCGCCGACGAAATCGCTGGCCCCGACGGACCGTTGTCTGAATATGGCTTGGTCGCTGACCCAGAATTGGGTGACACTCAGAGTTCCGTTGCTGATGAAGCGGTTATGGGAACCAATAGCTAAACCTCACCATTGCATCGGGCGGCCACTCAGTGCCGCCCCGTTTCACTGTCCAGGACAGTTCAAAGTAAGACCGGAGGCGTATCATGGGCGACGGATTTCTCTCATCCTTATTGAGTGGTGCGTCCAATGGTTATCTTGCGATCGCGGTACTGGTTCTGGCCGCCCTCGGTTATGTTCTGGGTCGGCGAAGGGCATTGGTTTCGGCGGAGAATGATCCGCGCAATCTCCACTCTCTTCCTAGTTATTACGGCTACAACGTTGCGCTGTTCACAGCGGTCCCGTCGATGTTTGTTCTAGGTGTCTGGATGCTGGTTCAGCCGATGCTCATCGAGACAACTGTTTCGGGAATGATATC
>CBDTVL010000358.1:0-3498 GCA_965363755.1 uncultured Sulfitobacter sp.
CCCCTCCATTTCGATTGTGAAATGCCAATCGGCCTCTGGATCTTGGGAAACGATATCTTCGGGAATGCAGCCCGGGCCTGAAAGAAAGACATTTGCGCCAAAATGGCTGTGCAACCGGGACAGTTTTTCCAGCCTGGGACTGATTAGTTCAGTATAAAACCTTGCGTAGTTCTCTTCTGCCCGAAGCGCGCCGATTTTTTTGCGATGGCAGGCAACAGAGTAGGCATGCGCAGCAGCGATATCCGGGTCAGCCATAAGCCGGGCAAGCTCGTCGTGCATCATCGGCAGGCGACATTGTATAGACGTGTCTTTATCTGCGTTGTTGTTCATGCGGAACCAGTATGCGAGGCCCTGATCCCGATCTACGTGATTAACCCGGCCTCGATCACGCTTGACCAGAAAACTCTCGGCCGAGCGTACGGCGTAGTGGTTTAGCTGCACCAGATCGTAGCCAAAGGTTTGCACCGTTGAGCGCCAACCGTTGCGGTACATTTCCCGGGGCATCAACTTGCCAGATCCATTGACCCAATTAATTTTCTCCCAAATCTGCGGTTTGAGACCTTTGGGGCGATGAACGCCCAGTTTCTTGAATAGGCCGATATTGCGGAAAAGTGTTTTGAAGCCCCATGCCTGATGCGGCTTTCGGGTGCTTTCATGTGCGCAGTTCAAAAACTGCTCGGTGATGGGGCGATCGTCAAATCTGTGGACATCATTATTGCCGAACAACCGCCAAGTCATTGCGATCATATTTGCTTCGGGCACAGCCGCAAAAAGAGCATCAAGCGTACCGTTGCCTGCTTTGATGTTTATGAATTCATCAACGTCGATACACGTAACCCACTTGGCATCGCGAATAACAGATTCAGTCTCGGCTGCCCTCAGGGCTGCGTGTTGCGGTTTGAGTTTGGTATCGCGGAAGGGGTTTTCGCGGTGCTGCAAAAGACCTCTATCCTGCAACATTTGTAACATGGTATCTGTGCCGTCTGTGCAATCATTGGTGTAGACGACGAAATGATCGACGCCAATCGCACGATGGTAGGCAAGCCATTCAAGAATGAAGGGGCCTTCGTTCTTCATTGTCGTGACGATTGCACATTTCCCGCGCTGCTTTGAGTCTGTTTTGGGCTGAATTTCGGGCATACGCACAGGGTTGTGATCGAAGCACTCTCTCGACTGTTTCAACAAAGGCGGGTGTTCGATGAGCGCGGTCTTGGGTACAATTTTGGATATTGAAGCGGTTGGGTGGCGCAGTGCCATGTGTCGGAAAAAACTCTGTGTACCTGTGTTGTCAGGCACGGCATTGCCGATACGAACAAGGCGCCAGACGGCGTTTTGCGACGCCTTGGAGGGCGCGATACACCAGCGATTCCGGTTGCTGTAGGTGTCAAACTGGACACAAGTATGATCGGCGAAATGCACCAAATCATCTTTGCGTACGCGCCAAGGATAGCAATGTCGCCCAATCAGGGTGATCAATCCTGCCTCGGCAGAAACGGCAGAATCAAAAACTGACGTATCACCCCGCGTTACCAGATCATGCACATCGATATTGGCCACTGCACGGGCGTGATCGAGAAAACGTGCGCGCATGATTTCGTAAATCATCGGCGCTTCAAGCGGACTGCCCCACGGCGCAGGATCTGGTACGGTCATGCGATCCTTGCCAGGGGCTTCGGGGACGCAAAACGGATGGGCTTCGTGCGGAAAGTCTGGCTTGCCAAGCGGCACGTCGCTGCTGAGTAGGGCCACGGTGCAGGGTAAATCTCTTGCCTTGAGCCCCCTGCGCATCTTTCTCGCAAAAGCCTTGTCACTGTCCGGTTTGGCGCGGTCGAGAATGACAGCCGCACCGAGGCTGTGATATTTAATGTGATAGGCTAACCAGTCGAGCACAATCTCAGCGCTTTCACCATTTCTTATTGCGGCCAGGGCATTGCTACCGGCCATCAGCGATACTTCTTGCGCCGCGCTGACAATATCTACGGATTGACCCGAGATGGTGAAACTGGGGTCGGCTGTGAGCGGTAGCGAATAGCTGAGCACGGAAGTCTCGCCCAAAGATTTTTCAGAGACCAGTTCAGACCCGCCAGGGGGTATGATGGTCTCGAGCGGGACAGTGCGGTCAAAGAAAAGGATGATTTGGCGTCGGTCGCCTTGCACAT
Organism: uncultured Sulfitobacter sp.; assembly: GCA_965363755.1. GTDB lineage: Bacteria > Pseudomonadota > Alphaproteobacteria > Rhodobacterales > Rhodobacteraceae > JL08. The sequence goes on from CBDTVL010000358.1 coordinate 2,160, forward strand.
CTTCCACTGCATCAAGCAGGGTCAAATCGCCGATACGACGGCTGGCAAGACGACGCTCTATCAACCTCTCAACCAAGCGAATTTCGCCTTTTCACGGCGATCATGTGCTGAGCCTGCAAGAAGGCCTGACCGGCTTCGGCGCTTGGCGGGTTGCTGCCGGTGAGCATGCCAAGGCGGAAATGAAATCGTAGCGTTGACGGATCTGTCATTTGCTCAGAAGCGGCGTTCTTGTGCCATCTGTCACACAGCTCAAGCAAGTCGAGTACATTGGGCAGAGCCAGCAGTTTTTCAAGCTCTTTGTGGGTGTTGTCCATCATGCACAGGATGTCACGGTTTTCTGTGTCATTCCAATTTCGTTCGGCCCAGTAGGTAAGGTCAATTTGACGGTCAGAATGGTTTGGCAGGCCGCGTGCACGTTTGACCAGGAACTCCTCAGCCGAGCGCAACGAATAATGGTTGAGACACACTCGCCGTGGGCTGGTTGGGAGGCAATAAAGGCTAATGATTGTGTCGTTGCCCGCGAAATGATCTGGCAGCGGTTGCCCGTTAGGAGCAAGCCAACGTGCGGGTTTGTGCGGTTTTGCGCGGGGTCTGTGAACCCCGAGCGCTTGAAACGCCTTGGGCCGGAACAACGTTTTGAAAAGATGGGCCAAAGGGAAGTGCAGATCTTCCGGCGCTGTCTTGAAAAAACGCTCTGGCGTGATACCGGGGTCGCGCTGCTGATGCCCAGCCGAACCGAAAAGGCGCCAAGGCAAAGCGATGGCATCAAAAGCACCCTGTTCCGTTTCGAAAGCAGAAATCAGGCTGGGCAGGTCACCCTCTTGTAGGCAGATGAATTCATCACAGTCAAAGAATAGCACCCAGTCGGCTGCGTCGACCCAAGGATGGTGCCGAGCGAGCTTGAGTGCCTGCCATTGGACCGATTTTTTGCCGCGTGGCTCAAATGGCAAATGCGCGATCCGCGGATCGGCTGAGAGAGCTTGCAGCAGTTCATCCGAGCCATCACAGCAGTCATGGGACAACACCAGCATTCGGTCAAATCCAGCCGCCAGATGATGCGCAAGCCATTCGACCAAATAAGCTCCATCATCGCGCTGACAGGTTATGCCAACAATGCTCAAAGGTGCCTCATGTTTTTTCCGCTACACCGTTTTTTGTTAAGCTAAGCCAGATCAAGAGCGAAGTCACTTCGATTCAGACGGATTTGCTCTGCCAGACGCCCACATTGCGGCCGCCCGCACGGCAGACACTATGCTGCGCGAAAAGGCGGGCGGCCGATCTGTCTCTGAAACCTGTCCCACCTGTCGCGCATCTTTGCCACCACACCGGCTGTATGCTC
>CBDTVL010000359.1:0-3495 GCA_965363755.1 uncultured Sulfitobacter sp.
AGGACGAGACGGCGGCCAGTTTGAAGCGGCCCCAAGCGCGGTTGGCTCGGGCCTTGAAGCGGGCGGTCTGGTCCGCCTGTGCGTCAACGCCTTGTGAAGTTGAGGTGATACCAGGGTTCAGCAGCACAGGTAGACGCAATTCATCGACATCCGATGCAAACCCTTTGTGTGACGCCGTCAGGCCATAAAAGCCCGCAAACCCAAGCGTCTGGATGCCTGGATTGACGGCTTCCAAAGCGCGCCTGAACACTTCAGAGCGGACGTCGATGCAGAAGGCGGCCTGCAATGCGGGGCGTACCTTGTATACTCGTGGCGCAGGGGCGGCAAAGGTTTCAGCAAGATCGCGTTGAACCGCGCGCTCCCACGCTTCTTGAAGAATAGCATTGACCGTCAGATCCGCGTCCGGGGTTACGGGTGCCGCATGTGCTGCTTTCACCTTGTCCCATTTGTTTGCAATCTGATCTTTGTACTGCACAAATAGGGCCTCTTCCCACAAGAGCCGGATGGTCAGGATGTCTGTGATCGTGTGATCGCTGCCGCCCGCCAGTTCCGCCTGCCACAGATGATAGCGCGCGAACTGCGCCCAGCCACCCAATGAAAAGAGAAGTTGGTGCAGATATGTTTCAAGCACGACATTAGACAGATCTAGCCGATTTGCCGCCCGCACTTTGGCCTCATCTGCTGTATCCGGGGTTTCGCTGACGAATAGACCAAACCCTCTCAAGCCCGCAATTTCAGGCGTCAAATCATGCGTCGCATTCTGACGCCACGCGTCATAAGCACCCCGTCTGCGCGGAGCCGCCCAAAGTGCCTGACCCTGATCGAAATACCCAGCTGCCCACCCACCAAACCGATCCGCAATGATACCTGGCCAGTCGATGCCGGACACATCCGCTGCAAGGTCGGCAATGGTCGGCTGCGAAGTTGGTGTTGTGGCTTCGCTCCATGCCAACTTTTTCAATTCGGCCAGATCAGGCAAGTCTGCGGCATCTTGTGCTTCAAGTGCTCCGGCGATGTCTGCATCTGTGATCGTGCCATTCGCGATGCGGGTTTTGTACCAGTTGCGCGGCATTGTTACGGGCACGCCACCGACACGGCCCAACCGTGCGCCGGCGTGCGCCAGTGTCTCTGTCGCCTGACCCAAAAACGGATTCACAGCGACTGAAGAGGCAAGCGGCCAGACTGGTGGAATGGCGCGTGCAGCAGTATCGCTGGCTTTGACGAGAGTTGAGATTGAAAGGTTTGGAGGCGTGTTCATGTGTGTATCCCTTGGCATCAATCAGGAGTAGTGCTTGGGCGACCCGTTTACTCCTTACATCAGTCCATTTTCGTGATTCTATTATCAGCACCGTCATTTAATTTACTTTTCACATTCATACGAAAACGCGCGTGTCGCCACTTTCATCCCTTTGGGGAAAATTGATTTTCTATCCATCCTGTCCGATTTCTAGGGATGAAACTCAGTGCCCGCGCGTTTGTGTTTTTAGATAACCGTCTTGAAATCAGCCTCATGGGCCAACGAACCCATAGTTTGAAAAGGAACTCCGAATGTACGCTCATCTAACCACCCGCCGCACTTCGCTGGACGCCCGTGCCAATGCGCTAGTAAGACGTCGGCATCGCTTAGATGCTGAAATCAATGATGAGATGAAGCGATCCGTGCCCTGCCATTTGCAGCTGGGTCAGCTTAAGCGGTCTAAACTGCGGCTAAAGGACGAAATTGCCGAGATCGAGGGCGTTCTGACGACAGGACAGCGCGCTTGAGTCGAACGCCGAGTACATTGAAAGGAAAAGATCGCCGAAGGCCGCGAAGCGTAGGCCTGCCGATCGACGTCCCACTAAGGCAGGCTGATGCTATACAAGCATCCTCGGCCTTGTAAACATTCAATCAGCCTCAAGGAGAAACACTCGTGTCGAGTGACGTTTTGCCATTCTTGGCCCCTCTTGCCCTTATTGTCGCCTCCGTGCTTGCCTTTCGCGGGGCCGCGATGCGACCGGGTGCGGTGTTGCGCATTATCGAAGGAACCACCCTTGTCGCTTTGGTCACTGCGGTCCTATCGTTTTTTACCTTGATGACTGAAGGTTCTGCGACCAGCAGTCTTATCGGTTTGTCGGGGATGGGCATATCGGCCCGTCTGGATGCCGTCAGCGCGGTTATGTTGCTGTTGGTCAGTTTCGTCGGCTGGGTCGTTGTGCGCTATGCCGCGACATACATGGATGGTGAGCCGCGGCAAGGACCTTTCACTGGTTGGCTTTGCGCGACGCTGGCGGCGGTGATGATGCTCGTGATCGCGGGGAACATCTTGCAACTGGCCCTTGCCTGGATCGCGACCAGCCTGTTTTTGCACAAGCTTTTACTGCATTATCCAAACCGCGTTGCAGCACAAAGGGCGGCCCACAAAAAGTGGATCACCGCGCGGATGGGTGACACAGCCTTGCTGGTCGCGCTTGTTTTGCTTTTTGTTCAGTATGGCACAGGTGACATCGCGGAGATTTTGGCGGCGGCACGTATGGGCGAAGGCCAAGCAGGTGCAGGTTGGATAGCGGCGGCACTGGCCTTTGCTGCGATCCTGAAATCAGCGCAATTCCCGATGCACGGCTGGCTGACGGAAGTGATGGAGACGCCAACGCCGGTGTCCGCTTTGCTGCATGCAGGTGTTATCAACGCAGGCGGCTTTTTGTTGATCCGGTTCGCAGATGTGATGCTGTTGGCACCAAGTGTATTGGCTATATTGGTCATGATCGGTGGGTTCACAGCGCTGTTTGGCGGTCTGGTTATGCTGACCCAATCGGCGGTAAAGACCTCCTTGGCATGGTCGACCGTGGCGCAGATGGGATTCATGATCTTGCAATGCGGTTTAGCGCTGTTTCCGCTGGCGCTGCTGCATATAGTAGCCCATTCACTGTACAAAGCGCACGCCTTTTTGGCCTCTGGGATGGCGGTTGATAGAGTCGCCGCGATCCGCCGCCCAGGCCCTGTGGCCATCCCCAATGGCCTTGCGGTGGGCCGCGCGTTTCTGATCGCTCTGGTCATCTACGGGGTTGTGGCTTTCATCTTTGGCGTCACAGGAAAATCGCCGCAGGCCATTGCCCTTGGTGCCATCCTTATCTTTGGCGTTGCGTACCTGCTGGCACAGGGCCTCGCAGACGCGGCCCCTCGCGTTCTAACACAGCGCACTGCTGTGTTTTCAATCGCGGCTGCGGTTGGATACTTTGCGCTGCAAACCGGCGGAGAGTGGATGATGTACGGCACCTTGCCCGCCACGCCGTCCCCCGGTCCGCTGGAATGGGCACTGATCGTTCTGACGTTGTTCAGCTTTGGTTTGGTCGCCGTGGCGCAAGCGATGTTCCCACTTTGGGCCTATCATCCTGCGGCGGCGGGCATACGTGTGCACCTGTCTAACGGGCTTTACGCCAATGCCGTTTTCGACAAATTGCTGCGCGGTTTAATGGTTTCGAAACCCCGCGTTCCCTTCACTGCGCGTCATGAAGCGC
>CBDTVL010000360.1:0-3484 GCA_965363755.1 uncultured Sulfitobacter sp.
ACCAAATCATCTCTTACATCGACGAATTTTGCGAGATTGTCGGGAAAGACGAAGCAGTGGCTAGCCTACATCGCAACCGCATCAACAAACGCCATACGGCCCATTTTTCGTGCAGAAGTTCCACTTCGTAAGGAAGCAATATGACCGAACAACCCACAAACGACCAATTCCATGCCTCCTCCTTCATGCAGGGGCACAACGCGGAATATCTTGAACAGCTATATGCCCAATACGCCAACGACCCGAATGCGGTTGATGCGGCGTGGGGTGAGTTTTTCAAGACGCTTGGCGACGCCGACATGGACGTCAAAAAAGAGGCCTCAGGGCCCAGTTGGGCGCGCACAGATTGGCCACCGGCGCCCAGCGATGATCTGACGTCTGCGCTGACGGGTCAGTGGCCCGACACCCCTGCCGAGGCCGCGAGTGCCGGGAACAAGATTGCCGCCAAGGCCGCCGAGAAAGGTGTCGAGGTGAGCGAGGATGCGATCAAACGCGCCGTGCTCGACAGCATCCGCGCGCTGATGATCATTCGTGCCTACCGGATCAGGGGCCACCTGATTGCAGATCTCGACCCGCTGGGCATGCGCGAGCATACACCGCACCCGGAGCTTGATCCGAAATCATACGGATTCAGTGACGCTGACATGGACCGCCCGATTTTCATCGACAACGTGCTGGGACTTCAGATCGCCTCGATCCGACAGATCCTCGACCTTGTGAGGCGCACGTACTGCGGCACATTCGCGCTGCAATACATGCATATTTCAAACCCGGAAGAAGCCGGGTGGCTCAAAGAGCGTATCGAAGGTTACGGCAAAGAAATCCAGTTTTCGCGCGAAGGGCGCAAAGCCATCCTGAATAAAATGGTCGAGGCTGAAGGGTTCGAAAAATTCCTCCATGTTAAATATATGGGCACCAAACGTTTTGGCCTTGATGGTGCAGAAAGCCTGATTCCCGCGATGGAACAGATCATCAAACGCGGCGGCGCTTTGGGAGTTCAGGATATCATCATCGGCATGCCCCACCGGGGCCGGTTGTCGGTGCTCGCCAACGTGATGCAAAAACCCTACCGCGCGATTTTCAACGAGTTTCAGGGCGGATCGTTCAAACCCGAAGATGTCGACGGCTCTGGCGATGTGAAATACCACCTTGGCGCCTCTTCTGACCGCGAATTTGATGGTAATAGCGTGCACCTGTCCCTGACCGCCAACCCCAGCCACCTTGAGGCGGTGAACCCCGTGGTGCTGGGCAAGGCCCGCGCCAAGCAGGATCAGCTGAATGATGCAGACCGCATCAAGGTGTTGCCTATTCTGCTGCACGGCGATGCTGCATTTGCCGGGCAGGGTGTTGTGGCCGAAGGCTTTGGTTTGTCTGGCCTGAAGGGACACAAAACCGGGGGCACGATGCATATCATCGTGAACAACCAGATCGGGTTCACCACCGCACCACACTTCTCGCGCTCGTCCCCTTACCCTACAGATATAGCGCTCATGGTCGAAGCACCGATATTCCACGTCAACGGTGACGACCCCGAAGCTGTCGTTCATGCTGCCAAAGTCGCGACTGAATTCCGACAAAAGTTCCACAAAGATGTGGTACTTGATATCTTTTGCTACCGCCGGTTTGGCCACAACGAGGGCGACGAGCCCATGTTCACCAATCCGATCATGTACAAAAAAATCAAAACCCATAAAACCACTCTGTCGCTTTACACCGAACGTCTGGTCAAAGACGGTTTGATCCCGGAAGGCGAAATCGAAGACATGAAAACCGCGTTTCAGGCTTACCTGAACGACGAGTTTGAATCTGGAAAAGACTATAAACCCAACAAAGCCGACTGGCTGGACGGGCGCTGGTCGCATCTGGATCGCAACAAAGAAGACTACGTACGCGGTGAAACAGCGATCCCGGTCAAGACATTCAAACAGGTCGGAAAAGCACTGACAACGACGCCCGCAGGATTTCCTGTGCACAAAACCATTGGTCGATTGCTGGAGAGCAAGAAGGTGATGTTCGACTCTGGTGAAGGATTCGACTGGGCCACGGGTGAAGCGCTTGCGTTCGGGTCGCTTCTGACCGAGGGCTATCCCGTTCGCCTGTCGGGTCAGGACGCCACACGCGGCACCTTTTCGCACCGCCATTCTGGCATCATCAATCAAGATACCGAAGAACGGTATTACCCTCTCAATGGCGTTCGAGAAGGTCAGGCGCAATACGAAGTCATCGACTCGATGCTCTCAGAATATGCGGTGCTGGGTTTTGAATATGGCTTCAGCCTTGCCGAACCCAATGCACTGGTCCTGTGGGAGGCGCAGTTTGGTGACTTTGCCAACGGCGCGCAAATCATGTTTGACCAGTTCATCAGCTCAGGCGAAAGCAAATGGCTGCGCATGTCAGGCCTCGTCTGCCTGCTGCCCCACGGTTATGAGGGTCAGGGGCCGGAACACTCGTCAGCGCGTCTGGAGCGGTTCCTGCAAATGTGCGGTCAGGACAACTGGATTGTGGCCAACTGCACAACACCGGCGAATTACTTCCACATTCTGCGCCGACAAGTGCATCGTTCGTTCCGCAAGCCGCTGATTATCATGGCGCCAAAATCTCTGCTCCGTCACAAAATGGCCGTTAGCAAAGCCGATGAATTCACCGAAGGATCCTCTTTCCACCGGGTTCTGTGGGACGATGCGCAGCACGGCAATTCCGACACCAAGCTGAAGCCGGACAACAAGATCAAACGGGTCGTGCTGTGTTCTGGCAAAGTCTATTTTGATCTGCTGGAAGAACGGGACGCCCGCGGCATCGACGATGTTTATCTGATGCGGGTCGAACAGTTCTATCCGTTCCCGGCGATCTCCATGGTCAACGAACTCGAGCGATTCAAATCCGCCGAGATCGTCTGGTGTCAGGAAGAGCCCAAAAATCAGGGCGCCTGGACCTTTATGGAACCCAATATCGAATGGGTGCTCGGCCGGATTAAAGCCAAGAACAAACGGCCCATCTATGCAGGCCGCGCCACTTCTGCCTCGCCCGCTACGGGACTGGCCTCTCAGCACAAAGCACAACAAGCAGCCCTCGTGAACGACGCGCTGACCATCGAAGGAAAATAAACAATGACAACCGAAATCCGCGTTCCCACTCTGGGCGAGTCCGTCACAGAGGCCACAGTCGCCACATGGTTCAAAAAAACCGGAGACACTGTCGCAGTTGACGAAATGCTGTGCGAGCTTGAGACTGACAAGGTCACCGTCGAGGTTCCCAGCCCTTCTGCTGGCACAATGGGCGAAATCATCGCTGCTGAAGGTGACACCGTGGGTGTGAACGCCCTGCTTGCGACTCTGATCGAAGGCGCAGGCGCGGCCCCTGCTGCCAAACCAGTCGAAGCTGCGGCACCCGCAGCAGCAGCAGGCGGCAACACTGATGTTATGGTGCCGACTTTAGGTGAATCAGTCACCGAGGCGACCGTGAGCACATGGTTCAAAAAGGTCGG
>CBDTVL010000361.1:0-3484 GCA_965363755.1 uncultured Sulfitobacter sp.
CTGCCAAAGGGCCAGTTTTTTCCGGCCCTTTTCGGCTTTAACATCGGCGTCGAATTGGGCCAGCTCACCGTGATTGCGATTGCTTTTGCTCTTGTCGGATACTGGTTTCGTGACAAGCCGTGGTATCGGGCGCGCATTGCGGTCCCGGCGTCGCTCCTGATTGCGCTGGTCGGGGCCTACTGGTTCGTCGAGCGGGTATTTCTCTAGCGCATCGCCGTGCGCAAATTCTCGAGAGCTGCCGCCGCATCATCATGGCCCCAGATTTCATCGCCAATGCCGAAAAAGTCGGTGTAAGACGCAAGCGTGCGGATCAGGTCCGCATCAAGCGCACCTTCGGCCACACACGGCACTTCGACAACGTCAGACCACCACTCAAACACGTCCTGTTCGACCGTGCTGCCGTCCCCCAGCAGCGAAGAGCCGACGGGGCCAAAACTGATATAATCCGCCCCGGCTTCGCCAGCGCTCAGCCCATCATGGCGTGATGTGCCGCAGAAACTACCAATGATGGCATCTTCGCCAAGCTCTTTGCGGGTGTAGCGTACGGACTTGGAGGCATCGAGCAGATGCACGCCATCTAGGCCTAGGCGGTCAACCATGATCAGATGTTCCGAGATCACAAGTGCGACGTCGCGGGCATGGGTGATCTCGCGCAGCGCATCAGCTGCCTTGGAAATCACCTCTTCGTCGCGGCTGGACATTGTCAGTCGCACACAGGCCACGGGACCGGCATCCAGAACGCGCGCCAGCCGATCCGGGAATGTCGAAAGCTCAAATGTCGGGGGGGTAATGAGATAAATCTGCGGCTGCTCTGATGCGTCCATTTGGATGGTCCTTTTGGTCTTTTATGCAGCGTGTAGCCTGTCTGATGAAAGAAGAAAACTTTTAAGCCGGTGCTGAGTATATTTTTGAACGAATCAAGCCGATGGATTGCAGGGGCGGTGCCGGGCGCGTAGAGCAGACCGGAGATTTGGGAGATGGTCATGCCAAGTGAGTTGCCGCAGCCAGCGTTTATTCTGGTGCGCCCGCAGATGGGCGAAAACATCGGAGCGGCGGCGCGCGCGATGTGGAATTTTGGTCTTGATCGGATGCGGATTGTTGCGCCACGCGACGGCTGGCCCAATCAGAAGGCCGTGGTGATGGCAAGCGGCGCGGGCCGACTGCTGGATCAGGCAGGAATATTCAACACGGTGGCTGAGGCGGCAGGGGATTGTACTTACGTCTTTGCCACCACCGCGCGACCGCGAGACATGACCAAACCAGTGGTCTCACCAGAGCGGGCGATGGAGTTGACACGCGAGAAAATTGCGCAAGGTCAAAAGGTTGCGATCCTCTTTGGCCCGGAACGTTCGGGGCTTGAGAACGAAGATATCGCGCGCGCTGACGCGATCATCTCGGTGCCGGTCAACCCTGAGTTTCCCTCTCTCAATCTAGGGCAATGCGTGCTGCTGGCGGGATATGAATGGCAACGGCAAACGGTGGACATCGTGTCTGAGACAGTCGAGATGGCCGGTGCCGACTGGGCCCCTGTCATCGAAATAGAAAAGCTGGCCGAGCACTATGAGGACCGGCTGGAAACAGCAGGTTTCTTTTTCCCCGTCGACAAGGCCACAAGTATGAAAGTCAACCTGCGCAATCTGTGGGCCCGTATGCCGATGACCCGCGCGGATGTTCAGATGTTGCATGGTGTCTTGCGTCAGATGGTGCGTTGGAAGGAACGGGGCGAGTGACGTGCTTGAAGGTAGTGCACAAGCGGCCTAATCTCTGGCAAAACTCTTGAGGTCGAAATGAGCGGCAAACGCAGTATTTTTGAAGAGGTTGGCGCGCTGGATGCAGCCAAGCCAACGGTGCAGCCGGGTCTGATAGATCAGGGCAAGGGTGGCGCGCGCGGTGCGATCCGGGGATGGCTGATGGTGCTGTTTGCGCTGGTGTTGGTCATGATTGTTGTCGGCGGGTTAACGCGGTTGACCGACAGCGGCTTGTCGATCACCGAATGGCGGCCCTTCACAGGGGCCATGCCTCCGACAAGCGAGGCGGCTTGGCAGGAAGAATTCGCCAAGTATCAAGAAATTCCGGAATTCCAAATTGAAAACAAATGGATGGAACTCTCTGATTTTAAAGTGATTTACTGGTGGGAATGGGGCCATCGCCAATTGGGTCGCATAATCGGTCTGGTCTGGGCTGCTGGTTTTCTGTGGTTCTTGTTGCGCCGCCAAATTCCGACCGGATGGACCGGGCGATTGGTGCTGATTGGCGGCCTTGGTGGCCTGCAGGGCGCAATTGGCTGGTGGATGGTCTCATCTGGTTTGAGCGGCGGTATGACAGATGTGGCAAGCTATCGGTTGGCGACGCATCTGGGGCTGGCTTTTGTCATTCTCGGGTTCATTGCCTGGTATGTCTTTTTGCTGGTAAGACCCGAGCGGGAGTTGATGCAGGCGCGCCGCGGCAAAGAGGCCAAACAGTTCTCGCTCGCGACCGGATTGATGCATTTTGCCTTTCTGCAAATACTGATTGGCGCGCTGGTGGCGGGCATTGATGCGGGCCGTTCCTACACCGACTGGCCGATGATGGGCGGGCAATTTTTCCCGGCCAGTGCTTTTGTGTTCGAGCCATGGTGGCGCAACCTGTTTGAAAGCCCCGGTCTGGTGCAGTTTGTGCATCGAATAGGGGGCTATTTGCTGCTCATCTTTGGGGTCATCGTCTGGTTGCGTGGGCGAAAGTCGGCCCACAAAGTCACCCAATTTGCCTTTAATGCAGTGATGGCGGCCCTTGCTTTGCAGATTGTTCTGGGCATTGTCACCGTTCTCTATGGCGCGCCCTGGCAGGTCGCCATTCTGCACCAGCTACTGGCCGTTGTGCTTTGGGTTCTGATCCTGCGGGCGCGGTTCCTAAGTGCGTATCCAATCACAACCTCAATCCGGGAAACCTAGATGACACCTTATGATGATTTGATGGCGTTTCAGCGCGAAACCGAGGCGTTGGGGCAGATTGCCGGGCGTCTGGGCTGGGATCAGGAAACCATGATGCCACGCGGCGCAGCGGCGCAACGGGGCGTAGAAATGGCGGCGATGGAGGGCGTTCTGCATGCCCGCCGCATTGATGCCCGCGTGGGGGAGTGGCTGAAGGCCGTCGACGTTGCTGCTTTGGATGAGGTCGGTCAGGCGCAAATGCGCGAGATCGAGCGATCTTACCGGCGCACGATGAAGGTGCCTGCTAGGCTGGCTGCAGAGATTGCCCGGGTCACGTCCGAGGCGCAAGGATCGTGGGCCGAAGCGCGCGAAAACGACGACTTTGCCGCCTTTGCGCCAGTGCTGGAAAATGTTCTGCGACTGAAGCGCGAAGAAGGTGCGGCACTGGCGGCCGGCGGTGATGTCTATGATGCGATGCTTGAGGACTATGAACCGGGCACAACAGGTGCAGATCTGGAGAAGATGTTTGGAGCCATGCGGCCGCGTTTGGTTGCGTTGCGCGCGGCGGTCTTGGA
>CBDTVL010000362.1:0-3476 GCA_965363755.1 uncultured Sulfitobacter sp.
CGCATTACGGCATCGCTAAATTTTTCCTCGAGGCAATGCAACGGGCAGATTCAGACGAGACTGACAAGATCATGGCGGCTCTTTCCGGCAGCATAACCGTGGCCAATGGCGAGGTGACGATGCGTGCCGATGACAAGCATGTGGACCTCAACATGTTGTTGTTCGAAGTCCGTGACCAACAATTGAAGATGCAGAAATACTTCGGCAAAATTGTCGCTCCCAGTCAGTGTGCCTGAAACCGAGTGACTAAATGAACATGGATGCCGCCCCTTTCCTGACGGTACGCGAAATCGTCATGGATTTTGGCGGCATCCGCGCGCTTGACAAGATGAGCCTTGATCTGTCCCGGGGTGACGTGAAGTGCATCATCGGGCCTAACGGCTGTGGCAAAAGCACACTTTTTAAGGTGATTTCCGGCGATCTGGATCCCACGTCAGGTCAGGTCTTCTTTATGGGTGAAGCCACTACCGGCCTTTCGCCGCAAAAAATCTGCCGCAAGGGCATCGCGCGCAAGTTTCAGATTCCGTCAGTTTTTGATGACCTAACCGTTGCCGAAAATATTGAAATCGCTATCACCGCGGCCACGAAACACTATGCGCCATTCAGCCTGTTGCGCGGCGGACCAGACCGGTCAAGCTATGGGTTGGTTCTGGCCGAAACCAGGTTGTTGGAATATGGGGGTAAACTGGCCTCTGAGTTGCCGCACGGAATCCGCCAGCAACTGGAAATCGCCCTGCTGGTGGTGACGGATGCCCAGCTTTTGCTGCTGGACGAGCCGACGGCAGGGATGACCGAGGAAGAAACCGATGCCATCGTGCACATGATCCAGGATGTGCGCGACCGACTAGGCGTGGCAGTTCTGGTGATCGAGCATGACATGAGCTTTGTGCGCAAGCTGGGCAGCCCTCTTATCGTAATGATGAAAGGAGCAGTGCTGCGCGAAGGGGAATACGCCGCCATTAGTAAAGATGCGGAAATCCGCCAAGCATACCTGGGGGATATCGAATAATGCTGAAAGTGCGCGACCTGAAGGCTGGATATATCCGTGGCGCCCCCGTCCTGAAGGGGCTGGATCTGGATCTGGCACGCGGTGACTGCATCGCACTGATGGGGCGCAATGGTATGGGCAAGACAACCTTCGTCAAGGCGCTGATGGGCGTGTTGCCGCAGATTTCAGGCTCTATCAGGTTTCTGGACCAGGAAATAGTAGGCTGGGCACCTTATCGGATCAGTAATGCCGGCATCGCATACGTTCCGCAGGGACGTGAGATTTTCCCCGATTTCACCGTCGAGCAGAACCTTACAATGGGCCGGATTGGTAAGCCCAAACAGCGAAATGAGTCATTCGATTTTATCTATGAATATTTTCCTATTCTTGCAGAACGGCATAAACAACTGGGCGGAACGATGTCTGGCGGGCAGCAACAGCAACTGGCCATCGCGCGGGCCTTGGTCGGTCGACCCGACCTACTATTACTGGATGAGCCGTCCGAAGGCGTCCAGCCTTCTATTGTGCAAGAATTGGCCGCCATTCTGCGCCGCATCGTAGAGCAAGAAAAAATGACCGTGATAGTTGTGGAACAAAATCTCAATTTGGTGCGGCGGTTGGCCCATCATGTTCGCTTTATCGAAAATGGGTTTATCAAATCGGGAGTCGCGGTCGATGAAATAAACAAGAATCCGGCCATAATCGGCCGCTATTTGTCGGTGTAACAAAATGGAAATGACGCTACTTATTGGCCTTGACGCGGCCAGCTACATCCTGACCCTGCTTTTGGTCTGTATTGGGCTGGTAATTATTTTTGGGATGATGAATGTCATCAACCTCGCTCATGGCGAGTTCTTTCTGCTGGGCGCTTATACCGTGGTGCTGTTACAACAGTATGCGGTGCCGTTCGCTGTGATTCTGGTTGCCGCTTTCGCCTTTGTGGCATTGGTCGGGCTGATAATTGAAGAGATCGTCATCCGACGCATTTACCACCGTTTTCTTGACACAATCCTCGCTACATGGGGCATATCTCTGGCCCTGAAGCAGCTGGTAATCGTACTGTTTGGCCCCGGTTCACAGCAAACCGTGGCACCCTTTGCTGAACCCATAGCGATGTTCGGTATCACCTATTCCTCTTACCGTCTGTTCGTAATGGGCATGGCAATTATGATTACCGCGATAACATTTCTCATCTTGTTTCGAACCCGGTGGGGCCTGACCGCGCGCGGAGTGATTGCTAATCGCCAGATGGCCTCTTGTCTGGGGGTAAACACGCGCCGCGTAGACCGGGTGACGTTCGCCCTTGGCTCTGGTCTTGCAGGGCTTGCTGGTGCGATTATGGCGCCGCTGATGAGCGTTGATCCGCAGATGGGCGTGGGCTTTCTTGTTCCGGCCTTTCTGTCGATCCTTGTCGGCGGCACTGCCAGTCCGCTTGGCGCGCTTTGGGGAGCAGGCATTATAGGCGGATCAAACAGTGTGGTGGCAGCCATATGGACGCCGGTGATTGCCCAGATTGTCGTATTCAGCCTTGCCATCGTTGTGATCAGGCTTATGCCCAACGGGGTTACCGGGCGAAGGAAGCGATGAGGTCAAGATATTCACTTCCGCTCACGGTTCTATTCTGGGCCGCACTGGCTGGGGCTCCACTGTTTCTTGAAGGTTGGAATCTCGGCCTGCTGTCGCAGTTGATGATCTACGGCATTTTCGCCATGAGCCTTGCTTTCATTTGGGGGCAAGGCGGGCTTTTGTGCTTTGGCCAGTCGCTTTTTTTCGGGATTGGGGCCTATGCGATGGCGCTGACCACCAAGGGTATGATTCCCGGCATACCTGCGATGACGCTGGCCGGTTTGGCGTTGGCGGTGATTCTGCCCGCTTTGGCAGCGGGGCTACTGGGATTGGCCCTGTTCAAGGGGCGCGGTCTCTACGGCGCCTATTTCGGCATTGTCACCCTGTCTGCCGCCGTGATCGCCGAACGGCTGGCGATCAACTGGTCCTATATCGGCGGATTTAATGGGATACTCGATGTTCCACCGTTACGATTCGGATGGGGCAGCTGGCAGATCGAATTTTACGATCCATTATTGTTTTTTTTAGTGGTACTTGCGGCGGCTTTTGCGGCTTTCCTCGTGTTACTTAAGCTGGAGCGCTCGGCCTTTGGCACGGTGTTGCGTGGCATCCGCGACAACGAGACACGCGCGGCTTTCCTTGGCTTTGAGACGGCCGAGTATAAGGCTGTGGCATTTGCTGTTTCCGGTGCCGTTGCGGGATTGGCAGGAGCGCTTTTTGCAGCACAGTTTTCCTTCGTCTCACCTGCAATTCTAGGCTTCGCGCTAGCGACAGAGGTTCTAATCTGGGTCGCGATTGGCGGCAAAACAGTCCTGCTTGCAGCCTTTGTCGGCGCATTGGCGGTGAAATCGGTAGAAAACGTACTGTCAGACACATTGGGCCAATACTGGTTACTGGTTCTGGGCTTGTTGTTTGTCGCGGC
>CBDTVL010000363.1:0-3438 GCA_965363755.1 uncultured Sulfitobacter sp.
CCCAGGATGAGCAGCCGTTTTACCGTGGTGGATTTGATGACCAGATCGTCGAGGCTGCCAACGGTGCTAAGGTCAATGCCCAGTATGAGAGGTTTCTGTCAGAAGGCGCTTTTGGCGGCACCCAGGTTATCGAGGTTCGCGAGGGGGTTTGGACTGTCGCTGGCTACGCCCTGAACAACTACACCTTTGTTGAAGGCAAGACTGGTCTCATTGCATTTGATTCCGGCGTGAATGTCGGACAGGGGCAGGAGGTTCTAAAACTGGTTCAAGAAAAGGTGAACAAGCCCGTAGTGGCCATCATCTACTCCCATTTCCATTATACTGGTGGTTCCACAGCCTATGCGGCAAGCAACCCGGGCAAGGAGCTTGAGGTCTACGGTCACCCTGATCTCGAAGCCAACCTGGCGGGAAATTCTTCACTTCTGGGTCCCATGCAGAACCGTCGGGGCGGCATTCAACTCGGTTTTTACCTGCCCCAAGAGGGGCCCGACGCCGTCTATGGCCCGGCGGAACCCCATTTTGAGGAGCCTGAGCTCGCCGCACATGGCCATATGCCGGTCACCCACCCAGTCAAAGATGGTGAGGAGGTCACCATCGATGGCCTCAAAGTCGTCTTTCACCACGTGGTGGCCGATACCCGCGATGGTATCATTGCCTACTTCCCGGAGCTGGATCTGGCGCTACACAGCACTGCCGCCACCAACATGCTGATGTCGCTCTACACCCTGCGTGGTGATTACTATCGCACGCCGGTCGATTTGGTGGACGGTATCGACAAACTGCGCAGCCTGGATGCGGAATATGTGGTCGGAGTTCACGGACTTCCAGTCGCAGGTGAGGATGCCGAGGAGTTCTTGCTGGCTCATCGTGACACCTATGCGTTTACCTACAACCAGGCGATCCGCAGCTTGAACAAAGGGATGAACGCAGACGAAATGGTCGAGGCGGCACGGCTGCCCAAGCATTTGCGAGATAACCCGGCGGTCTTCCCCGCCTATGTCGATCACGAGCACAACGTTCGCGGCCAATACCGCGGAATCGTCGGTTGGTTCCAGGAAGATACGGCCGACCTTCATCCGCCCACTGTTCAGGAGATGGGCGAGACCATCATCGAGCTTGCCGGTGGAGTGGATCAAGTCATCACCAAGGCCAAGTCGGCCTTTACCGAAAAGCGATACAATCTGTCGGCCAAACTTCTTTCCTATGCCATCGCCGCCGAACCTGAGAACATGGAGGCCAAGCAACTGAAAGCTGATGCCCTGCGCCAGATGGCCTACACGACGCAATCTGGCATTCAGGTCCGCAATTTCATGCTTACTGAGGCTCTGCACCTGGAAGGCAAGCTGGATTGGAATAAGCCCCCGGCCTTGCTGATGTTTGGGGAAGCGACCGTCGACAGCATTCTGGCCAGTGATCCTCTCGCGACACTCAAAATGCTTGAAATCAACATTGATCCGATCAAGAGCGCAAAGGTTAGCCGCATCGTTGAGATCAAACTCACCGACCAGGCAAAGTCCTGGGCGCTACATGTGCGTCGCGGTGTTGCGGAAGTGAGTGAGATCGTGCCGGAGAAAGTTGATGCGACGATTGCGATTCCTTTCAGGACCTTTGCTGAAATCATGGTCGGCGATTCAACCTTGCCGAAGGAGATCGAAGCGGGCACCGCCAAGATCGAAGGAAGCCAGGAGGCGCTCACCGAAGTCATGGGTTCCTTTGACAAGGTCGCGAAGGATGATGTCAATCCTGGCTCCATGCATAACTAAGCATCACCCCAACGCGTATTTAGAAGGAAACCGAAAATGAAAATGAACATCAAATCCGCCCTGTTCGCCGTGATGGCCATCGCGACACTGACCTCAGCGTCGGCGCAATCATCTGAGATGCCGACTGACCCCATTGGCGGCCAACCACCTGCTGGGTCAAAAGTCTCGGTGAAAGATCTGGATTATCAGGTAAAGTACCAGCGCGCCTTCGAGGCGGTTATCTGGGGTATCCCGGCCGTTGCCATTTATGGCTATGAAAAAGGTCTGCGCAAACTCGGAGCAGAACCCAATACGATCGGCGCATTTTCTGGCCCGGCCAGTGCATATTTCGAGACCCCGACACCCAACAACGTAACGCCGTACATTGTCGCTTTTACGGACCTGCGCGGGGGACCTGTCGTCGTGGAGGTACCTGCCGTGTCGGATGATGCGAGCCTGTATGGGCAGATTGTGGATCACTGGCAAATCACGATCGCTGACGTCGGTCCTTCCGGTTTGGACGAGGGCAAGGGCGGTAAACTCCTGCTGACGCCTCCAGGCTACAACGAGCCTGTGCCAGACGAATATATAGAGGTGAAAAGTCCCAGTTACCGGGTAGGTTTCGGATTGCGTTCGATTCCGGGCCCCGACAGCACCCCTGAGAGGGCTTACGCGTATTCTCAGACGCTGAAAATGTACTACCTATCAGAACTCCCAAATCCTGAACCAACCAAGTTTATAGATCCGCGCGAACAGCAATACTCAACGCTGCCGCCCTACGATGAAGAATACTTTGAGGATCTTCATGCGATCTTCAGTGTCGAAAACAGTCACCCGCGTGACAAGGTGATGATGGGGATGCTGGCCTCTCTGGGAATTGAAAAAGGCAAGGATTACAGCCCAGGCGAGAAGACCAAAAAGGCCATGCGACAGGCGGCCATTGATGCTCATCATTACATGCGGGGATTGCTTTTAAACGTGAAGCCGGAGGAGTTGTTCTGGGAAGATCGCCAATGGCGTTACGGTGCGTTTACCGATGCCAATAATGGCTTCTCCTGGGAAACGGATGACCTCATTGATCTCGATAACCGTGCCACCCACGTCTACAGCTGGGGCACCTATGTCCCGAACGAGATGCCTGAAAGGCCGGCCACCGTCTACCTGATGGCAACCCAGGACAAAGGGGGAAATGAACTGCAGGAAGGCAAGACCTATTCAGTGACATTTCCGGCGGATATGCCGGTGGAGCAGTTCTGGTCTCTATCCATTTACGACTTTCAGACTATGGCCTTTATCTATACCAAAGACGGTGTCCAGGGGCTGTCTTCCTACGGTTTGGAAAACATGTCAACGAACGAAGACGGCGGGGTTACCCTGTACTTCGGACCGAAGGCCCCCAAGGGTCTGGACAGCAATTGGATCACGACCGAGGGAAAGCGGCCATTTCCGATCGTCCGCTATTACTCACCGACGGAAGCTTTCTGGGACAAATCCGTGATGATTTCTGACGTGGAGTTGGTCGAGTAAGGGCGAATTACTGACCACACGTGTTCGCAGCGGAGAGCTCCAACTAATAGGAATCTGTGACCCTGATTGGGTTCCTTCCGAATTGGGGAAATGGCATCCAGATAGCCAAAAAATCTCAGATAGAATAATAATTGGGAGAGAATATCGTGAAGTTTCTGAAACACATCGC
>CBDTVL010000364.1:0-3401 GCA_965363755.1 uncultured Sulfitobacter sp.
TCTTTGGGCCCTTCGCAGCCCATCAGAATACGATGCTCGCGCATGCGGTTAATGATGTAATTGGCAACTGAGGTGGCTTCTTTGCGGCTGGCACGATCTTCAACAAGATCAAGACCTATGAACAAACCGTATCCCCGCACATCGCCGATAACATTATGCTTTTGCTGCAAGTCTCGTAGCCCGTCCATCAACTGAGCCCCCCGAATGCGGGCATTTTCCGCGAGCTTTTCGTCCTCAACGATGTCCAGGACTTCCTGTCCGATGCGACATGAAAGATTGGAGCCCCCGAAGGTCGAGAAATACTCAGGTCCCTGCGCAAAGTGATCCGCAATCTCGCGGGTTGTCACAACGACTCCCAGAGGGTGTCCGTTGCCGATCGGTTTACCAAGCACCACAATGTCCGGCACCACATCTTGTTGCTCGAACCCAAAGAAATAATTGCCCAGACGACCAAGCCCTGTCTGCACCTCATCGGCGATGCAAATACCTCCAGCCGCACGAATGCGTTGATAGACTGCTGGCAGGTACCCCTTTGGCGGAATGATCTGCCCTCCCACACTGGGAAAGGTCTCAGCAATAAAGCCGGCAAGTTTGCCCCCTCGGGCCTGCACAGCCGCAAGAGCGTTGTCGGTCAGTGCCGCAAATTTCTCGGCCCGGTCGGGATCATTGCGCCTGAAACTGCCACGATAGTCGTCGGCAACTTCGATCAGGTGAACCCAGTCGGGCTTGCCGACGCCTCCGATTGCATTGAATTTGTAGGCCGAGATGTCGATCGCGCCGGTAGTGTTGCCATGATAGCCATGGTCGGGCGTGATCATGTCTTTGCCGCCTGTATGCGCTCGCGCCAGCCGAAGGGCTAGCTCGTTTGCCTCTGTCCCGGAATTCACGAAGAAACAGACTGACAAAGGATCAGGTATTTTCGAAAGGATTTTTTTGGCAAAAGCGGTTTGTGCAGGGTGCAAATAGCGCGTGTTGGAATTCATTCGGCGCAACTGATCCGAGGCGACGGCCTGAATGCGCGGATGCGCGTGGCCTACATGCGGGACATTGTTGTAGGCGTCCAGATACGGACGGCCCCATTCATCAAACAGGTGATGCCGCCAGCCGCGTAACAGCAAAATGGGATCGTCATAGCTGAGTTTCAGATTGTCAGAAAAATAAGCCTGACGGTCTGCCAAGACGCGGGCCTTGTCGATTGGTTGAAACAAGACTTTTTCATCGGGAAGGTTCATTAGTGCGGCCGGATTAGGGCAGAGTGCATTCCACAAATACAACTCGTCCGGATCCGCGACACCGGGCCAGTCATCGCCCATTCCATCTGTGCTGAGCGCGAGTTGAAAATGCACATGTGGGGCCCAGCCACCTGATTGGGTCACGTCGCCCAATCGCGCAAATACCTCGCCTTTAGTAATGCTTTGGCCGACCGTCAAAGACTCACAAACCTCGGGGTTCAGGTGCCCGTAGAGCGTGAAGAATGTGTCACTCTCAGACGTTTCGTGTCGCAGAATTACCACCCCACCATAGTCCAGATGCGCGGTGCGGTTATCCACGGCATGAACGATCCCCGTCAGCGGCGCGCGCAACTCTGTGCCGTGTCGGGCAAAGGCATCAACCGCCAAATGCACAGTACGGCGGTCGGATGCTTTCCACGGACCTTTGCGAAACGCAGCTGTGGTATAAATCAGTCTGGGTTCGCCATAATACCCCAGCCACACCCGCCCATTATCCTCGAATTCCTGCCCAATGATCGACGCTTCAGACCGGGGCAGGTCAAACGGATTCTCCGGCCAAGTCGAGGATTCGACTGACAGCGATCCCATCGGAGCATCGGACAAATCTGTGCCCATCAAAGCGGCAAATGAACCGCGCTGCTGGTCCAGCCATGCCAGAATGCGCGGCGCGGCATCTGTAGCTGGCAAACCACAGGCGGCACGCAAGCGTGCCTTGATCAGCCCGGTGTTGACTAGATTGCCCTCAAGAAACGCCCAGGCCGGTTTTTGCGAGATCACGACATAAGGATCGTCCGGATCTTCGGTGGCCATCAAGGTCGAATTGATTACGCTCACAGCCAGACGCATCCGTAACAGCGGCCAGATCAAATCGACCTCTGCGACAGTCAGCGGATAAGATGTGTGATAGCCTGAGACCAAGGCACCCAACGCCTGTTCCGGGTCAGGGTGATCCAGCGCGATATAAGCCGCAGCAATGGCAATGTCGCACACCCGCGGATTGTCGCAGATGTCGCCTAAATCAATCAGCCCTGTCACATGTGGCGTTTCACTCAGCGATCCGTTTACGATGACATTGTAGTCGTTGGCGTCATTGTGGATCGCGGCTCTGGGCAGGGCAGCCAGCGTGGGTTTGACGGCGCCAAATTCCCTCAGGATGTCTTTGATCAATCCGGTGCGCGCGGGGTCAGCAATGGCATCCAGATGGTCTGCAATCCAGTCACCTTTGGTCAGATCCCATTTGAAATCGCGGGAAAGCTCTGGGTGCCTGAAATCAGCCAGAGCCTTGTCAATGGCGCCAACCTGCGCGCCGATGTCGTGTATCAAGGCCGCACTGTGTGGTTTGAATCGGGCATATGGTATTCCCTCAACTTTCTCCAATACCCACGCGATGCGCGACTGCCCGGCCGGGTCCGTAACCGTGACATACGGCGCCCCTGCAAGACTGTTCACAACTGCGGGCACCGGAATATCAGCGGCGTTGGTAAGAATATGTTGAAAGGCTTTGATTTGCAGATCAATGAACGGCGCGGCACATCCGGCCCGCATGACCTTCAAAACATAACTCTGCTCTCCCGAGGCGAGGTAATTCAGATCGAATTCCCCATCCAAAGCACTCAGCGTGGCCGATATACCCCAGTGTTGCTCCAAGATTTGTTGCCAATGCTCAGTCATGACCGTCCTTTCGGAACCCGGATATTGAGGCTGAGCCAATGGTCAAAGCAGGCAATGGCGACGTCGCGTCAAAGCAAGAATCTTGCTTATATACTGGCGCGATACCGCACATTCAGGCTTGGTTTCCATGCATCGTCTCTTCACCGTGTCGGGCGCTGCCTCGCGCGTAATCTTGGGCTACGCTACGGGATGTATTTCGAAATAGGAATACCCTCAAAGGAGGGTCATGCCACATCCAGAAATCCCCGACTACGTTGGTGAGCGAACCTTTGTTTTGATCCCGGTAAAAACGCGGTTACCTGCGCCGCGGGATCCTGATTTTGCCCCTGATCTGCTGCTTCAGATGCAAAAGAAACATGCAAGAATGTACTGCCCATGATGAAATCTGCTGCTTGCTGTAAATATGGCATCGGTGGGTCTTGATCGTTGCGTTAACTGCGGGTCCTTTCAGTCAGAAAGGTAAAATCCACCGCTGTACCGTTGGGGAGTGTCTGACTT
>CBDTVL010000365.1:0-3390 GCA_965363755.1 uncultured Sulfitobacter sp.
CTTGGGTTTGCAATGGAAATTGAGGGCGAAGTGCTGATCGCCCCTTGAATATCCACGATGCCAATACCGAGCGTTTAGCGGCGCATGGTGGAACGGCGGATCAAGGCGGCAAAGTTCCCGGGCAGTCAGACCCATGGCACCGTCTGACAAAGGGGAACTCAACTGAAAGTTTCCCCGCAACGCCGCCCTACGGAATCATTGCAACACACGAATTATAGCTTACGCTTGATTTGTGCAGGGCTTTGTTGAGTTTCTAATACCTCCTCCAAAGGTATGATCCCTCAGAATGGCATCTTTTAAGAGTTCCCTGCACACCAGCACTTGAGCAACTCCAACGCTTGGTGTCCTAAAAACCAATTATGGACAATGAATCCTGCGGTCTAATTCCTGTGCGCCCAGATTGATGCGAATGTCGATCGCATCACGCAGCAAACGATCCGCAACGTCGATGGCGAGGTCTATGTCGGTCTCAGAGAGTGATCTCGTGGCAAAGAGCCATTCAGTCTGGTTTTTCTTCACTCGCTTAATGCACGTCTCCGACACCAGTTCGTTTGCATCATCGTCGAAATACCAGGCAACATGTGCGGCTTCATTTCGCTCTGCCATACAATTTACCAATTGATCGACCAAACCGTAGATCCGCACGGCGACATTCGGAGCGCAGACCTTCGAACATTTTCTTAGTTCCTGCGCGACATCTTCAGCTGGCATGTTCGTTTTGAGGCATCTGGTCGACTTTGGAAGTGGTGAGACTTCGTCTCCATTTGCAATCCTTACAATTTGCCAACAGACAAGTTCGATGTGCGCGCAAGTTTGCGTGTAAATGGAGTGCTGAACAAGAAAGCGGCGTGGAAGCAAATTCCCTACGATAGTTTTCATTTTTTGGTTGCCTCCCAACTGATGCCACTTCTGTCTGCGAAACTCTGCAAGGCGTTGGCATATTCTCGATAGGCTTGGCTTTTGGCTCGTCGGCCAATAGGCCGTAGATGTTCGACCGGGTCATGCCCAATAGACATTCTTAGCAAGCGGGCTTTGTTAACGAGCGTTAAAAGCTCTTGCTGACGGGGCTTCAGCCCTGGGAGATTGTCGTCGACGGAAGCTACCCCGAATGTTTCAATCTTCTTTCTCCTGTCCTCAGCCCGTTTTGCATCTATCTTCCACTGAGTGAGCATGTCCTCAAGAGTGGTGTTCGGGTGAGCGTTGATTTCAGTCACTTAGGTGTCCTCGATAGTATACCTTAGGTTGTTTATAATACAGACGATCTACCTAGGATAGTCAATGCAGATAATCCGATTTCCCGAGTTGAACGCGGGCGAAGGGAACGAGTAACGCAGGTCACTCCCCGGTTGGCACTAATGGGTACAAAGCCCAAAGGCGGCGTCAACATCGTGACCGGGCAAGCTATCAAACGCGACACAGAGGAACAGTACCAAGCCGAAATCGAATCCTGCGTCGCCGAGCTGCTGTAAGCATTAGCGGTCCCTCAATTGGAGCCAATGATCGGCACTTGAGGATTTGGATTGAGTTCTTCGGCAAGATGTCGCAGCGTCTCATAAAGACTGAGAACTGCGGAGATAGACGAATGCCAGACCTCAAACTCAAACTAGCGACCCTATTGATCGTATTCCCATTCGCTGTGGCTGCAGACCCATCGTTGGAATGCAGCATCGGTAATGGAAGTCAGGTTGAGATCGCAGACTGCGTGGCTGAAGCCGAGGCTTCGGTTGATTATGCGATCGAGTTAGCACTTGGTTTCGCGATAAATGCTGCAATGGAATTGGATGAGGTCACTGGCCGCGAGGTTGCCGTGCCAGCCTTGGAACAGGGTCAGTCAACATGGTCGACATTTCGGGATGCTCATTGCGAATATGTCGGATCGACCTTCGGAGGAGGCTCAGGGACTGGCATCGCAATCCGTTCGTGCCGCGTTGAACATGGTCGCGACCGGGCAAGAGAATTGATGAAATTTGCAAGATTAGCGGTCAGCAAAGCGACGTAGTGTGCAGTTATGTCGGTCTTAGAGAGTGATCTCGTGGCAAAGAGCCATTCAGTCTCGTTTTTCTTCGCTAGCTTAGGCTCGGGCTCAAAAGCTGACTGAAACCGTCAGATGACCGCTTTCCGCCTTTAACGTCAATATGTGCTTGGCGCAGCATCGGGCGCTACCCGCGCTATTGGGCGAAAGGAAACGAAGCGGACTTAGGTGAGTGGAAAAAATTAGTTTCGAAAGGCGAATGAATCGGACATCCTCTTTCCTGAACTTGCCCTTCAAGCGTTGCCAACCGCGCTCTGAGGCGGTTGGCAAATGATCGACCCTATTTAAGGGCTTGCAGGCTTCGCAGGCGGTTAGGAGCCTGAGCCAGTGTGTCTTCGTAGGCTTGGTTGGCTTCATCCGTGCGGCCCAGTTCAGCTAAGAGATCCCCTAGAAGCTCTCGCGCAGGCAGGACGTGTCCCGGGGTAACTGGCGACTTGCCAACCGCATCTTCGATGTCCGCAGCCTCAGACTGCAAACTGATGGCGAGTGCAGAATTGCCGCTGTTTTTCTCCATCCAAGCCTCAACGCTCAGCATTTGAGCGTCGAGCAGTTTCAGCCAATAGACTTGCTTGCTGGCCTCGAGCGGTGGGCGGAGATCGGCCAACTGCAATAGAGCTTCACTGGCCTTGTCTACATCGCCGCTGCGGGCAGCCCCTAGGCCAATAGCGAACCAGCGCATCGCGATTGCTTGAGGAAAACGTTCCCAAGCGATGGCCGGGTGCATGTCACCCGACATACCGGCAAGTATTTCCCACTGTTCCTGTTCCAGAGCCACGCGCACTGGTGAAGCAGCGAGGGCATAGGCCGAGCCAAAATTACTTTGCTGATTGAGAGCACCCGTGAACTCGGCAAGGAGTTCTTCCGCTTTGGCATATTCAGCACGTTGGAGGTGGCCATAGATCATGTAATCCATCGCATGTGCGTAGTGGCTGGAAAGCAGTTCACCAAGTGGATGCGCGCGTGCAGCTTTGGCTGAGCGGATGTTCCATTCGATCACCTCGTCCCAATATCCGGCCCGCACGAAGATATGCGAGGGCATATGCAGGGAATGTGCCACATCCGGTGCAATCTTGCCGTATTCAGCAGCGATAGGCAGCGCCCGTTCATACAGGACCGGGTTGTCATAGGCGTGGATCAGGTAATGATAGACGCCCGGGTGAAGATCGGATTTTTCGTTAAGTGCCTCTAAAAGCGCGCCAGCTTCACGCTGGTTCTTCATCGACTTGTCACCCCGGGGCGCGGTCGCAAGCAGCGATAGGGCATAGAAGGCAATGGCATCTTGATCTTCAGGGTACTGTTCGAACGCAGCTTTCTGCGCGGACGCCCAAGCTGCGATGCGGTCACGGTACCCGGTGTCT
>CBDTVL010000366.1:0-3388 GCA_965363755.1 uncultured Sulfitobacter sp.
TCAGACAAATCCATAGGTTTTTTGGCGATATCTACTGACTGTTGTTTCAATTTTTTGCCTTGCAATTGAATGAAGATGCGCATGTATTGTGCGCATGATTGACGCGTATGACTTGATAGATGTAAACTCTGTATCCGAGGAGAGAGTCTCATGAATGCCCAATCACGAAAGCCTACGAATCTGTCACTCGATACCACATTGCTTGCTGAAGCCAGGGCGCTGAAAGTTAATCTTTCCCGCGCGGCAGAGGAGGGGGTCCGTATCGCTGTGACGGTTGCCAAAGCAGAACGGTGGAAAGCTGAAAATGCTGCTGCTCTGCGGAGTTCAAATGCTTATGTGGATAAGCACGGCCTCACGCTTGACGGCTTTCGGCAATTTTAATGCCTAAGTACGACGTTTTTCCCAATCCATCTGGCGATGGGTTCCTCCTGGATATTCAAACTGACCTCCTGAGCGACTTGAACACAAGGGTCGTGGTGCCGCTCTTGTTGAAATCGCGCGCGCCAAAACCAGCGAACAGACTCAATCCTACCTTTGATATTGGAGGGGAACATGTCGTCATGGTCACCCAATTCCTGGCTGCAGTCCCAACCGGAATTCTCAAATCTCAAGTTGGTAACCTCCGAGACGAATTCGAAAAAATTACAACAGCAGTTGACATGCTCATGCAAGGTTTCTGACTCAAATCGCCTGAACTATAGTATTTCGCGTTTTCCTTGAAACACACCTTATCACTTAACGCGTTGAAATCTTTGATTTCAGGCAGCGTTAGGTGATTCAAGTTTAGCGCGAAACGCTTTAGCGACGTCTTTGGTCGTTCAATCGTCTATATTCGACGTTGTGATTGCAGAAACTATTGCACACTTCTGGCAAAGGGCGGTCAATGGAAACTCCCGCACTTTGTT
This sequence comes from uncultured Sulfitobacter sp., assembly GCA_965363755.1. Lineage (GTDB taxonomy): Bacteria > Pseudomonadota > Alphaproteobacteria > Rhodobacterales > Rhodobacteraceae > JL08. The sequence continues at coordinate 906 of CBDTVL010000366.1, forward strand.
GGAGAAGCCTGGACATATTTCGATCCACCCCTTCACGCCACCTCATCCCCCGGAAACCACAGCTCCGTCACGCCCCTGCGCCCGTCACTTCTCCCGAGCTGCACAATCACATCAATGGAGCGCGCGATATAATCCTTCACCTCGGCGAAGGTCAGCGGCGTCCCTGCCTGTAACACCATGATCGCCAAACGGTCGATCGCGAGCCTGGCAGTCTCCGCATGCAACGTGGAAATCGACCCGCCATGCCCGGTGTTGATCGCCTCAAGATAGGTGATAGCCTCACGCCCGCGTAGCTCACCGACAATAATCCGATCCGGGCGCATCCGCAGGGACGCCGCCAACAATGCATCCGCTGTTCGGGGCGATTCTTTATCGCGCTCGGACAAGAGACATACGGAGTTTTGCTGCGGTGGAAACAGTTCAAACGCGTCTTCAATTGTCACCATGCGTTCGTCGCTGCCCACGTAGCCCAGCAAGTGCCGTGCGAAGGTTGTCTTGCCTGTCGACGTGCCCCCACTGATCAGAATGTTAAGGCGCAGTTCAATCAGCCGCTTTAAAGCGGCGTTGAGATCGGATTCTGCGAGGTCGCGTACTTCAGCCATTTTCTCGCGCCGCTTTGCGTCCAGAGATATGGCTTCGCCAAATAGATACTCGGCTTTGTAATCCGGCAGACCTTCGGTGGAAAACAATCGTACTGACAGGGACGCACCGTGTTCAACGGCGGGCGGGATTGCCACCTGCACCCGTAACGGGCGCCCGCGATAGTCAATCTTTCCGGAAACAAGCGGACGGCTTTTTGAGACCTTGGCCTTTGCGTCGCCCACGATGGCCTGCGCGATATCAATTGCGGTAGCCGCATCGACGTTGCAAATTTCCACGGCAACCATATGCGCATCCCCTGCGCGTTCGATCCAAACCTGCCCATCAGGATTTATCGCAAACTCCGAGATGTCATGATCTGAGAGCCAATCGGCAAAGGGCTCGAGATATGCATCGACGTAGCTGGCCTGGTGTTTGGTCACCAGATCACCACATCCCGATCCACCAACACGGTGACACTGGCACCCTGGTCCACATAGATTGTTGGCTTGCGGTTGAGCTGTTGCACAATGGCCGCGCCCGTTGTGTCCTCAAGATCTTCTGCGATACGTTGCAACGTGTCGGATACAACGTCGTCCCCCACAGCCGAAGATGCAATGGACGGCCCCGCACCAATCAGAGAGATCAGAGCGGCGCCGCCAAAACGCGCGGCGAACTTGGTATCAACAATTCCAGTGAGGCCAGAGCGCCCAAGTTGATCCCCACCCACTGAGGCGATCTGCATCGAGGTTCCCTCCGGTGTCAGGATCCGACTCCAGACAATCAGGATGCGTTTTTGCCCCGCCTCGATCCCCGCACTGTATGAACCAAACAGCCGCGACCCGCGCGGGATCAGAATAGTATCGCCAGCAAAAGACGGCACGGGTTCAGAGATGACGGCGATGACATTGCCGGGCAGATCGCTGTTGATCGCAACCTGCAATGCCGCCTGGACAACAGATCCCTGAACAAGGGTGCGACCTGGGTCCTGTAATTGTTCCGCCTGTTGAACGATCAGGGCAGGCGGCGAATGTAGGAATTCTTCGTTGTCAGAGAGTTTGCGATCTCCGCTGCTGCCGGAGGTTGCAGTTGCACCAGCGGCGGCCAGGGACTGACTGTTGGCATAAATCACAGCTGGGGAGAGGATCTGCAGGTTTTCCAGTTCGGCGGCATCCCGTGCAGCCTGGGCGTTGCGTTGTGCGTCCAGCGCCAGGACCTCGCCACGCACCACCTCGGCTTCCAGAGCTTCCCGTTGCAGGCGTTCCGCATCGAGCTTGGCCTGCAACGAATTTGCGCGCGCATCAGCGCTCGACTTCAAGTTCGCCAACTCCCTCTCAGCCTGTTGGGCCGCATCTTCCAGCTCGGCGGCGCGATCTTCAAAAGCCTCACGCAAGCCGGCCACTGCCTGTGCAATCGCCTGATCTCTGCCCGCATTACTGTCTGCAAGGGCCTGACGCAACGCCGCCAGTTCCGCGGCTACACCTGCATTCGGGTTTACCACGACACTCTGTGGCGCAGGTTCCTCAAGTGTCTCCTCGATGCGGATCAACGCGTCTTCCAAGCGCTGCTCTGGCTCGGGGGCCTCAAATGTCAGCCGGTCCCCGGTGCCTTGCCCACGCTGGAAATCCTGCACGTCGGACGTATCCAACGGAGGCGTTGATACCTGCTGCATATTTGCTGCCAGAACATAAGCGCTGAGAGCGCCGCCAAGGGCTAATGCGCCAGCCAGAACCGGAAGGCCAATGCTGCGTCGTTTCTTCGGTCTGTTCTGGTCTTCCATCGCCGCCATGCGGGTTTCGAGGTTTATCTGGGCCATGGCTCTAGTTCCTCACATAGATGACAGTGTCATCGCGGGCGACGCAGAGGGCAGCCTCATCAATGCGCAGGGTCCAATAAGAATTGAC
>CBDTVL010000367.1:0-3336 GCA_965363755.1 uncultured Sulfitobacter sp.
GCAAAAACCACGGCATTCGTGAGCAGATACTGGAACCCGCTCTCGGTCATTCCAGATGGTCAGTGTTGATGGTTGCATCGTTTACGTTACCCCCGTCAAATGGAAAAATACTGATCAATGATCGTCGACCAACTCACAATGCGCATGCGGTGCCCGCGGATACCCTCTTAACGTGGTAAGTTGAATGCGTTGCGAAACACAACAATCCCAGCACTTGGTATGCCACGTATTCCGGGATCGAAAAACTAATAGTTTAAGTCACAGGCATTGAATAGCCCTATGGCGTTCGGGCCATTCCGGCCTTCACGCGCCGTAGGGGGATTGAGGATTCGATCGAGGCCACGGCTTTCACTTTCGTGAGACGGCCAACCAAAAACTGTTCGAATTCCTTCAGTCCAGTTGTTGCAATTCTAAGGAGATAATCGCGATTTCCAGTCATCAGCCAACATTCCACGACTTCTGGAAACTCAGAAATTGCTTCTTCGAACCGGGCCAGTGCCTCATCCACCTGCTTGTCCAGCTGAACAGAGACAAACACCGAAACATCATAGCCCAATGCGGCTTCGTCGATGATGGCGCTGTAGCCGGTAATAATGCCCGCTGCTTCCAGATTCTTAATGCGCCGCGACACCGGCGTGGGGCTAAGCCCAACCTGATCGCTCAGATCATTGATTGAGATTCGCCCGTCAGTCTGAACGGCGCGCAGTATCTTAACATCAAAATCGTCTATCTTGGCGCATTCCACCACAGATTCCCATTTTCTATCTGATAATCTCTAGAATAATACCCAATTGTAACAAAAATCGCAAGGACCCGCTAGTGCGCATTGGCCTAGAAACGCCTTAGGTAAACGTGATCCCTAAACAGGCGAAAAAACCGCAGGGCATCGCGTTCAATCAACACATCAAAGGCCATGTCATGACGAAGAAACATTTGAAAATCATCGAACAGCGCCTGCTTTGGCTATCGCATTGGATGATCCATAATGCGAATCACATCCGACCCAAAGCCGATGGCATCAAAGTAGGGGGACATCAGGCTTCTTCGGCCTCGATGGTGTCTATCATGACCGCACTTTATTACAGTGCATTGCGCCCAGAGGATCGTGTCGCGGTCAAACCCCATGCCTCGCCGATCTTCCATGCGATCCAATACCTGATGGGCAACCAAACCCGCGAAAAGATGGAGAATTTTCGCGGCTTTGGTGGGGTGCAATCCTATCCGTCGCGGACCAAAGACATCGACGATGTGGATTTCTCCACCGGCTCGGTCGGGCTTGGCGTTGCAATCACATCCTTCGCGTCAATCGTTCAAGATTACATTCAGGCCAAGTCTTGGGGGCATGAGCAACAGCTGGGGCGCATGATTGCGTTGGTGGGTGACGCAGAGCTGGACGAAGGCAATATTTATGAGGCGCTGCAAGAAGGTTGGAAAAATGATCTGCGCAATTGCTGGTGGATCATCGACTATAACCGTCAGTCGCTTGATGGGGTCATTCGCGAAGGTCTTTTCAAGCGGGTTGAACAGATTTTCGACGCCTTTGGCTGGGATGTGGTTCGCGTCAAATACGGGGTGTTGCAGCGCGCGGCATTTGCCGAAGCCGGGGGCGATAAACTCAAAGAGTGGATCGATAACTGTCCTAATCAGCTTTATTCCGCACTGACGTTCATGGGTGGTGCGGTTTGGCGCGAGCGCCTGATGGATGCCCTTGGTGATCAGGGCGATTTTAGCGAGCTGTTGGAGGCCCGCAGCAACGAGGAACTTGCCGCATTGATGGAAAACCTTGGTGGGAACTGCGTTGATACCATGGCTGAGGCTTTTAACGCGATTGATCATGAACGCCCGGTTTGCTTTTTGGCCTATACGATCAAAGGCTGGGGGACGCCGATTGCGGGACACAAAGACAACCACGGTGGACTGATGAACAAAACCCAGATGGCCGCCTGGCAAGAACATATGGGTGTGTCACAGGGCCAGGAATGGGAAAAATTCGCAACCGTCCAGGACCCATCCGACCTTCAGTCTTTCCTTGATAAAACGCCATTTTTCGCCAAGGGTCGGCGACGCTTTCATGATGACGTTATTGATGTACCCGTCATCGAAATCAGCTCTGAACGCGAAATCTCCACGCAGATGGGCTTTGGGAAAATCCTTGACGATCTGTCCAAAGGAGACACCACCTTGGCGGAACGCATCGTCACTACGTCCCCTGATGTGACTGGGACAACAAACCTTGGGCCGTGGGTCAATCGGCGTAAGCTATTTGCCCGCTCGCATCAGCAAGACACGTTCAAAAAGGAGAACATCCCGTCAACGGCAAAATGGGAGTTTGCTCCAACAGGCCAGCATATCGAACTGGGTATTGCCGAGATGAACCTGTTCTTATTGTTGGGTGCTGCCGGTCTGTCGCATTCGTTGTTTGGCAAACGGCTGATCCCGATTGGAACGGTTTATGATCCGTTTGTGGCCCGTGGCCTCGATGCCCTGAACTATGCCTGCTATCAGGACTCGCGCTTCATGATTGTGGGCACTCCGTCTGGTGTGACGCTTGCACCAGAAGGGGGCGCGCACCAGTCTGTTGGGTCGCCTCTGATCGGGATGTCGCAAGACGGTTTGGCAGCGTTTGAGCCCGCATTTGTCGATGAATTGGCCATCATTATGAAATGGGCCTTTCAATACATGCAAAAGGATGGGGATGGCGATCCTGATGAACGCACCTGGCTGCGTGATGAAACAGGTGGCTCGGTATATTTGCGCCTGACGACAAACCCGATCGAACAACCCGGTAAACGGGCTGATGATGCGTTTGTTCAGGGAGCCATTGACGGGGCCTACTGGTTGCGCCAGCCTGGAGCAAACTGTGATGTTGTCATTGCTTATCAAGGTGCTGTCGCGCCCGAGGCTATCAGGGCTGCGGGAATGATCGGCGAAAGCCGCCGCGATGTTGGTGTGCTTGCGGTGACGTCCGCCGACCGACTGAATGCGGGCTGGACATCCGCCCAAAGGGCACGATCACGTGGCAATCAGGCGGCTCAGGGTCACATCGAAACTCTGTTACGGAAACTGCCACCCCACTGCCGGATCATCACTGTTATCGATGGTCATCCGGCGACGCTGTGCTGGCTGGGATCAGTTCACGGGCATCAGACGATCTCGCTGGGGGTCGAGCATTTTGGCCAGACGGGCACAATTGCTGATCTCTATCGGCATTTCGGGATCGACGCCGAAAGCATCGTGGAAAAGGTAAATGGCCTGACCTCTGGACGGTCGGCTCTCCAGCGCTAAACGCCGTGATCGCAAGGCGGCGTTGAAATTCTTAAAGAAATCAATGAAACG
>CBDTVL010000368.1:0-3296 GCA_965363755.1 uncultured Sulfitobacter sp.
CAGGCGCACGCAGACGTAGAAACCCTAGCAGGCTTTGTACCAACGTCGCTCTATTGTCTCACGGTGGCGCAGTCTGGTGAGCGTAAATCTGGATGCGACAAGCTGGTGATGTCGGGCTTGCGTGAAATCGAGCGGGACCGCGCAATAGAGTATCGCCAAGCCATGGGGAATTGGGCCACCGAGCATAAGCTGTGGACCGCAAGGCACGACCGCATGGTGAGAGAGGCGGCGGGCAGCACCAAGACCAAGGCCATAGCGGCAGAAGCTGACCTTGCCGATCATGGTCATGAACCGCGCCAACCGCTTTCAACTAAACTGACCACGTCTGAGCCGACCCTCGAGGGCTTGTTCAAGCTTTTTCAAACAGGTCAGCCCAGCCTTGGCCTATTTTCGGATGAAGGCGGCGGATTTCTCGGCGGTCACGCTATGAACAGCGATAATCGTCTGAAGACCGTCGCTGGCCTTTCAAGCCTTTGGGGTGGTGACACGCTGGATAGGGTGAGGGCGGTTGCTGTCGGCCCGCATGGTGCAGTATGGAACCCCCAGATCGAACAGCTCGGCAAGGAAAGGCACTGACCCATCACGCGGGCTGATGTGGTTGAACGGCGGATTGATGATGGCGGCGCAATCAAAGACCGGACAGGCAGGTAGGGTGTAGATATCGGCCACGCAGTAGAGGACACTAGACCAGCGGCATTCGATGTCGGACCGCACGATCTCGAATCCGATTTAAATGAGTCGGCAACTCTGCCCGTTTGTTGGCACTTCGCAGCATAATCGGCCTACTCTTCCGGAGCCATATCCAAAAGTTTGTCGCAGTCGTCTGCGAACGATTCTGCCATGTTTTGAACGTCTCTAAGCGAAGACCAAGCCCGTGATCGCTCTTCTTTCGCCGTCAGGTCGGATGTGAGAACATCGTTTGCGGTTCGCGCGATAAACGCTGTGGCGTCGGCTTCACGCATGAAATCGCCGAAGTGGAAGACGATCGGCGGACTTGGGGCCTCTTGGCGGCTAATTGTAATAGACTTTGTATCTATCTTGAGTTGATTGACCATCTCGTGAAGGGGGTCGGTTGCCCCGTCAATTGTCACAGTCGCTTCTGCGTCGAGGCCCATAGTGTTGTGAACACGGCCGTCTGAATTGACAACGATGATGTCCCAAACGCGCTCAAGCGTGAGCCCGTCGCAGAGGCTGTCGAACCAGTTCGCATCTGGGTTTTTGACTGTCAGCCAAACCATTCTCCATTTAATTTCGTCTTTCGCGCGGGTAAGGATTTTAAGTGACATAGATTAAGTTCCTTTGAGTTTGTTTTTAGTTACGGTTGATGCTTGAGCCTGCCTTTGTTTTTACATTCGGCGACGCTCCGCATTGATGGCGTGGGGTATTCCGGCAATTCGCGTTGGTCCAATGGTCCAGCATCGGTCCAGTTTCGTGGGGAGTAGGGAAGAGGGGGCTACAGGCCCCCCCCGTTTTTCTTAATAACCATTGGTCCAGTGTTGGATTCCTTAAGGGCCATTAACGATGTTCTCCTGTTTTACGGCACTGCTTGCTTCTCACCATTTTTGCGGGTTTTGAGCGTCATTTGGCGAGGTATGGTCCAGCATTGGTCTAGCGGTCGCACCCGATGCCGTTTGCGGTAAATCTGGTTTGGGGACGCCCTCCACCGCAGTCATATCGGGTGGATACATGCAGCCCCGTTTTGCCCCTCCAGACGGGCCTTTGACAAAATCGACTCGAAGCCAGCTCCGCCGCTCCATTTCGTTCAAAGTCACACTGATGGCTTCATTTGAAGTTTTCCCCCCTGTGTCCTGAAGAGCCTTCTTTATTTCGTCGCTACCGCGCAAAGTTCTCTTGTTTGGAGCCATCGGGAGGGGTTCGCCAGCTTCGACTGCCACCTGCTGGTCGCGGATGATGATGCGCCTGACGGCCTCACGGACCGCATCAAAACTGGCTTCCTCGGCGCTCCTGATCTGCTCAATCGTCGTTTCTGGGTCGTCGCTGGCCATGCTGCGGTGAAAGGTGAAATGCCACGGATTGTTTTCATCCCGCATCACAAGGATCTTATGGGCGGGCTTACGTTGCCAAGACAGCTTCGCAACAGTCATAGCGGCCACATTGCCCCGTAAACCTGTTCTGGCGGTATGGTGGCAGGCAGGCCAATGTGCCTTGCCTCGTCTGTGGTCTCGACAGGATAAAACAAAGCAGACATCCGCGAATTGTCCGCGACTGCCGTGCCACCCCTGCCTGCGTATTGGCCCTCTTTCTTGCGCTCTGCTGCTACCTGCCCAACATGGTGGATGAACAACACGCAGCAGGTGTTCCGCTCTGCCAGAGTCCGAAGTACACCCGACAACGCCACTTCGTTGTCGTTAATCAGGCGCTCGCCTGCGCCATAAGCGGACAACGGGTCCACAATCACCAAGGACGGTTTCACCTTCCGCATGATCTGGTCGATTACGTTTGAAAACGCAGTTTGGACAATCTGCCCATTCTTGTTAATCACGAACCGGCTTTCATGATCCTGCAGGCCTTCACCTGCGGCTCGTAGATACGAATGCCGCGCAGTATCATCTTGCGCTCGTCTGCGCTCCAATCGCCCCGGCGCAGCATCTGAGCAAACCTCCAGCGGAAAATGTTTACATTGTCCTCTTTGGTTACGAAGAGGACTGGGCCCGAACGCAGCACCCGATGACCTGCAATGTCGCGTCCTGTGACCAAATTCATGGCCAGCGCCATAGCCGTGCTGGTCTTTGAGAAACCACCCGGACCCGACAGACCTGCAATAGAGGCAGGCAGTGGCTGATCCACGACCATGATCGGCGGTTCAGGTTCCCCTCGGTAATCGCCCAGCGCCTTGGGGATGGCGACCTCCCCATCCCCCGCACTTACCTTCTCCATCACCGTTCACGGGTCGTAACCACCGTCCTCAACCAAAGTCAGGTCGGCTTGCGGTGGTCGGCCCCCGACATCACACCCTGCCTGCCTCAACAGAGCCACCACGGTGCCCATGCCTAAGTCGCCAGACACCTCGGTTACGCTGTCCCAGACGCGCTCTGCCTCGTCATCTTTGACCTCTCCTTGATACCTGCCTGACCAATTAATCCAAGCCTCGCGCATGTCATCATCGCCTTGATCGAAGCAGGTAATCAGGGCAAGGCACAACCTGACCCAGTCATCGCGGCTCTCAAGGTTGTTCTCCCCTTCACCGAGGGCTTTGAGCACAGTCGGGCGGTCATCGGCCCACATTTAACTGCCGCGGGCGCTCCAGCGGGTCTCTCCAGCGGGCGTTTTGGCGC
>CBDTVL010000369.1:0-3291 GCA_965363755.1 uncultured Sulfitobacter sp.
AAATTCCAGCCGAATTGGACATGGGATAAGGAGACAAGGGTGTGTGGCGGAGAGACAGTCCGCTATAGTTTTTGTCTAAATTATTAATAATACTAGATTTACCAAATAGGATTTCATTTTGTACCACATAAAATACCACGCCGCATTGAATTGGGCTACAAGATATAGGGTCGCTTGGTCGTTCAGCTCTGCTAATTTGCTGCGCCCAACCCGCTCAATGAGCTGGCGCGCATCATTCATCTGTATCTTCGCGCTCAACCCGGGCCACGATTGCCCGTGCCTGCAGAACCTATGTTCGAGATGCCGCTGGCTGAGCCATTCCCGCCGTCGAAGAAGCTGAACGGCCTTATACCGAGAAGCCCGGCGACGAGGTTATTTCAATTGTGTATGGGGCTGCGCGGATCAAACGCGCTGCCGTCGACGTCGGCGTGCGGCTTGAAGCCCACCGAGCAAGGCGAAGCCGGTTAGGAGGCTCGGGAGAGCCGCCGGAACCGGAACGGCGGGGATCACATCGTCGTCGCCAAAGATTACGTGCGCGTAAGGGGTCCCGGACAGCGGGCCGGCAGGGCCTTGGAATATGACAGTGAAGACGGTCGGACCCTCGGGCAGAGACTGTTCGAAGAGATTATGATAGAGATAGGCATCCTGCAAAACTTCGGTCCAAGGGGTTGCTGCGTCGCCAAGGAACAGGCCGAAATTGGCTTGGAATGGCTCCCAGCCTGAACTGTCGTCAAAGAAGCCGTAGACTTGGAACACCGTCACTTTGTCGCCGCCTGCAGCTACGTTGACGGTGAAGGACAGCAATTCATCGCCCGGGGATAGGCCGTCCATCTCCACCGTCCACTCGTAGCCTGTACAGGAGACGGCCGGTAGATTGAATTCGGGCCCCGGATCGCCGCAGACTAAGACTGAGGCTGACGCCATGGTCGCTGTCAACGCGAACAACAGGCCACACAGCACGGATCGCAGGGATTTTCTCATTGTTTCGCCCTCCCGGGAAATAAACCACAGACTGTCTGATCCCGAATACTACTTTCGCGACCGTGTCTGCTTCGGCATCCCACAAGTGGAATGCCGTTCGTCTAATGTAGTAAATGAAACGTCGTTCGGCCAAGGTTTTCACCGACGCTGTGCGGCCGCTTATTTCACCCTTCTCCTAATTCACGACCATCCAATTTTAGTAGATGCGATAGGTTCGCGCGTTGATATATATCAAATACTGGCGGTGTATGGCATGTCGGCTATGATGAATGTTTTTCGATGCTGCCATTCGCCGCGCCCTACCCCAACTCTTCTATGTCGTCATAAGCCGCTCGGCTCAGAAAAGAAGCCAACCGCCGAACTCCCTGCATTTCCTGACTGCGCAGACCGTGGCTAAAATTAGGATGGTCCGTCCCTGACTGCGCGCCTCCACCAGCGCCGTGCATCCTGCAAACGCGCCACCCCCGGACAGCGGGGGATTTGCACTGAAAGCCAGTCCGCTTTGAATGGGCCGCGCATCTCGGGGCGTCATGTGCGCTTTGCATGGGGTTATCTGACGCTCGAATAGCCTAATATTGCCCATTGTCAGGGCAAGTTTCTGGGCGTTGATTTAAAGAATATCGCTGCAATAAATTCTTTGCGGTGACGTCTTCCAGACACACAAAAAGCGGATTTCCGGTTTACTGCGGCTCTGACTATAGCGGTATTTACAGGCTGCATTTCAACGTTGTTGAAAACCCTTCGACTGCAATCCAGTACCTTTTTGGGAGCTTACTCGATGATATCTTTTCGAAAAATCCTTCTACTTTCGTTTGTTTGGCTAGGTGTCATGGCGCCTCCAGCGTTTGCTGAAGACGCAAGAGCTGGCAGTCGCTTTGATGGAGTTTATGAGATTAGCGTGAAGCGAATTGGGCGCGACGAGTTTTGGCATGACAGGGACGATCCGAATTACGAGCCTGGAAAAATCGAACTCCTACATACCGCAAAAGTGGAAGTCGAAAATGACCAAGTGATTTTTCTTGGACTCACTAAAACAGTTCCCACAGCTGGGCCTGCATTCGATGACTTCAACGGTCGGGTTAGCGAAAGCGGCGTGCTGTCTTTTTCGACAGGCGTGAACATCCTTCGGGGAGCGGGTAAGGTTGCGCCTTATGCTCTTATGGCATCAGTAAACCTCAAGCCCCCGTCTAAATTCGATCAGATGGCCTCGACCAAACCCAAGGGGTTTAACGAAGCGTGGGCGGCGTATGTCACAGTGAGAATATTGGCTGCCGAAATTAGTGATGCGGAACGGTTGGCTGCGACACTGTCAGACAAACCTTGGTTGAAGAGTGTAAGCTCGAAGCAAGCGCCCGCTGAGGTGAACTGAGACTGGTTCGGATTTATCTGACAACATCGTTCCGGCAGATGCGATGTTCACAGAAATTCTTGGTCGTCTAGGTGCCGAAAGCGCCATTTGGCCCGCTTCTGCTCAACGGTAACTTTCTCCCGTTTCTGGGCCATTTGAGCAAGGTGCAGAGAACGTCGGCTTTTTGCCGCTCGTGCTGAGGTCTCAAACGGTTCCGGTGTCGCCACTTAATCCGACTCATCGATGACGTCATAAGCCGCTCTGCTCAGAAAAGAAGTCAACCGTCGAATGGATTGCATTTCCTGACTGCGCAGCCCGTGCCGGTAGTTTGGATGGTCCGCCCCTGCTAGTGCGCCTCCACCCGCACCGTGCATCCTACAGACGTTCCACCCTCGGACAGCGGGGGATTTGCATGGATAGCCAGTCCGCTTTGAATGGGCCGCGCATCTCGGGGCGTCATGTGCACTTTGCAAGGGGTTAGTGTCACTTTTCATCGTTGACCCTCCCCCCATGCGTGACATCGCCCACAATGGCCTATCCGCCTTCGTTGACCGTCACACGCTCCCAGTTTCTTATCAGCGCATCCAAGCAAATTTTAACGATCATTTCCATTGCTGCCTCTGCGGATTGCAGCTTCACAAGAGCCCGGGCTTGCGGGCAAGCATATGCGCCATGTCCCATGCGCGCGAACGCTTGAGGTGTCATAGCTGCCATTCGAACCTTGGATAGTGCGGGTCCGCAGTTCGTAGGTGCGCCCGTCTAGGACAATGGTGCCTTTTGTTTCATTGGTCACGGTTCCGCAGGCGCTGAGCACAAGAGCCGTAGAGAACAGGAATATTATGGGCTTCATGTGGTTAGTCCTTTCGTACGGCCAGAATTGCCCTCGTAAATTGCGCGGGTGATCGGCTAAACTGACATTCCCCAAATCGAATGTCGACCCTTTCATGTTGGTGCCGTTTTAG
>CBDTVL010000370.1:0-3264 GCA_965363755.1 uncultured Sulfitobacter sp.
CCCGGAAACTCAGGTGGGCCAGTTGTCGCGGGAAACGGAAGCATTGTCGGTGTTGTTGTCTCAAAACTCGATGCTTTGAAGATTGCCAGTGCATATGGCGATATCCCACAGAACGTCAACTTTGCGGTTAGGGGTGAAATCGCAAAACTGTTCCTTTCTCAGAATGGCGTAAATCCTGTGCCTCAAGCATCTGAACAGAGACTTTCGCCAGTAGAACTTGCGGAAGTCGCAGCGGGTTTCACGGTCTTTATCCAGTGTGAGTAAGTGGCAACCCCATGCAAAGCGCGCATGACGCCCCCAGATGCGCGGAAACATATCAAACGCAGTCGCTCTGATTGGGAAATTCGGTTCAGGCGGTTGCTGCATCCTCCGCCGCCTCCTCCGGATTTACCCGTTGCGCTTGCTGAGCTTGCCTCGCAGTTCATCGCTGTCTTTGAGTAGGCGGTCACGCTGACGTGTCAGGTTCTCGATCTCGACTTTTTGGCCGTAGTGGATAGCTTCAGCCTGTTCCGTAATCGCATTGGCTAATGCGTGGGTGCCGCCATAGGCTTTAACCCGGATTGCCCCAAGAACTGCCCCAGTTGCCGGGGTAGACGTGGAAAAGGCTAGCCAGAACAAAACCGTTGAAGGGCTCCTACCACCCCAGCCAGATCTCGTTTTTCGGGGAATTGTGCTCGCTGCTCGCACTTCAATCGGCGGCATTTCCGTAGTTTTTGACAAGACATCAAAGGGCGGAAGGTTGCGACCATGCCTGGCTGTCAGATCCCATGGGACCGTTGGCTTTGTTCCCGGTAGAGAGGGGCATCAAACGTCAGGATCCTAAGCAAAGTTCGAATAAGCAATATGACCCCAAGCATTTCAAGGGTCTCTTCGTATGCGATCATGCGGGCCCAAGACTGGTCGAATGGCATTCCTGTGAGCATACCGTTTTCGAATGCGGCGCCGGTTGACTCCACGACGACCGCTCCTGAAATAAAAACGATTGCGGAAAAGATGAAGGAACGCGCGAAAGTCCCGCGCAGTTTTGTTAGCAATCTAAGGTATATGACCCCCACAAAAGCCACAAATACTAAACCGAACAATACCCAGGCATATGTGTATGCAAAAACGCCGGTCGGGATGATCCTTTCGGATATCGCCGCACCAACCGCTTCATGAATCATTGCAGCCTCGTCCAGTGACAAGAAAAGAAACAGTGGAACCATACCGATCCAGTAGGCCCCGTGGCCGCACCCGTTCACCCTGTGCTCCTGCCAAATCGCAAAGGCCAGAAGGGCCGCAACCAGCCATAGCAGAGTGCCAAACCATGCCGGGAGGTTTGCTTCACCGTTTAAATCAACGAACCGAATAATCGCAGGGTTGATGGCACCCGAAAACCTCCAGTCCAAACTTAAAACCAGGACCGATGTCACGGCAAGCAGAACCGAGAATGCGGCCAGGGCAACAGGGATCCAGACCGTGTGCCACTTTTTGACGGGTCCAACTCTTAGGTGCCCAGATGGGCCCTGAGGTTGGACATGTCTGACAGTTGAATGAGTCCGGTCGGGCATTTCGTTGCTCAAATGAATTTCCTTTTGCTCATACTCGTCAGGTGTCCGACATTCCCCAAGTGGCCTGCCGTTTGACGTCAAGATCGCCTGATTTCGCTTACTGATCAATCGTTTCGGGCTCTGGACGGCGCTTGCATGGGCCCAAACGCTCGAATTTGGGCAGGCCGGTCCGCAAACTCGCATCATTCTGGCCCAGCGTCGCCGTTTTTCAGCGCGGTGGACAGACCCGTCCTGCCGCTTTCGTTCAGCTGCTGTCAGAATCGCGGTCACGCGCATGACGGCGGCGCTCGGAGGCGTTGGATCGCGGCGAGAATAGCGCGCACCATCGGGCCTGTGACGGCGACCTCGGCAAGCTGAAAGGTGATGGCGCGGGCGTGGCGCACGACGCGGGCCCCGACCTTGATCAGTTTGAGTTGCAGGCTGGTCAGCGACCAACGCGCCATCGCCTCGGGCAGTTCGATGCAGCGCAGGAAGGTCGCCAGGTTGTAGGCCAGCGCGTGCAGTTGCAGCCGCACTTCGTTGTCGCGGAACCGCTTGCACGACAGCCGCGTCCAGTGGAAGGCGTATTTGCCTTCCTTGATGTGCTGCTCGGCTGTGCCGCGCCGATTGTAGAAGCGCACCACCCAATCAGGTTCCATCGGCAGGTTGGTGACGATGAAGCCAACCTTTGGGAACAGCTCGCCCGGATGCCACTCGATCTTGGCAATCACGCGGCGTTCCTTGTCCCAGGACGCGGCCTGATATTGGAAATCCTCGTGGAACCGTTTGACCTTGGTCTTTGAAGGACGCCCGACGGGCCGGGTCAGCCGATGCGCGATCTTCTCGCGCAGGACGCGGTTGACGGGCAACCGGATGGCGTAGAAGTAGCCCGCTTCCTCCAGCCGCGCATAGATCGCGGGGTTCGCATAGGCGGCGTCGGCGCGGAAAAACCGCATGATGTTACGCTTGGCATACCGAGCGATCACCGGATCGAGGACATCCCGCCAGCCATCGGCACTGTGGACGTTGCCATTGCGCAGGGCGCAGCGTTCCAGCATGCCAAACTGGTTGAACAGGAAGTTCGGGTGATAGCAGGCGCAGCCGAAATGCCCGTTCCAGGCTGAGCCTTCCTGATCGCCATGGGTCGGGCTGACCGAGCTGTCCATGTCCAAAACGATATACTTCAGCCCCTTGCGGTCATGGAAACGGTCGATCCACGTGCCGTTAAGGTCGGCCAGCGCCTCCCGGTTCTCGGGCATGGCCAGCGTCTCGGTCTCGAACCGCCCCATCTGCGAGGCCGAGGCTGCCTGCGCATCAACTGCGCGTCCGCCTACAACCTGGCGCATGACGGGATCGAGGGCCAAACGGTCAGCATCGTTGACGTCTTCGTAGCCCGCCAGCCGCCCATAGACCGACTGACGGAACAGCCCGCCGAACTGATGGACAGTGTTCTTGCCGCGACGGGTGTCGCGCAGCGCCGCTGACGCCAGATCGGACAGCCCGAGCGCGTCATCCAGTTCGCGCATCACCAGGAGGCCGCCGTCCGAACTGATCTGCGCGCCACGAAATTCCAGCCGCACCCGGCGATCAAAACCAAGCCGCCCATCACCCGTTTCGCTTGCACCCTGAGGATGATCCATAATCCGCCACCTTCAGCCCAATTAACATGCTGAAATATAACACGTTACTGGCAATCAAAGGTGCGAAAACGCCAAGTTACTTGGGGAATGCGGGT
>CBDTVL010000371.1:0-3263 GCA_965363755.1 uncultured Sulfitobacter sp.
GTGGACCGGCATCTGCTGACCTTTGAGAATGCCAATCACAACGCGGCAGCCCCCATTCCTGCGCCCAAAGAAAGCTGGACACCCGTCGACAATCTGGATTTTGTGCCGGCTGCGCATTATTCGGAC
The DNA here is from genome assembly GCA_965363755.1 of uncultured Sulfitobacter sp. GTDB lineage: Bacteria > Pseudomonadota > Alphaproteobacteria > Rhodobacterales > Rhodobacteraceae > JL08. Next base: position 127 of record CBDTVL010000371.1, read on the forward strand.
CCAGTCTGGGATACCGTGCGCATGAACAACATCACTCAACACTTCAGCTCAGCATTTCTGGACCTGCACCTGAAAGGCAAGACAGCGAAAGCGGCTTATCTCGACCTGATCCCGCAAGCGATCAATGGCGTGATCGCATTGGACGAAAACGGAGATGAAACGCCAGACCATACTTACTGGAAAGGGTTCAACGCGCGCTCCGCAGTCGGGCTTCGTTTTGAAACCAAGCTGAAAGGACAGTGAGATGATCAGCGAGACTCTGACGCTAAACGGCCAGCCCTTTTTTGTGCGACGCTGGGGCGATGCCACGCTGCCACCGTTGATTTTGTTACACGGATTTCCCGAATATGGCGGCGCCTGGGAAGAGCTGGCAAAGCACCTGTCCAGTCAGTTCCACTGCATCGCCCCGGATCTACGCGGCTATGGCCAGAGTTGGACTCCGGAGGGCATCAAAAACTACGCGATCTCTGAACTGGCGGGTGACGTGGCCGCTCTGATCGAGCAAGTCGCGCGCGGACCAGTGGCAGTTCTGGGCCATGACTGGGGCGCATCCGTTGCATATGGATTGGCGCTTTTTGTGCCGGACGTGGTAGAACGGCTGATCATCCTCAACGGCGTGCATCCCGTCCCCTTCCTGCGTGAAGTGTCATCTGGCGGCGCGCAATCTGAGGCCTCGCAGTATATGAACATGCTGCGCGCACCGGGATCGGAGCGGCAGTTGGCAAAGAACAACTATGCGGCGCTTTTAGCGTTTCTGAATGCGCGTATGGACATGCGCTGGATGACGCCGGAAAAGTTAGAGGCCTACAAAGCAGAGTGGTCGCGGCCGGGGCGGTTCAAAGCAATGATCGACTGGTACCGGGCGGCAAATTTCAAAGTTGCAGCCCCCGGCGTTCCGGTAACAGACAATCCACACTACCCAGCTGAGAAGATGATGGTGCGCTGTCCGCACTTGCTGATCTGGGGCAGTAAAGACACGGTGCTTCTGGATGTCTCGACACAGGGGTTGGAAGACTATGCCACGGACTTGACACGCGTCACTCTCGATGGCGCAGATCACTGGTTGCATCATCAAAAACCAGTGGAGATCGCGCAAGCCATTCTGAACTGGGTTTGAACGCTCAAGCCACCGATCTTGGCCGCAACGCAATCGGAGTCTTGCCGTAATATCTCTTGAAAGCACGCGCGAATCCCTCGGGGGAAGAGTAGCCATATCTGCGTGCAACAGCTTCTATCCTGTCGCCGCGCACCACATCCTGGTGGGCCAGAATCAACCGCCATCGACGCAGATAGGCCGCTGGCGACTCGCCTACGACGTCCTGAAACATGCCTGCAAATCGACTGAGCGAAAGGCCCGCAATCTGTGCCAGATCGTCATTGCGCCAGTCCCGACCCGGCTGATCGTGGATGGCAACGATCGACCGGCTGAGCCGCGGGTCGGACAGGCCAGCGAGCAGGCCCGTTTGCGTTGTGCCCGCCTCAATCTGACTCCGCAGGAGACGGACCATCAACACTTCTCCGAGCCGGTTGACCACCGATCCTGACCCACAGCGCTGGCCCAAAAATTCGGACCGCATCAACAAGATTAATCCAACTGTTTCAGGATCATCCAAAGCATCCACTTCGACCAGATCAGGTAACGCCGCGACCAGCGGATTGGCGGCACCGCCCCAATCTACTTTTGCCGAAAACAGAACAGCGCCATCCCCAACCTCAATCTGCTTGGCACTTGAACCAAAACGGATGGTCCTTGGCCTTTCTTCCGGATCAGCTGTGATCACCAGCGTAGATTCGGACACCGGAGCAGGATTCACATTCAGGCTAAAGTGAGTCATCAAAGTTGTGAGGCGGTCGATTTTGGTCATATAGGCGTTTCTATCAGGTAAATTGGTTTTTTTTGATAAAAATTTTGATAGCATGACATGGCAACACTGTCCCCCAGAAAGATCGCCATGCTCCTGCCGCGCCAGAGAACCCCGGACCTAGCCCTTCCTACGCTGGATCACGGGGCATTTGACCTCTCTACTGACGGCTCGGAGCGTGGTACGGTGATTTGCTTTTACCGCGGGCTGCACTGCCCCGCATGCGCCACCTATCTGACTGAGTTTCAAAACCGTGTGGCCGATTTCACAGACCGCGGTGTAACAACCATCGCTGTCAGTCCAGATGGAGAAGAACGCGCCCGTGCCATGGCCGAAAAAATCGGGGCCGATACGTTGCGCTTTGCCTATGACCTGCCGCTGAGCAAAGCCCGCGAATGGGGGCTTTATATCTCGACGTCGCGCGGCAAAACCTCAATCGGGATCGAAGAACCAGCCCTATTTTCTGAACCCGGCTTGTTCATGGTGACACCGGATCAATCGCTCTATTACGGCTCGGTACAGACCATGCCGTTTGTGCGACCGCATTTCTCGGAACTGGTCGGCGCACTCGATTTTGCGATCAAGAACAACTATCCGGCGCGCGGCGAATATACCGGCCCAGTCTGACCTGAAATTGTGGTTGCTCCCGGTGGGTGCATTTGGGCTTATGCGTGGTTCCAGTCGTCGGGATCTGCGGCATTGCCCGGCGACAATCCGATGACATCGCCATCCGTCGAACAGCCCAGTCCCAGCACCGTTCGATTAGCATAGGCAAAATAGGCACAGACCTGATTGATCTCCAAAACTTCGCCATCATCAAATCCTGCGTCGCGCAGACGCGCCACGTCGGTCTCGCGCAACGTTGACGGAGCTTCTGTCAGAACCCGCGCATAGCGCATCGCCTCTTTTTGCGCGACATCCAGCGGGGCGGCATCAATATCACGGGCCTGGATTGCCGCACGTAACGCATCAGCTCGCTTTTTATCCCCCAACAATCGTTTCATCCCGGTGAAATGATGTTCGACGCAATAGCTGCAATCGTTCAGTGAACTGACCCAAACCCCCAATGCTTCCAGAAACCATTTTGGCACCGTATTGCCGGAATGATGCAGGACGTATTTATAGATCGACATGTGCGCCTCCATCGTGTGGGGGCGAAGGGAATGCACCATCATGATGTTATCGACATTGTTGCCGGGTCCGGTGACCCGCTCGTAGAGCATCTTTAACTTGCCAGTTGCAGCCTCAAAGGGAATGGTGGCTATCCAGCTCATG
>CBDTVL010000372.1:0-3247 GCA_965363755.1 uncultured Sulfitobacter sp.
CGTGATTTTCCTCAAGAGACCACTTCGAACTCGGCGCGGCCAAGCTCGGTCATTTTGTTGAGAATGCTGACGCCGATCCTGACTTCCGTCTTTTGGTTTTCGAAATTTCGCGCCTTCAGTTTTGGCCCGATCACACCCTTCCATCGACCCATCTGTGTTTCACCGCGGCTCCGCTGATTGTATCCGCTGGTGGACTGCCAGGCCAAGCGGCCGTGGGTTTGTATCGCGGCAATGTGGTGGTCGCGTTGCGAAGGATCATGCGCTGATTGCGGGCTTGGGATCGCGTTCTTCGGAGGTGGGATGATGATCTCGACTGGGTTCCCGAAGAGCGCGTTGAGCAGATTGGTGGTCGGCGCGCCGTCGTAAGCGCCGTCCGCCAGAAACTGGGAAACAGGCGCGTCTACCTGATCCAGAAGCCCGGGCAAAGCTGTCGGATCACCGACGTCATCCAGTATCAGATCGGCGCAAATGATTTCGCCGTTCGCGAGGTCCAGACCGAGGTGCAGCTTGCGCCATGATTTGCGTTTGGCCCTTGTTCTATACTTGTCCTGCTGCCACTCGCCTTCCCCGAAGATCTTCAGCCCGGTGCTATCGACCACCAAATGGGCCGGCTCAATTCTCCCGGTCCGGAGTTGGGCGGGAAGGTTTAACCCTGGGCCACGACGTGATCGGGTTGAGAAATCCGGCACCGAAATATCCAGCCCCATCAGTCTCACTATGCCGCGCATCAGCCCTTGTGTTTGACGCAACGGCTGTTTGTAAACCACGCCCAAAGTCAGGCAAATCGTGATGGCCAAATTCGAGTATTTCGGCTGGCCACCCCGTGACATCCGGCGGGCTGCTGCCCAAAGTTTGAGCGCTTCGGCGGTGAACCAAACAGTCAGGTCTCCTCGCCGCCGAAGGCTTTCATTATACTCGGCCCAATTCGTCACCCGGTATCGCTTCTTCGCAAATTTGTGTCGGAGGGTTGCGTTGAACTTATGCGGCATTAAGGGCATTCGGGCAGTGACAAAGTGATCTGATATCAGCCGATTGACGATCTATGCAACAGCGCCGGTTTCCGCCCTTAGTGTCGAAAGCTGCACTTGCACATGGAGCCTGCTTCCGGCCCAGACCAGCCATTGGCCACCTCACTGCTCGCTGCGATGCAGCTTTCGCTTTGCTGCCATTCGTACATGGCGCAGCATATTTGGCGGTGAAATTGTCGACCAGCGGACAAAGTTCCCATTGGAGCGTTTTGACCATTCGCGCGGTTCCAACCTCAATCTGCAACTGTTCTCCTCATACTTGTTCGGATATTGTTATCGAGCTAAGAACTGACAAAAGTGCTCGGAAAGAGTCAGGGGGATTAATTCATGATTGCCGATTGCTGTGGCTGGTCTGCATTGGCTGGTGAGACTCGACAGTTTTCCGAATTACGCCAACGGCAGGTTGCTGATGTTGCCATTGTCGGAGCCGGATTCACCGGTTTGGCGGCGGCTCGGCGCTATGCCGAGTTTAGGCCTAAGGCTCGCATTTTGCTGATCGACGCAAAGAGCGCCGGGCAAGGAGCGAGCGCACGCAATTCTGGCTTTGCTGTAGCCAATGAAAGCCCCAGGCACTCACGCTTACACACGGCACAGGGCTTGGCCAGTTACCAAACAATGAATCGAGTGGACCACGCCGGTGTCTCTGAACTGCGCCGAGTGATTGCCGAGTACAACATCGCCTGCCAATGGGAAGATACCGGCTCGATCCATGCGGCCCACGACCCCAAGAATTTTGACAAGCTGCACCACCACTTTGCAGCGTTCCAAAAACTAGGTGTCGATGCACAGCTGATGGAAGCGGATGCTTTGCGGGACCGTCTTGGAACCGGATTCTACAAACTAGGCGTGGTATCGCGAGGTGGCGCACTGCTGCAACCGGCCATGCTAGTCAAGGGACTGTTGGAAAGCCTGCCGCCCAATGTAGAATGCTTTGAGAACACACCTGTCCAGCGCATTGACCGAGCCAATAAGGGCTGGACCCTGTCCTTGCCAAACGGCTCGGTTCAGGCAGAACAGGTGATCGTGGCGGTAAATGCGTTTTTCCCACGGCTCGGTTTTAAATCGATGCGTGTCTTTCCGCTGGCATTGACTGCCAGCCTGACCCGCCCTTTGACCAAACAGGAGGAGGCCGAGATCAGCCAAGCATTGTCGTGGGGTATCCTGTCACCCCGTAGCCTAGGCGCAACAATGCGGCTGACGAAGGACCGGCGCATTCTGATCCGCAACACCGGCGAGTACCGGCCGTCAGGCATTTCACCAGCTTTACTTGCTAAACGGCGGAAGTTACATGCAGTTGGACTGAACAAGCGCTTCAAGTTTCTTAACGAAAGTGCGATCGAGTATTCATGGTCAGGCACGATCTGCATGAGTCGCAATTCCAAACCCGTATTTGAGGAAATTGCGCCAAGACTATTCCTGTGTGGTGGCTACAATGCGTCGGGTGTTTCGCGCGGTACAATTATGGGTCGACTGGCCAGCGATCTGGCGCTCGGCGTTTCCTCGTCTTTGTTGGACGATGTATTGGCATTAAAAAAACCGAACCTAATCCCGCCACGCCCGTTCTTTTACCCTTTGGCAAAAGCAAGGCTGCATATAGAGCGGTCAGCGGCACTCACCGAGCACTAGACGTCCTTCATCTATGACGGTGATGGATGCGACTTGATCGAAGGCGAGCAATAGGAAAGCTGCGCCGTAACGGCCAAATGAATAGAGGATGCGCCGCTTAGCCATGAGCTGGATCGAATGACGGCAAAGTCCCGCACAGCAGACCTTGGTGCAACCTGCAGCGAAAGTCCGGTTTCCGCCCTTAGTGTCGAATGCTGCACTTGCAAATGGAGTCTGCTTCCGGCTTATTCTGTTGAAAAACTCCGATTTCGGCCAAAATCGGAAAATATTTCCCCGCACAGCACAAGTGACGGGTTTTGGTGAGGGGTTCGGCCAAAATGGGCTTCAAGCCCTGCTGCGGCTCCTTGGAGCATTTCGCGGCAATCCTCACTGAGGTTCAGCGAAAGTGTGCTTTTTGTGGAATTTTTCGAAATCCAAATTTTGGAGTTTTTCAACAGAATAGGCCCATTGCCGACCTTCGTGGACGGCGCAGCGAAAGTCCGTTGTGAGTCCTCCGCAATGTTCAAAGCAAAAGTGTGCTATTGTCCCGTAGGGCGGCCCAACTGGGACCCCCTGAATATAACTGAAAGGAAAAATAATGCCGCATTACATGT
>CBDTVL010000373.1:0-3236 GCA_965363755.1 uncultured Sulfitobacter sp.
GGCGGGCTTTATGCGACGTTCTATGCCTTTGTCAGCCCTCAGGATGTCCTGCCGACACTGACCTTTCAGATTTGGGCAATGCTGATCGTTGGTGGCGCAGGAAACAACCGGGGCGCGGTGTTTGGCACATTCCTGATCTGGGGCGCATGGACGGCCAGTGGTTGGAGCCTGTCACGGTTTGCCCCGGTTGAACTCCAGATTTATGGCGGTACGCTTCAATACATTATGATCGGCCTTGTCATCGTCGGTATGTTGCTTTGGAAACCACAGGGCTTGTTTCCGGAAAGACTGGTTGTGTCACAGCCAAGAAAAAATGAAACCAACTAGGGAGATTACAATGACCTTCACTCATAAAACCAAACTAGGATCACTTGCTGCCGGGCTGTCACTGTGCGTGGCGGGACTGGCGTCAACCGCAGCGGCGCAGGACTGTTCGACGAAAATCGGCGCAGTTCTGCCAACTTCCGTTGATTGGGGGCGCCCGATTGCCGAAGTCGCGCAATATGCCGTCGATCTGGTGAACGAAGCCGGAGGTGTCTCTGGATGCAAAATTGAATTGGTGCTGCGCGATACCCAGGTTGACCCAAAAGTCGGGGTCGATGCAGCCAAGGCTCTGGTCGATCTGGATGGCGTGAAACTGCTGCTTGGCGCGGTATCGAGCGGCGTTTCGATGCCAATTTTGACATCGGTCGCGGTCCCGTCGAATGTCATGATGATGTCGTGTTGTTCGTCCTCGACCGCCTTCACTGCATTGGCAAAAGAAGACAAAACCAACGGTCTGTTCTATCGCACATTTGCCACCAGCGGAGTACAGGCAGCTGTCGGGGCGATGGTTGCCCGGGATCAGGGCTATAAGTCTGTGGCCATCATGTACAAAAACGACGACTGGGGTCAGGACATCAGCAAACTGATCGCGGCAGACTTGGAATCGCTTGGCATTACCGTCACAGGATCGGTTGCCGTGAACGATGCGCAACCATCTTACCGCGCAGAGGTGACGCAAGCCCTGAAAGGCCAACCCGAAGCGTTGTATCTGGCGCTCTACCCGACCGAAGGGTCTGCTGCTGTACGCGAATGGATTTCGCTGGGCGGGTCACAGAACATGATCTTGGCAAACTCTTTAAAATCGGACGAATTTCGCGACAATGTTGGCCTGCAATATCTGGGCAACGCGATAGGGACGGATACCGCGTCACCGCGCTCGGACTCGGCCAGTGCATTTGTTGATCTTTATAAAGCAAAGTTCGACGCTGAACCCAACGGGCCGGGACTCTCCAACAGCTTTGACGCAACAATGATCGCGCTGATGGCGATGCAAGCCGCCGGGAAAGACCCATCAGGCAGCGATATCGCAGCACAGGTTGCCAATGTGACTGATCCAAACGGCACGCCGGTGTCGGCTGATGCCGCTGGGTTCGCCAAAGCGGCTGATGTTCTTTCGGGGGGCGGAACGGTGATGTATCAAGGCGCCACGGGTAATGTACGCTTCGACGCAAATGGTGATGTATCAGCACCAGCCGTGACCTGGACTTTTGTTGAAACGGGTACGCAGGAGGCAAGCTATATCACGCTGGAGGATGTTGATGCCTTCATGGCATCAGTGAACTGATGCCAGATCAACCAATCTGATATAAACGACTGAAGGCCGCCTTAGTTGGCGGCCTTCAGTGTCTTCACGCAAAGTGATCAACTTGGGCAGCCTAATGGTCACCAGAGCCATTTCCTAAGCATTTATGATCGGCATTATTTTTTCCTGGTCGAAATTTGCGCCGCAAATCAACACCACGTTCTTTTGGGAACGCAGCCGGTCTGAAATCTGAATGAAACCCGCCAATGCGAGCGCGGCGGCGCCTTCGACAATTTGGTTTTCATCCAATGCCATCCGTTTGAGAGCAAATGCAATCTCTGCCTCGTCACAGACCAGCACCTCGTCGATCACCTGCATGGCCAAGGGCAGAGTGAGGCTGCCTTTGTCAACACCACCGGCAACCCCATCCGCCAGTGTGTCAAAATGATCGGTGTCAACGATCTCACCTGCGCTCATGGATGCCGCGAGCGCCGCTGAGTTTTTGGCAGAAACGCCAAATACACGTGTCTTGGGGCTGGCATTTTTGAGAACCGATCCAATTCCGCTGATCAGGCCTCCGCCGCCCATTGAGATGAAGATGTTATCTATTTGGTCTGCTTGCTCCAGCAATTCCAATCCGATTGTACCCTGCCCGGCAACCACGATTGGGTCATTGTAAGGTGAGACATATGTCAACCCGCGTGCCTCAGCGAGCGATTGTGCGTGAACCTCGGCCAGTCCGGATTCGCTACCGTGCAACACAACCTCAACGCCAAACGCCTGAATCTTCTTGAATTTCGCATCGGCGACAGTTTCGGGTAGAACGACTGTCAATTTCTTGCCCACAAGGGACGCCGCCCGTGAACAGGCAATCCCGTGGTTTCCGGACGACGCCGTGATCAGACCCTGATCGCCTTTGATCGACGTCATCTTGCTGGCAGCGCCGCGCATCTTGAAAGAGCCGGTTTGCTGAAAGTTCTCTGCTTTGAACCGCAAGTCGCAGCCGTATTCGTCACCCAGAGTGCGCGACGGCAGCAGCGGCGTCGGATAGATGTAGTCCGAAATGCGCGTCCGTGCCTGAGCCGCGTTCTGCGCAATTTCCGATATTGTCGATTTCATACAGTTTACCTTTCAAAGATCGCTGTCATACCACTTGCCTTAACCTGTTGGCGGTCATGTTCTTAATGTCGAATGATACGCGTCCAGAACAACCTCGGCGATCGCAATGTCTTGGACTGCCAAGCCGGTCAAATCCGCGATTGTGATGTCCTCTGGGTCCTGACGCCCAACCCGTTTGCCAGATAGAATATCGCCAAGTTCGATGGCGCGTTCTTGATCAAAGGGTCCATTGGCAACAGCCGCGCTTATCTCTCCGTGATCGACGCATTGAGAGATCAGATCGGCAACAACGCAATCCGCCTTGGCGATCAATTCCGGTTCAAGTTCCTGCTTGCCCGGTGCGTCTGCGCCCACTGCGGTGATATGGCATCCGGGTGCCACCCAGTCTGCCTTGATCAGCGGCGACGTGGCCGGAGTTGTGGTTATGATGATGTCGCTGGTTTGGCAAAGTGTTTCCAGATCGTCTGCAACCGTGACATCAATCCCTTCTTTTCGCATATCGCCCGCCGCAGCATCTGCTTTTTCCAAGGAGCGTCCCCAAATAGCAAAG
>CBDTVL010000374.1:0-3203 GCA_965363755.1 uncultured Sulfitobacter sp.
CGCATGGCGCGCGTTAATAAGTCGAAGAACTCGGCTTCTTTGCCGGGCGTAAATACCTCGAGTGCCACATGGTTTGATACGAATTCACCCTGTTCGATTTCGCCGTCAGCGAACGCCATCATTGGTTCGTAAGATGTGGTCATGACCACATCTGGGTTTTCAGCCGCGCCCGCGCGGATTTGAGCATGCCCGTCCCGGGCTTTCATCCGAAACGATTCCCCGTCAATCAATAGCGTTGCCTTGAAATCGTGATCGGGGCCAACTGCCCTCTTGCAAGCTGTTCCTAGCGACACCGCGACGGTTCTGAGATTGCCGGGCTTCTGGATCGTCGATGGGCGCGGCATTTGGCTGCCAAACCGCGCCAGTTCAAACAAGAGCTGGGCGGTCTTCTCACCCAATTCGGTCAGCGAATAAAGCGACACGTCGAAGTCCGACTTGCCTTTTACGACGAGGCCGCTGGCTTCGAGCGACCGCAATCGATCGGTCAGCAGGTTTGTTGCAATTCCGGTGAGGCCGGTCTGCAGGTCCTTGAAGCGCGCCGGTCCGGCATGGAGATCGCGCAGGATCAGAAGCGTCCAGCGGTCGCCAATGTGATCCAGTGCACGCGAAATTGGGCAGAGCAGATTGTAACTACGTGATGAGCGCATTGAGGTCTCCTGAAAAGGCTGCTTGACAAAATAAAGTGACTAGTTGTAATTGTAAAGCCATTCACCAGCTCCAGTCGACTCACCCCACGCACCCAATCTCGCAACAGTCGACCAACGCAACCAAAATCCACCAGGAAGGAAAGCAGAATGCCCGCTTACATGATCTCGCAAGTGACCGTGACCGACAAAGAGAAATTCCAAAATTACATAACAAAAACCCAAACCGTGGCTGCCAAATTCGGAGCCAAACCGGTCGCGATCGGCGCACAGCCCAAGATGCTCAATGGTGAAGCTGACGGGCACCAGATGGTGTTTGTCATTCAGTTTGACGACATGGAGCGGCTCAATGACTGGCACAACTCGGACGAGTACAAAGAGCTGGTTCCGTTGCGCGAGGAAGCCTCGGTTCAACACATGGTTGCATACGAGGCGATGGCCACGCCGCCGCAATAGAAGTTCGATTATCGGGGATGCGGTCAGATTGGTCTTCGATCTGCACCACCCTCCGCGATTGCCGCAGAGTAGCTGCTTGTCTGCCTACCAGGAGAATATGGATGAAAGACGCAACTTCAAATTTTTCTTGCCAGTGTGGCACCGTAGCCGGTCAGATCGATAACGTAACGCCGGAGTCCTCCAACCATCTGACGTGCCATTGCAAATATTGCGGCGGCTTTGCGGTGCACCTCGGGCAGGCGGATCGGCTGGTAGATGACAGCGGCGCCACTGATCTTCTTCAGGTCGCACCCTGGTCCATCCGCTTTACCTCCGGCCAAGATAGAGTGAAAGCGCTTCAATTCTCTGAGAAGGGCCCACTGCGTTGGTACGCAAGTTGTTGCAACACGCCGCTTGGCGGGACGCTTTCCCGCCGTTTCCCGCCATTTTGCGTACTCGTGATGGAGAATTTGACGTTCCCGAATGGCGGTCCTGGACCAGTGATATTCAACGCCTTCTGTGACCAAATTGCTGAAAAAGAGCGGTGTTCGAAGAGCGGCAAGCTTGCAGCCCTGCGTCTACTTGCGCGGCTCGCGAGTCAGGCGGTAAGGGGTGGCGTCAGTGGGAATTGGAGGGATAATCCGTTCTTAGACCTTGCTGGTGGCCGGGCGATGGCGGACGTCAAGACGTTGTCGCCAGAGCAAGGAGAAAGCGCTTTTGCGGCATTGCTCCATTGATGGCCTTGGCCGGAGGGGTCATTGATACAATCTAGAACGTCAGTTCGCAGTTGCGATCAGATCAATAACGCAATCTTCACTACGCGCCAAAAAGCCGCCATTGGCGCAACCGCAGCGAATGTCGGGAAAGTCCCGCACAACGGACCTTGGTGCAGAGCGCAGCGAATGTCCGGTTGCGGGATTGCTGGGTGACATAGAACCGCAACGGAATGCCCACGCCAGCAGCAGATCATCATAATCGAGAACATTCTGCTCTTGTTTGGCGCTCACATAGGCGCCGAACAAATGTTTCAGATCTACCTCCCACGCGGCACACCAAGGAAAATGACGTGGTAGGACCTCAGATAGCGGCACCTCCGCGTTCACTGCCCGGGAAAAGATCGAGAGACAGGTGCCTTTGGCGGGAAACCGGCTTTTGGTGTTGGAGAGCCCCAATCCGTGGCGACATAGGTTCAAAAAATCGGCACTGTCTTCCCGGTCATGGATGCTGAAGTCTGGATTGAGCCCGATCGCCAGAGCATGTTCACGCAATATCCGGGCCCCGATGCGCGAGAGAGCCCGGTCAACGGATGAGTGCGTAATCATGTGGAGACCAGCAACACACTACAGCTCAGGAGAGGTCTGCTCAGAGTGTTGCGCTGAACAGATAAGCCGGCTTTTCAACACTATCGGCCCGTCGCGAACATTTGTTCCTTGTTCAGAATTGCCTAATTGGTGGATCAATCGGCCTGCGCAGCGGGGAGATCGGGGCACGAACTACCCGCTTACACCTTTTACAGAAGGCTCAGCAATTCATGGGCGGCAGCCTCGGACGATGCCGGGTTTTGGCCAGTCACCAGCTTGCCGTCGGTCACTACGAAGGAGGCCCAGTCGTCGCCTTTCTGATAGGTACCGCCATTGACGGTCAGCATGTCCTCAACTAGGAAGGGCACGACTGTGGTAAGGCCAACGGCCTCTTCCTCGGTATTGGTAAAGCTAGTAACTTTCCGACCCGCGACGAGCGGTTTGCCATCCGGGCCCTTGGGATGCTTGAACACCGCCGGGGCGTGGCAGACGGCGCCGATGGGACGATCGCTGGCAGCGAAGGTTTCGATCAGGTTCCTGCTGTCGCTATCTTCGGCCAGGTCCCAGAGCGGGCCGTGACCACCGGGATAGAAGATAGCGTCGAACCCGTCGGCAGAGATCGAGGACAGCACGGCAGTGTTGGCCAGCTCCTTCTGAGCCACTTCATCAGCTTTGAAACGCTTGGTGGCTTTGGTTTGGGCGTCAACCGCGTCGCTTGACGGATCGAGCGGTGGCTGGCCGCCCTTTGGTGAGGCCAGCGTGATCTCAGCGCCCGCGTCCTTAAAGACGTAAAAGGGAGCGGCGAATTCCTCGAGCCAGAAGC
>CBDTVL010000375.1:0-3198 GCA_965363755.1 uncultured Sulfitobacter sp.
ATTCCCGCAGAAAATCGTATTTTTGGCGATCAATTAGTCGCAATAGTTTGGATAAATATAACTAATAAAAATAGCATCTTAGATACATTTAGTATCCACTCCTTGGTCTAAAACCCCCGTCTTCCAGACGGGCTCGCTTTAGCGCGAAGAATCGTCCTATGATCTTATCCTCCCCAGAAATGAGCCGACCGATTTCAGTCGGCAGCCGACAAACCAATCCTTCGCCGCACCCAATTGCTGCGTCCAAATATGCGGTAGATCATGCAAGCGACGCATCCCATTCGATCCGTTATGCATATTGAGAATGTCGCTTGCAAAATCGGTATTGGCAAGCATCGGCGCGAATAGCTACCGTCATAGCATCTTGGCGTGAATTTATTCGGGGGTTGGTCACAATGGTAGATGAAACAGAGGTTCTCAACGAAACACGCCGTTCGCTAGACCCAGATGACTGGGACGCTTTCAGGAGCCGCGCACACGCAATGTTGGATGCAGCAATTGACCACGTCGAAAATGCTTGCGACCGTCCTGTTTGGACTCCCGTCCCCGACAACATCAAGGATGCCCTGGCAGAGCCAATCCCGATGAAGGGTCAAGGCACGGATAAGGTTTGCGAGGATCTTCTTACCCAGGTGCTACCCTATTCGACTGGAAATACACATCCCAGATTTACCGGATGGGTGCATGGTGCTGGCGCCCCTGGAGGAATCATCGCTGACGCCATGGCATCGGCTATGAATTCCAATCTTGGCGGGCGGGACCATGGTGCGATATATGTAGAGCGCCAAGTCATTGACTGGATGAAGGGCCTGTTTGATTTCCCTCATACATCAAGCGGCCTTGTGGTAAGCGGGACTTCTATTGCGACGCTAATCGCTCTGACCGCTGCCAGACATGCAAAGACAGACTACGACGTCCGGCGGCAGGGTGTCCAACCAGACAAGGTCCGGCTTGTGGGATATACATCCTCAGAAGCCCATAGTTGCATTGCACGCACGTTTGACATTCTGGGCCTTGGTCTTGACGCCCTTCGATCCATTCCCGTTGATGATACGTATCAAATGAACATCGGTGCATTGCGCCAAGCCATAGAAAAAGACCTGCGCGATGGTAACCGCCCCTTCTGCGTCGTTGGGTCCCCAGCAACGGTAAATACCGGGGCTATCGACGACTTGAACGCGATCTCCGATATCTGTCAGGAACATGATCTTTGGTTTCATGTCGATGGTGCCTTCGGTGCAGTAGCCGCAATGAGTGACAAACTCAAACCCCGCTTCAATGGGCTTGAGCGCGCAGATTCCATTGCCTTCGATTTTCACAAATGGATGCATGTGCAGTACGATGCTGGATGCGTGCTTATCCGACGCGAAGACCTGCACCGCGAAGCTTTCACGCTCAGGCGCGAGTATCTCACTGCCGCCCCCCGTGGGCTTGCTGCGGGCAATCCCTGGTTCTGCGAATATGGTCCCGAACTTTCACGAGGTTTTAGAGCTTTAAAAGTCTGGTTTCATCTAAAAGAGCATGGCTTGCAGCGCATTTTGGAAAAAGTAGAAGACAACTGCAATCAGGCTAAATACCTTGAGCAGTTGGTCAAAGCACAGTCAGAGCTTGAATTATCAACACCCGTGTCTTTGAACATTTGTTGTTTTCGGTTTGTTGCTCCTGACCTGACAGATACGGCGCTGAACCGGCTTAACGAAGAGATCGTCATGAGCCTTCAGGAGAGTGGTATTGCCGCCCCATCGACAACCAAACTGAACGGAAAACTCGCCATTCGGGTCAATATCACCAATCACCGGTCAGTTAATGCGGACTTCGATTTGCTGGTTGAAGAGGTGATCAAGCTTGGCAGGGAGCTAACGTCTTAGAAAGAGCTTGTGGGTGAAGCGGTACTCCCGCTCGCCAAAGCCACTGTTGCGATCCACAAGCCTGGCATCCAGCCATTCAATTCTCGTGGCCATCGTGGCCTGATGCCTGCCATTTTTGCATCGTTAAAGCAGCTCTATATCTCAGCGCCTGCCACACGGTAATTTGAAGGACCTTAATACGGTCGCCCTGTTTGATCGTGCCGCTATTTATGCACCGTGCACAGATGCCAGAGTTCCGTCCCAACGCTTTTCCCATGCCGTCTTCGGTTATCGTTCTGATGTAAGTGCAGGGTGGCCGTGGGCGATCATATCCAAACAGGGCTGATCCGATGTAAAACCGTTTACCCGTCAGCGCCTCTAATAGAATATTTCTGGTGATGATGTTTCTTCGATGCTCCCCATTTTGAACGTGAACATCTGACCGCGCCGACATGTGGTCTAAATCTTCCTGTGCGATGAGCGTCACTTCACTGTCAACGGTGCCCGACCAACGCCCCGTTTCGGCAAAATATCGGTCACCTTTTAGGCCGCGTCCCGCAACGGCCTCAACCGATGCGACGCGTTCCATCGGTTCTCCGGCGCTCGGCGCGATATAAATGGCCCGCACGTTGGGCAGTTCGCTATTGGTTTGCTCTTTCGTAGTGACCGTACTCAATTCATCTAAGGATGGCGCCCGTTCTTGGGGTCTTGATGCGATCTTATCGGGAGCTCGACCTCAGAACAGAGGCAGCCCAATTACACATGCTTTCCGCCCTTAACGCCGAAATGTGCTTGTTGCAGCATTGGTCACTCTGGGCTCGAACTAGCCCTTAGCTGCGGACAGCACAAAGGTCCGGTTTGGTGTCGCCTGCGCCAGTTGCCTCACGTACAGGCAGGGTTGCGGCATCCCGAGGATGTGAGCGGCAACGTCACGCGCGGTAGGAGGTCTGACGATGAAAAGTGACGGTAACCCCAAGCAAAGGGCGCATGACGCCCCCAGATGCACGGCCCATTCAAAGCGGACTGGCCTTCTATGCAAATCCCCCGCTGTCCGAGGCTGGAACGTTTGCAGGATGCACGGTGCGGGTGGAGGCGCGCTAGCAGGAGTGGACCATCCAAATTTTCGCCACGGACTGCGCAGTCAGGAAATGCAGGAGGTTCGGCGGTTGGCTTCGCTTCTCAGCAGGGCTGCCTGGGACGTCATAGAAGAGTCAGGGTAAAGAGCAGCCTTTGTCCTGGCGGATTGGTGCCATTAGATTGCCTTGTCGGTTTCAGTCAGTTTGGTCTCTGATCAAGTTGTGTATTTTTTGTAACAAGTTCAGCCTTCTTTTTAAAATAAAATTGCCGCCCC